>JBMTZJ010000147.1:0-3604 GCA_049455515.1 Steroidobacteraceae bacterium
GACAAAGATATGTGTCAGCTCGTCGATCCCCGCATCACCCTCGTCAATACGATGAGCGGCAGCCTTTACGACCGCGCGGGCGTGAAAGCGAAATTCGATGTGTGGCCAGAGCAAATCATCGACTATCTCTCGCTGGTCGGTGACAGCTCGGACAACATTCCGGGTATCGACAAAGTCGGCCCGAAAACAGCAGCGAAATGGTTGGGGCAGTATCAGACTCTCGATCGACTGATCGCTCATGCGCACGAGGTGCCGGGAAAGGTCGGTGAGAACCTGCGAGCGGGCCTCGAGACGCTGGAACTCGCACGTAAACTCGCCACCATTCGCTGCGATCTCGAATTGCCCGCTGATACAGCGACGCTCGAACGGCGCGACACCGATGAAGACACGCTGCGCGCGTCTTATACGCGTCTCGAATTTCGCGCTCTCCTGCGTACGCTCGGCGGAGGCAAAGAATCCGACGAACCCGCCTCGGCGCCCGTCGATCCGAATGCGATGCAGCTTAACGCTGACGCATCGGGTCTCGAGGTTCGTCCGGAAATCGTCAACGCGCCACGACGCTACGAAACCGTGCTCGATCTCGCGAGTCTCGAGCGCTGGTGTCAGGCGCTCGAGCGTGCAGAAGTCTTCGCATTCGATACCGAAACCACGAGTCTCGATTACATGATTGCGCAGATCGTGGGCGTTTCGTTTTGTATCGAGCCAGGCGTTGCCGCATACGTTCCCGTCCGTCACGAGTACGTCGGCGTACCCGAGCAGCTCGATCGGGATATCGTCCTCGAACGTCTGAGGCCGCTGCTCGAGCGCGAGTCATGCCACAAGATCGGACATCACCTGAAATACGACGCGCATGTCCTCGCGAATCACGGCATCACCTTGCGAGGTATGCGCCATGACACGATGCTCGAGTCGTACGTCTGGAATAGTGTCGCGACGCGTCACGACATGGATTCGGCAGCCCTCCGCTATCTTGGCTTGACGACGATCTCCTACGAGGACGTCGCCGGCAAAGGCGCGAAACAGATCCCCTTCGAGCAGGTGGCGATCGAGCGTGCCAGCGAGTACGCCGCAGAGGACGCCGATGTGACGTTGCGACTGCACCGTACGTTATGGCCTGCGATCGAAAACGAGCCCCTGCTGAAGCGACTGTACGAAGAGTTCGAGCAGCCTCTCGTTGCAGTCTTGCAGCGCATGGAAAGACGCGGCGTCCTTATCGATCGCGACATGCTGCGGATTCAAAGTCATGAGCTCGCGCAGCGTGCGGAGGAGCTCAAGACGCAGGCGCACACCGAGGCCGGCACGGAGTTCAATGTCGACTCACCGAAACAATTGCAGCAGATCCTGTTCGAGAAAATGCAGATTCCGGTGTTACGAAAAACGCCGACGGGACAGCCTTCGACCGCCGAAGACGTCTTGGAAGAGCTGGCCGATAGTCATGTGCTGCCGAGGCTGATCCTCGATTATCGAAGCATTGCCAAGCTGCGCAGCACGTACACCGAAAAGCTGCCGTTGCAGGTCAACCCGAACACAGGCCGTGTCCACACCTCATATCATCAGGCTGTCGCACAGACCGGACGCCTGTCTTCGACGGACCCCAACCTCCAGAATATTCCGATCCGAACCCCCGAAGGTCGGCGTATTCGAAAAGCCTTCATCGCGCCACCGAAGCATCTACTCTTGGCCGCCGATTACTCGCAGATCGAGCTGCGTATCATGGCGCATCTGTCCGAAGACGCTGGGCTGCTCGGCGCATTCGAAGCAGATCGTGACGTCCACCAGGCCACTGCCGCCGAAGTTTTCGGTGTACCGCTCGATGCCGTAACCGCCGATCAGCGGCGTTCGGCCAAGGCGATCAACTTCGGGCTCATCTATGGCATGTCTGCATTCGGACTTGCCAAGCAACTCGGCATCGATCGCGGAGCTGCTCAAAGATATGTGGATCTTTACTTTGAGCGATATCCGGGCGTGAAAGCCTACATGGACCGTACCCGCGAGCAAGCCAAGGAAGCGGGCTTCGTCGAGACCGTATTCGGTCGTCGTCTGTATCTGCCCGATATCCGTTCCCGCAATCGTGCGTTGCAGCAATACGCGGAGCGCAGTGCGATCAACGCGCCAATGCAAGGCACCGCGGCGGATCTCATCAAGCTCGCCATGATTCAGGTCGATGCCTGGTGTGAGCACGAATCGAACGATTCGGCGCATCTCATCATGCAAGTGCACGACGAACTCGTCCTCGAGGTCCGTGAGGATGTGGTCGAGGTCGTGACCCAAGCCGTCCGGCGCTGCATGATCGACGCTGGCAAAGGGGCCTTACGTGTGCCACTCAAAGTCGATGTCGGTGTCGGCCGGAATTGGGACGAAGCCCATTAGGCCGAGGTGTTGCGATCGCGCGACAATGGGGTCTGCAACATATTGATTTTAAAGTAATTTTTTTCTGAACTTTTTCAGGTCTCTGCGGGTCTGAATTCTTGAACGTAGAGCGTTCCCCGCTTCCAACCCTCCCTGAGCGGGCCCCGGCCGTGAGACCTGTGCCGGGTTCGTCTGCCCCCGGTTACCGCAAGGTTTCCGGGGGTTTTTTTATTCTTGGGGAGTTTCCCAAAGTTCGGCAAGACGATCTCGAGCCTGATCGATTCCGAGACCCGAGTGGGCCGAGAACAGCTGCGCCGTCGCGACTTCACCGAGGCTCGCCTGCGCCTCGCGCAAGGCGGCGGCACGTTCCGCCTGATTCAGCTTGTCCGCCTTGGCGATAAGGACGTGGATTCGGCGTCTCGAGGGATCCGCCCACTCGATCAGACCCCAATCCTCATCCCGTAAACCCCGACGACAATCGACCACCAGAAGCAAACCCCGAAGACTGTTGCGCTCACGCAAGGCGTTGAGCAGCGGAACCCACTTGCCGCGCTCCTCGGCCCGAACATCGGCGTATCCATATCCCGGCAGGTCGACGATACGGTGGCCGGGCTCAAGTTCGAAGTAATTGAGTAGGCGGGTTTGTCCCGGGGTCTTACTGGTTCGAGCCAATGCCTTGCGACCCGAAATGGCGTTGATGGCGCTCGACTTACCGGCATTCGAACGCCCTGCAAAAGCCACTTCTGCGCCGGAATCTATCGGGAACTGGGCGGGTGCCGCCACGCTCAGAAGAAAATCCGCCTTGGGAAAACGCGACACGCTGGGACCGTCCGCACAGGCACGAAAAAGGGTCGTTAGTGTAAACTCCCGGGCCTGAAATCGACGTCCGGAGCCTGCAGAAATGTTCATCTCCAAGCCCTTCGCTGCCATCCTGGCCTCCGCTGCCCTCGCCGCCCTGATGGCGCCCGCAGCACTCGCCAAAGGCAATGCCGAAGCGGGCGCAGCCAAGGCCGCCGTGTGCGCAGCCTGTCACGGTGTAGACGGCAACAGCGTCAACCCGGAATGGCCGAGCCTCGCGGGTCAAGGCGCTCCGTACCTCGCTGAACAATTGCGTTTATTCCGTGCGGGGCACCGTAACAACCTCGTGATGTATCCGCTCGCGATGGCGCTCACCGATGAGGACATCGCCGACCTTGCGGCTTACTTCGCCTCGCAGACGCCGAAAGGACTCGAAGCGGATCCCGCCACCTACAAA
>JBMTZJ010000148.1:0-3604 GCA_049455515.1 Steroidobacteraceae bacterium
CACCGCTGCGCTTCTACGATACGGCGAGGCAATCGGTCGCCGAGGCCTTCACCGCAGCGATGCAAGGCGGTGCGGTGTCCGTAATCGGCCCCTTGGCGCGAGACGAAGTCCTCGCCGTGACCACGAGCGCGACCGTTGCAGGAGCGCCGACGGTCATCGCCCTCAACGCGCTACCGGCGGGTCAAATCGCTTCTCCGAACGTTCGACAGTTTGCGCTGTCGCCCGAGGACGAAGCGCGTGCAGTCGCGCGTCGCGCACTCGCCGAGGGACGTCGACGCGCCGTTGCGCTCGTACCCGGAGGTGATTGGGGTGCCCGAGTTCTACAAGCCTTCCGCGAGGAACTCGACGCGGGCGGCGGTACCTTGCTCGGTGCTGAGACGCTTCCGGGCCGCGACCTCGGTAACGCCGCGCAGTCATTGCTCCGTATCGACTCCAGTATCGCGCGCCATCGCCGTCTTCAGTCGGTGCTCGATATGCCGCTCGCTTTTCAGCCGCGGCGACGCGCCGATGTCGATTTCATTTTCATGCCAGGAACTGCGGCCACGCTCCGTCAGTGGCGTCCACAGCTTCGGTTTCAAGGTCTCGGCGATCTTCCGGCATACGCGACCTCCGACGCGTTCGACGGTCGCGTGGGCGATGAGCTGCAAGGTCTCGTCTTTCCCGACATCGATTGGATGATCGCCCCGCAAGCACCTCTCGTCGCGACCCTGCGCGCAAACATTCAAGACGCTCTGGCCGACAGCGCGCAGCGCAACCGCTTCTTCGCGCTCGGGCACGATGCGTGGATGTTGCACGTCGCTTTGCGATCAGGACGATCACCCTCGATTGCAGCACCGATGACCGGAGCTGTCGGCACGCTCTTCGTCGATGACGAGGGTCGCGTGCAGCGCAGTCTACGGTTTGCTCAATTCGACGACGGTCAGATCAAACTGCTCGATGCCGTAGATGGCGGCGGCTGACGCCGCCCTGCCCAAACACCTCGCCCTCGGGCGTATTGCCGAGGATCTCGCCGCACAACACTTGACCGCAGCGGGCGCGGAGATCCTGCTCCGAAACTATCGTCGACGTCGGGGCGAACTCGACATCGTCGCGTTGCATCGCGGGGTGTTACTTATCGTCGAAGTCCGCCTGCGTTCTTCTGACCGTCATGGCGATGGCGCGGCGAGCATCGATCACTTCAAGCAGCGGAAGATCACCGCGGCGGCGCATCAACTGCTGCAGCAACGTCGCGATCTCGCGCGATATCCGGTTCGCTTCGACGTCATCGCGCTCTCGCCCGGAACCACCGATGCGGACTGGCGTCTCGACTGGATGACCCACGCCTTCGAATCGAGTCGCTGAACGCGAACCCTACTTCACGACTTTGAGTGTCGGACGCTTGCCGCCGGCCGGCGGTTTCGCGGACGGAGCGCCGTCGGGCGAGCTGCCCGAAGGCTCCGGATCGATGGGCGAATCCGGCGGCGCATCGTCCTCCCCCGGCGGGAACATCAAGCCCTCACCGGTCTCGCGCGCATAGATCCCCTGCACCGCAGCGGCGGGAAATCGCAGCAGTCGCGGCACGCCCGAAAATCGAGCTTCGAAACTGATCCACTCGTCGCCGATATCGAGGTGTCGCGTCGCGTCGTAGCTCACGTTGAGCACGATACGACCCTCGCGTACGTGCGCGACAGGAACTTCAACTCCTTGCGCGGTCGCATCCACCATGAGATGCGGCGTGAGTCCGCTGTCGGTCATCCATTGATGCATCGCCCGCAGAAGATACGGGCGACGAGGTTTGCGGGATCCGGTCAAGGAATCATCCTCACGCGAGGAAGCGCGCGATGACCGGATCCGCCGATTACTTCACGTCCTTCCAATATTCCTGCTTGAGCAGATAGGCGAGGCCCGTAAAGACGAGCAGGAACAGGATGACCCACACGCCGAGCGCTTCGCGTTTGGCCTTGACCGGCTCACCCACGTACTCGAGGAAGTTCACCGTATCGCGCACGAACGCGTCGTATTCGTCGGGAGACAACTGCCCCGGCGTCGTGAGCTCGAAGGAGTCCCAATGCAACTCGGTCACGGTCTCGCCATCGACGACTTTTTCGACCGTGTTGAACTTCGCTTCCTGAACACCCTGCAACGCAGACAATACGTGCGGCATGGCCGTGTTGGGCAACGCGAGGTTGTTGGTGCCGTTCGCCGATTTCGGATCGACGTAGAACGTCTTCAGAAATTGGTAAACGTAATCGGAGCCCTTCGATCGCGTGGTGAGCGACAGATCGGGCGGCGCCTTGCCGAACCAGGCTTCGCCGTCGGCCTTCGACATCGGCGTGATGATGTAGTCGCCCTTCTTCGCGCCCGGCAGTAGCAGCAGTTTCTCTAACTGCTCTTCGGGGATGTTGAGGTCTTTGGCCATGCGCGAATAGCGCTTGTACTTGAGCGAGTGACAACCCGCGCAGTAGCCCATGAAGTTGGCCGCACCGCGCTGCAAGGACGCGATGTTGCTGACGTCGTTACCCGGCTCCCAGTCCATCCATGCAGCGTGCGGCCCCGCAGCCGCGGCAAACGCGGCGGGACCGACGAACGCGAGCGCAAAGCCGAGCGCGGCGGCATAGAAAGACTTACGCATGGTACGTGACCCTCTCAGGAGCAGGTTTGCACTTCTCGATGCGGGTGTACCAAGGCATGAGAAGGAAATAAGCGAAGTAAACCGCCGTGAAAACCCGGGCGAGGATCACGTAGAGATCGTTCGCAGGCTGTAGTCCGAGATAACTGAGGACCACGAAGGAGACCACGAAGAGCGCGAGGAAGATCTTCGAGAGCCATCCTTTGTAGCGGATCGACTTGACGGGCGAGCGATCGAGCCACGGCATGAAGAACAACACCACGATGGCCAGCAGCATGAGCAGCGCACCGAGTTGCTGATCGGGGACCGCGCGCAACATGGCGTAGAACGCGGTGAAGTACCACACCGGAGCGATGTGCTCAGGCGTCGACAGCTCGTTCGCCGGCTCGAAGTTCGGCTTTTCGAGGAACAGACCCCCGAACGTCGGCGCGAAGAAAATGACGCCGCAGAAGAAAATCAGGAAGACGCCCACACCGACGATATCTTTGACCGTGTAGTACGGGTGGAACGGAATGCCGTCGATGGGCTTGCCGTTCGAGCCGACCTTTTCCTTGATTTCGATGCCGTCCGGGTTGTTCGAGCCCGTCTGGCGCAGCGCCACGAGGTGCATCAGCACCAGGAAGGCGATCGCAAAAGGCAGCGCGATGACGTGCAGCGCAAAGAAGCGGTTGAGCGTCGAGTCGGCGATGCCGTAGTCGCCGCGAATCCACTCGACGACCCCCGGCCCGATGACCGGGATGGTCCCGAAGAGGTTCACGATGACCTGGGCGCCCCAGTAGGACATGTTGCCCCACGGCAGCACATAGCCCATGAACGCCTCGGCCATCAGCGCGAGGTACAGCAACATCCCGAGAATCCACAGCAGCTCGCGCGGCGCGCGATACGAGCCGTAGATCATGGCGCGGAACATGTGCAGGTAGACCACGATGAAGAAGAACGATGCGCCCGTCGAGTGCATGTAGCGAATGAGCCAGCCCCATTCGACTTCGCGCATGA
>JBMTZJ010000149.1:0-3566 GCA_049455515.1 Steroidobacteraceae bacterium
ACGGCTTTGAGCGCCGCGCGCGAGGCGATGATGATCGTCGGCAAGGTGAGCAGCGAGAGCACGAGTCCACCGACGAGCGGCGCCGATCGAGGCAGCCCGAAGAGCGCGATGAACATCGCAAGCCCGAGCAGACCGAACACGATCGAGGGCACGGCCGCGAGGTTGTTGATGTTCACCTCGATGATGTCGGTGATCCGATTGCGCGGCGCGAATTCTTCGAGGTAGATCGCCGCCCCCACGCCGATCGGGAACGACAGCAATAACGTGATGAGCAAGGTCAGCGCCGAGCCGATCAGCGCTCCCCGCACGCCCGCCTGCTCGGGATCGCGCGAGTCGCCGTTCGACAAGAACGCCGCGTTGAACCGCAATTTGAGTGCGTCGGCGGCGGCCAGCGTGTCGATCCAACCGATCTGCTGATCCGAGAGGCGTCGCTCCTCTTCCGGGGCTGCGCGGCTGACTTTTTCTTTGAGGAGCATGTCGACGGTATCGTCGGCGAGCACCCAGAGCGTCTCGCGGGAGCCGATGATCGACGGGTCTTCGACCACCCGTCGCTGCAGCTCGAGCGATGCGGCACTCGAGACGATGCCGTAGAGCTCACGAAGATTGGGGCGTCCCTCGACCTCCGGGAACCGCTCACGCAGCGCCGCACGAACGAGCGCCTGGTAATCGGCGGTGACGAGCTCGTCGGGGTTGCGCGCACCCGAGGGGTCGATGACCTCCGCATCGTAGGTCACCGTCAACTGTACATACCCCTGGCGGAATACCGAGGCGCCCTGCGAGAAAATCGTCCCGAACAAAAAAATGACGAAGCCGATACCGGCGAGCACGGCCGCCGCGCCATACGCCCTAAAACGCGTCTCGGCCCGATAGCGGCGCGCGAGGCTCTTGCGCACGAGCGCCTGCGTCTCCTCGGCCGACTTCACCGGCAGATCATTCGTACTGTTCACGGTATTTCCTGACGACGTAAAGCGCGATCACGTTGAGCAGCAGCGTGACCAAGAACAAAACGAGGCCGAGCGCAAAGGCGGCGAGTGTCTTCGGGCTATCGAATTCTTGGTCACCCACGAGCAGCGTCACGATTTGTACGGTCACCGTCGTCACCGCCTCGAGCGGATTCGCGGTGAGGTTCGCCGAGAGCCCCGCCGCCATGACGACGATCATGGTCTCGCCGATCGCGCGCGAGATCGCAAGCAACACGCCACCCACGATGCCGGGCAACGCCGCGCGCAACACCACCTGACGAATGGTCTCCGAACGCGTCGCCCCGAGTGCGTAGGCGCCATCACGCAGGCTTTGCGGCACGGCCGTGATCATGTCGTCGGAGAGCGAGGAGACGAAGGGGATGATCATGATGCCCATGACGAGGCCCGCCGCGAGTGCGCTCTCGCCGGCGACGGGCAGCCCCATCGCTTCGCCCGCCACCCGCAGCGCCGGGCCCACCGTGGTCACGGCAAAGAATCCGTACACGACCGTCGGTACGCCCGCGAGCACCTCGAGCAGCGGCTTCACGTATTTGCGCACCTTCGCCGGGGCGTACTCGGCGAGGTAGATCGCGGAGAACAGACCGATCGGCACCGCCACCACCATGGCGATAAAAGAAATAAGCAGCGTGCCCGCAAACAAGGGCACCGCACCGAACGCACCAGAGGAGCCGACTTGATCGGCACGGATCGCCATCTGCGGGCTCCAGTTGGTGCCGAACACGAACTCGGTGACCGGCACGATGCTGAAGAACCGAAACGCCTCGAAGACGATGGAGAGCACGATACCGAGCGTCGTGAACACGGCCACCGCCGAGCAGCCGAACAGCAGGATCTCGATCACCCGCTCGTAAGCATTTCGCGCCCGTAGATCAGGCCGAATCCGCGCGCGAACCCACAGCATGCCGATGATGCCGATCGAGATGACGATCGCCGCGAGCGCAAGCTCGGCGATATCGCGCAGCTGCACATACTGCGCGGCCGCCACGCGCGTCTCGGGCGCCACCATCTCGGGCGAGACGTTGCCGGCGACGACGTTGCGTAAATCATTGAGCAGCAGCGCGAGCTGCGACTCGGGCAGCGCTTGCGCGGCCGCGGGCAGTTGCGCGATGACGAGTTGGGTGATGACCGCATCCTGCAACAACACCCAAGTCAAAAACACCACGAGTGCCGGTAGCCCGCACCAGATCGCCGTGAGCAAGCCGTAGTGACCGGGCAAAGAATGCAGGTCGCGGATGCGACGTTGTCCCCCGACGATCGCGACGGCGCGCGCCCGGCCGAGCTGGAAGGCCAGCACCGACAACGCGATGATCATGACGAGGAGAATCGACGGGCTCATGAAGTCGACAGAACCTTCAGTGGAGTCCAAGACCCCGGAAGGGCGGAGATTTTACCGACTCCGGCCTCCCGAGGTAGACCCGTCATCTAAATTTAATCCGCCCGTGGGTCAGTAGGTCCAGTTGAAGTCCACCTGCAGACGCTCGTAATCACGATTGAAGAGGTTCCGGGCCGCCGGCACGGTCACGGCCGCCGCCACGTCCCGATTGGTATCGTTGAGCATGTAGGTCACGTTGAAACGCCAATTGCGCGACAACTGGTAGGCCCCGCGGATCGCACTGCCCCCGCCGTCGGTGTTGCCCGAAGCGAAGTCCGAGTCGATCCATTGCGCAAAGAGCGCGTCCTTCTCAACGACCTGATAGAGATACCCGACCTCCCACGTCCCCGGGATCGTCGCGTTGGCCCGACCGTAGGTGAAGCCGACGGCGTACGCCGTATCGAGTCCCTTCGGAATCGTCGTGGCCGTACTCGTCGTCGTGATCGAGTAGTCCGCCGCCGTGTTCTGCGCCACGTTGGCGAAGAGCAGCAAGGGTTGCTCGCCGACGTTGAACTGATACTCGCCGAGTAACTCGATGACATTGTAGTCGTTGGCCAGGCAAGCCCCGCCCGCAGCGACCGCCTTGCGACAGATCGTCGCGGTCGTCGTGGTCGAATTACCGTAGCTGCCGAGCCCTGCAGAACTCGAACTCGCACCCTGGAACGGGTTGTAGCCGAGAACAGCCGTATGGTCGTAATAGGCTCCCGCGATCAATGCGCGACTGCCATCCGTGTACGCCCAGCGCCAGCCGAACTGCGCACCGACCATACCCGAATCGGCCGCTGTGGCGCGCTCCGCAAATTGCGTCAGGAACGCGCTTCCGAAAAATCCGTTCGCCGCCTGTTGCCACTGTACGCCGACGCCTTCGGGGTTGATGTCGTTATCAAAGAAAAAGCTCGACGTGCGCACCCACGGGTACCGCATCTTGCCACCGAGGACCTTCCATTGATCGTTCGGCGACCACTCGACGAAGGCCGTATCGAGATCGAGCGCCTTGCGCGAGTTCGCATCGGTGAACGACTGATTCGACGATCGGGCATCGCCGCCTTCGGTGGAGGCAAACTGCACCTCCACTCGAGTCGTATCGTTCACGCGGGCCGTCGCACCGACGCGCAGCCGAAAACGATTGCGGTTACGCTCGGCAGCCGTCGCTTCCTGGTCGATCGTCTCGTTGCGCAGGCGCAGATCGCCCTTCCACACCCAGCGACCCA
>JBMTZJ010000150.1:0-3554 GCA_049455515.1 Steroidobacteraceae bacterium
GCGGGACCTGCGAGGCTTGCATTCCGGCATGCCCCACGGGAGCGATCACGGCACCCTGGCAGCTCGATGCACGGCGCTGCATTTCTTACCTAACCATCGAGTTGCCAGGATCCGTTCCCGAAGACCTGCGACCCTTGATCGGGAACCGGATCTACGGGTGTGACGATTGTCAGCTCGTCTGCCCTTGGAACAAATTCGCGCAAGCGGCGGCGCATCCCGATCTCAAAGCCGTTCGGCATGGACTCGATCAGGCGCCGCTCACCGAGCTGTTTCTTTGGACTGCCGAAGAATTCGAGACGCGGCTGCGCGGGTCGGCCATTCGGCGCATCGGTCACGAGCGCTGGTTGCGCAACATCGCCATCGCGCTTGGCAACGGCCCGACCTCAGGCGCGGCAGCAGAGCGCGCCAGAGCGGCACTTCGTCAACGTGTACACGATCCGTCCGCACTCGTGCGCGAGCATGTCGAGTGGGCGCTTCGTCGATTGGACGGCTGAGCGGCGACTACAGTCGCGTGCAGCGTTTGTTGTCGATTAAACGCGCACGGCCGAGTTGCGCAGAGCACAAGACGATGAGATCACTCTCCGAAATGCCGGGCTTTCGTAAGGTGTGAACGCTCGCGACGGTGAAGTAGTCGACCGTGAACCCATCCTCGCGCAGTGCAGCGCGTGATTTCGACTCGAGCTGCATGATCTCTGAGAGAGAGCCGGCACCCATCTCGATCGCTTCGGCGACCTTGCAGAGCTCTTCGTAAATACGCGGTGCGAGTCTGCGCTCGTCTTCGGTGAGGTATTGGTTGCGCGAGCTCATTGCCAATCCGTCAGCCGTCCGTACCGTCGGCGCCGCCACGATGTTGATCGGCATCTTGAGCTCTTCCACCATTCGCCGAATCACCGTGAGCTGCTGGAAATCTTTTTCGCCGAATACGGCGATATCGGGCTGCACGATATTGAAGAGGCGGTTGACGACGCTGACGAGGGTTTCGAAATGCGCAGGCCTCACCGCGCCGCAGAGGATATCCGAATAACCCGGTACCTCGATGTGAACCGAGTTGAGCAAGCCGTGCGGGTAAATTTCTTTGGGGTCGGGCCGGTATAGCAGATCGCAATTGACGGATTTGAGCAGTTGCTCGTCACGCTCGGGAGTGCGCGGACGATGATCGAAATCTTCATTCGGCCCGAACTGCATCGGATCGTCGAAGGCGCTGACGACGTAATGGCGAGTGACCTTCCGAGCGAGGCGACAGAGTCCGAGATGCCCATCGTGGAGGTTCCCCATCGTCGGGACGTAGCCAACCTTGCGGCCTGCCGCCCGCCACTCTTTGATCTTCTCCCGCACCTCGGCAATGGTCGTCACTACCTGCATATTCATGGGATATTAGCCGAACTTCGACCAATGCGCGGTCGATTCGTCCCCGAGCCCACAGATTGGCCACACCTCAGCGGGCTTAGATGACGGCGTGTCTCAGGGGGTTGAAGTAAAGCTTTCCCCGTTTCATCCGCCGAACTGCCCCGAGCAGCTCCTCATAGTCGGCGTCGTTCGCGGTGGGGTCAATCGCCGCCGCATTCACGATCAGCAGGGGCGAGGTGTCGTAGTCATGGAAGAAGCGCGCGTACGCCTCGTTAAGCCGCTCGAGATAGGCTCGATCGATGAGCTGCTCCGCCTTGATTCCTCGACGGGCAATACGTTGCAGCAGCACGTCCACCGGCGCCTGCAAAAAAATCACGAGATCCGGCTTCGGCGGATCGAGGACGACTCGGGAGTAGATTTGGTCGTAGAGACCGTACTCGGCCTCATCGAGCGTCACACTGGCAAAGAGACGATCTTTTTCTAAAAGATAGTCGGAGACCCTGACGGTCGAGAACAGATCGTCCTGACGGAGCCCCGCGAGTTGCTGGACGCGCTGAAAAAGAAAATGCAATTGAGCCGGTAAAGCGGCGCCCGCCGGATCACGGTAAAAACGCTCGAGAAAAGGGTTAGCCTCCGCTTGCTCGAGAATGAGATCTGCAGAGAGCGTTCCGGCGAGACGTTTTGCAAGGGACGTTTTACCAACGCCGATGGGGCCTTCGATGACGATGTAGCGTTGAGGTACGGATTCCGTCATGTTCAGTCGAGTCGCTCGATGCCTCGATTGGCCACGCAGGCCGCCAAATCAACGACCCGCCCCATCCCCGGGATATACAGCTCTGGCGCGATGTCCCGAAGAGGATACAGAACGAAATCACGCTCGGGTATCCCGGGGTGCGGAAGCGTGAGCTCATCGCAGGACAGCGTGCACTCGCCGTGCACCAAAAGATCGAGGTCGATTTCTCTGGGGCCCCAGCGAACTCGACTCTCTGCACGGCCTAGCTGACGCTCGAGCGCCCGGAGTTGCCGCAGCAAGTCGGAGGGAGACTGACGGGTCACGACGCCCGCAACGGCATTGATGAACGCCCCCTGCTCCACGGGACCGAAGGGCACGGTGCGGTAAAGGGGCGACGTCGTGATCAGCCGGGTGTCGGGAAGACCGCGGAGAGCCTCAATCGCTCGACGGAGGGCGTCACGCGGATCGCCCAAATTACTTCCGAGTCCCACGTAGGCAGGCTGCCAAAGCGCCGGCTGCGACATCACTGACTCGAAACTCAGGCGCCCGGTCCGCCGCCGCGTCCCCGATGTCGGCCTCCGCGACGCCGTCGGCTGTTTCGTCCGCGCGGGGCACCACGACCCTCGGCGCCGCCCGCCGAACGACCGATCGCCTCGCTCATGGCCGCACGTTGTTCGGGCGAGGCGGTCTGCAGCTTCACCCACCACTCGACGATGGCCTTGTCGGCCATGCCGAACTCCGCGCGCAACTGCAACAGATCGAAGGCCGCACGAAAGCGCGGATGCTCGAGGGTGCGCAGCGCGCGACGCCCCCGCGGCGATTCGAGACGCGGCTGAAGAGCGAACATATCGCGCATGCCGAGAATGAAGCGCCGGTGCACCGCCACGCGAGCGTAGATATCGCGCACGGCGACATCCACCGCATCGAGTATCGTCGAGATCTCGTGCCACTCCTCCCGCGGTCGCTTTTCGATGGCGAGCCCGATCGGTCCGTAAAGCAGCAACGCGAAAAGGAACGACGGGGTCACAGGACGATCGGCCCGAACACGCGCATCGGTGTTGATCAAACCTTGGATGAGCATGCGCTCCGGAGCGCTGCCCGGATGCTTGCGCGCGAAAGCGGCGACATTGGGCAACAGCTCATCGAGCAAGCCACGCTCGAGCAAGACTCGGTAGCTCGCCGCGCCATGACCCGTCAGGAAAAGTTTGAGCGTCTCGTCGAATAGCCTTGCGGGCGGGACCCCCGCGAGCAAAGCACTCAACTTGGCGATGGGTTCTGCCGTCGCCGGTTCGATCTCGAAATCGAGCTTGGCCTGGAAGCGCGCTGCGCGCAGCATGCGCACCGGATCCTCGCGATAACGGGTCTCGGGATCGCCAATGAGCCGAAGACGGCGCGCCTTGACGTCCTCGAAACCTTGGCAGTAATCCCACACCGAAAAATCGGCAATGTTGTAGTAGAGCGCATTGCACGTGAA
>JBMTZJ010000151.1:0-3552 GCA_049455515.1 Steroidobacteraceae bacterium
TCGAGACATCCGGCAAGCACCAAAGGTTGGTTGGCGACGATGCCGACCACCTGTCCGTCCATACGACCGAACCCGATGATGATGTTCTTGGCGTATTCGGGTTGCAGCTCGAAAAACTCACCGTCGTCGACCACCTTGGTGATCAGCTCTTTCATGTCGTACGGCTTATTCGGATTATCCGGAATCAGCGTATCAAGCGAGTAGTCGTCACGATCCGGCGGATCGAACGCCTCTCTCATCGGCGGCTTTTCGCGATTGTTCGCAGGCAGATAATTGAAGAAGCGCCGCAGCATCAGGATCGCTTCGACGTCGTTGTCGAAGGCGAGATCCGCGACGCCGCTACGCGTGGTATGCGTAATTGCGCCTCCGAGGTCCTCGGCTGTGACCTCCTCATGCGTCACGGTTTTCACTACGTCCGGACCGGTGACGAACATGTACGAGCTGTCCTTCACCATGAATATGAAGTCGGTGAGTGCAGGGCTATACACCGCGCCACCTGCCGACGGGCCCATGATCAGGCTGATTTGCGGAACGACGCCCGAGGCGGTGACGTTGCGCTGAAAGACTTCCGCATAACCACCGAGCGACGCGACGCCTTCCTGAATGCGGGCGCCGCCTGAGTCGTTGATGCCGATGACAGGGGCCCCCACCTTCATGGCGGTATCGAGAACCTTGCAGATTTTCTGCGCGTGGGCTTCCGAGAGCGAGCCGCCAAAGACCGTGAAGTCCTGACTGAACACGAAAACGAGACGGCCGTTGATGAACCCGCAGCCCGTGACGACACCATCGCCCGGAATTTTTTGATCCTGCATACCGAAGTCGGCACAGCGATGCTCGACGAACATGTCCCACTCTTCGAAGGTGCCGTCATCCAACAACAGCTCGACACGCTCGCGGGCGGTGAGTTTGCCCTTGGCATGCTGCGCTGCCACACGCTTGGGTCCACCCCCCTGCCGGGCTTGGGCGCGCTTTTGTTCGAGCAAGTGAATGATGTCGTGCATGGGCTATCCCTGTGTTGAATTCTTTTAGGTTCAGTGTGCTTCGAAAAGATCGAGAAGTTTTCGGGCCGCTGTCGACGGCGCGGTGCGGGCGTGTGTGACGTCGTCGACAGTTTGCGGCAACGCGGTTCGGACGGCTTCGCTCTCCCTAAAGTCGGCCACGAGCCGCGCGTGAACTTCATCCCACATCCAGGTGAGGGATTGCTGGCGCCGTCGCTCGGCGAATTCACCGCTACGTTCGCGTAAGGCGCGGAACTCGCCGACGTTGCTCCAAAATGTTTCGAGCCCTTCGCCTTTTAAGGCGCTGCCACGCATGACCCGGACATGCCAGCGCGTCTCATCATGGGAACCTGGAGCTCCAGTGAAACGCAGCACGCGCAGCGCGGAGGTGATCTGGGCTTCGGCGCGAGTCGCTGCATCCAGATCGAGATCCGCCTTGTTGATGACGATGAGATCAGCGAGCTCCATGATTCCTTTTTTCATGGCCTGAAGATCGTCACCGGCATTCGGCAACTGCAACAAGATGAACATATCGGTCATTCCCGCGACCGTGGTCTCGGACTGACCGACGCCCACCGTTTCAACGATCACGACGTCGTACCCGGCCGCCTCGCACACGAGCATGGCCTCGCGGGTTTTTTCGGTGACCCCACCGAGCGTCCCGGACGAGGGGCTCGGTCGAATGTACGCTTTCTCCTGGATCGAAAGACGCTCCATGCGTGTCTTATCGCCGAGAATGGATCCGCCGGATACGCCAGATGACGGATCGACGGCGAGCACGGCCACTTTGTGACCTCGATCGAGAAGGAACATGCCGAGCGCCTCGATGAACGTCGACTTACCGACGCCGGGAACGCCCGATATTCCGAGACGTAGGGCATTACCCGCGTGCGGCAACAAGGCATCGAGCACGGCATCGGCACGCCGACGATGATCGGGTCGCGTCGACTCGAGAAGCGTGATGGTCTTCGCGAGCGCACGACGATCGCCGCTGCGCACACCCTCGATCAATCGAATGTCGTCGGACTCAAGCCCCATCACTGGCGCGCTTGATGTGGTTGAGCACGTCACGTGCACTTTCCGGGATCGGCGTTCCCGGGCCGTAGATCCCCTTCACGCCCGCTTCGCGCAAGAATGCGTAGTCCTGCGGCGGAACGACACCCCCGACGAAGACGATGATCTCGGGGGAGCCCTGCTCGCGCAGCGCCCGAATGATCTCCGGTACCAGCGTCTTGTGTCCGGCTGCCAAGGTGCTCACGCCGACAGCATGCACATCGTTTTCGATAGCCTGACGCGCACACTCTTCGGGTGTCTGAAAGAGCGGACCGACGTCGACGTCGAAGCCAAGATCGGCGAAGGCACTCGCCACGACTTTCGCACCCCGATCGTGTCCGTCTTGTCCAAGTTTCGCGATCATCACCCTTGGGCGACGGCCGTAACTGTTTGCAAAGGCGGCGATATCCGCCTGCAACTTCTCCCATTCTTCTCGTGACTCGTAGGCTCCCGCGTACACGCCGCTCACCTCCTGAGAATTCGCTCGATGCCGACCCCAAGCCTGCTCGAGCGCATCACTGACCTCGCCGACGGTTGCACGAAGACGCATCGCCTCGATGGCGAGGGCGAGCAAATTACCTTGTCCCGACTTCGCAGCCGATGTGAGTGCCGTCAGGGCCGCGGAGACACGGGTGTCGTCGCGGGATGCGCGAACTTTCTGCAACCGTGCAATCTGCGTCTCGCGAACGGCGACATTATCGACTTCGAGAATCTCGACCGGATCTTCCTTGTCGAGCCGAAATTTATTGACGCCGATGATGACATCCCGGCCGGAATCGATACGCGCCTGCTTCTCGGCAGCACTCGCCTCGATCCGCAACTTGGCCCAGCCACTCTCGACGGCTCGGGTCATTCCTCCGAGCGCATCCACTTCCTCGATGATCGCCCACGCTTTGTCGGCCATCTCCTGTGTGAGCCGCTCCATCATGTAACTGCCGGCCCACGGGTCAACCACTTTGGTGATCTGTGATTCTTCTTGAAGAATGAGCTGGGTGTTGCGCGCGATGCGCGCGCTGAATTCGGTGGGCAGCGCGATGGCTTCATCGAAAGAATTCGTGTGCAGACTCTGCGTTCCGCCGAACACGGCGGCCATCGCCTCGACGGTGGTACGAACGATATTGTTGTACGGATCTTGCTCGGTGAGACTCCAGCCCGATGTCTGACAATGCGTGCGCAACATCAGGCTCTTCGGATTCTTCGCACCGAAGCCGCTCATGATGCGCCACCACAGCAGGCGCGCCGCACGCATCTTGGCGATCTCGAGATAAAAGTTCATACCGATCGCCCAGAAAAAACTGAGGCGGCCGGCAAACTCATCGACGTCGAGCCCTTTCGCGAGCGCAGTCTTCACGTATTCCTTGCCGTCGGCCAACGTGAACGCGAGCTCGAGCGCCTGATTCGCGCCCGCCTCTTGCATGTGGTAACCCGAAATCGAAATCGAGTTGAACTTCGGCATGTTGCGCGCCGTGTACTCGATGATGTCGCCGACGATGCGCATCGA
>JBMTZJ010000152.1:0-3552 GCA_049455515.1 Steroidobacteraceae bacterium
GCGAGCAAGAGTCCGAAGAACGCGGCGGTGCCGACGGCCGAGTGGATCGCCCCTCCCGTCATCGTCATCGCGGGTACGGACAATGTGCCGCCGCCGATTCCCATCATCGAGGAGACGCCGCCGATCATCGCGGCCAGGAGGTTGCCGGGGAATCCGGTCGGAACGCTTTCCGCGAGGCGCACATGATCGAGCGGTAAGAACATCTTCGCAGCAACGAGTGCAGCGACCAGACCGAAGACACCGGTCAACACCTCGTCGCTCGCTTGGGCAGCGAGCAGGCTGCCGGCGAGTCCGCCGAGAATCATTCCAGGCGCCCAATGCCTGACGATCCGCCAATCGATACCGCCGCGCAGGTGGTGCGCCCGAGATGAGCTGATGGCGGTCGGAATGATCGTCGCGAGCGAGGTGGCGACGGCCACGTGCATGCACCATTCTTTGGGGAAGCCGGCATAGCGAAGGGCGTACTCGAGCACCGGAACCAGCACGATGCCACCGCCGACGCCCAACAGCCCGGCAATCAGGCCGGCGAACAGCCCTGTGACGGCCAGCAGGCCCGCCAGCAGGGCGATCGAGACTGCGTCTGCGGGGATGTCCATGGGGCCGGCAGTGTAGGGGAAGCGCTAGGGCTCGGTGAGTTTCCCGGTCGTCTTGCTTCCTTGCGTTCGAAGGGTGGGCGCCGATACAGTTAACTGTTTCGTCAGCACGGATTGACACCCATGACGGGTTCCCCTTGGGCAGTACATAAATTTGGCGGTTCCAGCGTCGCCGACGCGGACTGCTTCCGCCGCGTCGCGTCGATCCTCGACGGACAGTCGACGAACCGATTGGGGGTGGTCCTGTCGGCCTGTAAAGGCGTCACCGATGCATTGCTCGCGCTCGTCGCGCAGGCAGAGCGGCAGGATCTCGGGTTTCAGTCCGGGCTCGAGGCGATTCGCGACCGCCATGCCCGAATCGCGGGCGAACTGCTGACTGAAGACGGCGCCAATCGATATCTCGAGGCCTTCGATCGCGATCGTCACGATATCGAGGGGATTTTACAGGCGGTGCGTCTGACGCGTTCGGCGGGGCGTCACATCACCGATCTCATCTCAGGTTTCGGCGAGATTTGGTCGACCCGTCTCTTCCGGGATTTCTATGAAAGTCGTCCGGAGACGAAGGCGAAGCGTCCGGGTTCCGTGCGCTGGCTGGATGCTCGCGAGGTCGTATGGGTCGAGTGGGGCCCGCTGGGTCCGCTCGTCAAATGGGACGAATCGAAGCGCCGTCTTGCAAGTCACGTCCCGTCGGATTTCGTCGGAACCTTGATCATCACCGGATTCGTGGCCACTGACGTCAGCGGTGTACAGACCACGCTCGGCCGTAACGGCAGTGATTTCTCGGCGTCGATTTTCGGCTCTTTGCTCGATGCCTCCGAAATCCATATTTGGACCGATGTCGATGGGGTGCTCTCGGCAGATCCGCGTCGGGTTCCCGACGCACAGGTCATCGACTCGTTGTCGTACAACGAGGCCATGGAGCTCGCGTACTTCGGTGCAAAAGTCATTCACCCGCAAACGATGGCACCGGCCATTGGCCGCGAGATCCCCATTTGGATCCGTAACACTTTTGCGCCAGAGCATGCCGCGACGCTGATTTGCGCGCGTCCGCAGTCGGCGCTTGCCGTCAAAGGCATCACGACCATCGAGAACATCGCGCTTCTCAATCTCGAGGGTGCCGGCATGATCGGCGTGCCGGGCACGGCCTCGCGGCTCTTTGGTGCGCTGCGCGAGGAGGGGATTTCGGTCGTCCTCATTTCGCAAGGGAGTTCCGAACACTCGATCTGTTGTGCCGTCCCTCGCGAGCAGGCGGATCGCGCTGTATCGACCGTGCGTGCCGCATTTTCGAGAGAGCTCTCGGACGGACAGATCCAGTCTGTCGAAGTGGATCGTGAGCTCGCGATTCTCGCGGTGGTTGGCGACGGCATGGCGGGTATTCCGGGCATCTCGGCCAAAGTATTCGGCGCGCTAGGCGCAGCGGGCGTTAACGTACGTGCGATCGCTCAGGGCGCTTCAGAGCGCAATATCTCCGTCGTCGTGCCGGCCAAGGCGGCGACCCGCGCTCTCCGAACCGTGCACTCGAGCTTTTATCTCTCCGCTCACACCGTGTCTGTGGGCGTCATCGGCCCGGGAACCGTCGGGCGCGTACTGCTTGAACAATTGGCTTCGCAGAGCGAGCGGCTACGCCGCGATTTCAAACTCGATCTGCGTCTGCGGGGTCTGCTGTCCTCGAAGCGAATGCTGTTGTCAGACATGGGCGTCCCGCTCACACGCTGGCAAACCGAGTTCGCGGCATCGAATGTCTCGCCCGATCTCGATTCTTTTGCCGCACACGTCGGGGTCGACTATCTCCCGAATCGGGTGATCATCGATTGCACCGCGAGCAGCGAGGTGGCGCAGCATTATCCGAAGTGGCTGGCGTCAGGCATTCATATCGTGACGCCCAACAAGAAAGCCAACAGCGCACCGATGGCGTTTTACCGCGGCTTGCGTCAGGCGCGGCAGTCGGGCGGCACGCATTATCTTTACGAAGCGACGGTCGGTGCCGGACTTCCCGTGATTCAGACGCTGCGCGATCTGCGCGAGACCGGCGATGACATCTCGAGCATCGAGGGTATTTTCTCGGGCACGCTCGCCTATCTGTTCAACGTCTACGACGGGTCGCGCCCATTCAGTGAGATCGTGGCGGATGCCAAGCAGCGCGGTTACACCGAGCCCGATCCTCGCGATGACCTCTCGGGTATGGATGTGGCGCGCAAGCTCATTATTTTGGGCCGCGAGATGGGTCTGTCACTCGAGCTATCGGACGTCAAGGTCGAGAGTCTCGTGCCCGCGGGTTTGGAGAACGGCTCGATCGAGGACTTTTTGGCGCGTCTGCCGCAGCACGATGCAGCCATGAAATCACGTTTCGATTCCGCACGAGCGCGGGGCAAAGTACTGCGCTATGTCGGCCGACTGACCTCGTCTGGCGACGCGACGGTAGGTGTCGTCGAGCTCGATGCGCGACACGCCTTCGCCAACATTGCGTTGACCGACAACGTCGTGCGATTCGCGACCGCCCGATACAACTCGAATCCGCTCATCGTGCAGGGCCCGGGTGCGGGACCTGAAGTGACCGCCGGTGGAATCTTTGCCGATCTCTTGCGTCTTTCCGCGTATCTCGGAGCGCGTCTGTGAGCGGATCGACCCTCACCCAGGGCCGAGAGCGCGCGACGGCGTTCGCTCCAGCCTCGGTGGGAAATGTCGGTATCGGCTTCGACATTCTCGGTTTTGCCGTCGACGCCCTCGGTGATCGCATCACGGTGTCGCGTACCCGCGAGCCCGGTATTCGAATCACCGGCTGCTCCGGCGTCGCGACCGATCTGCCGCTCGAACCGGAGAAAAATACGGCGGGTCGCGCGCTGATGGCGCTGAATGTCGCGGCTCGCCCCGGTTTCGGCTTCGAGATGCAGATCGAAAAGGGCATACCGCTCGGTTCCGGGCTCGGTGGTTCGGCAGCCTCGGCCGTCGGTGCGGTCGT
>JBMTZJ010000153.1:0-3525 GCA_049455515.1 Steroidobacteraceae bacterium
GGTGCAGCACCGCCATCTGTGCAGGCAAACGGTTGTATGCCTCGCGTTGAACCACGCTGCGCGGACCGTCGAGTACGTCGTCGGCGACTGCGACGTTACGTCGTACCGGCAAGCAATGCATGAACTTGCAATCGCTGGCCGATTTAGCGAACCAGTCTTCGCGGACGCACCAATCTGCGAGGCCCGCTCGCAAGGTGGCATCACCGACCGAGTCACCGTAATGCGTGGTCGAACCCCATTCTTTGGCGTACACCACCTGAGCGCCTGCGAGCGCTTCGTTTCGATCGTCGGTTTCCCGGACCGAGCCACCGGAAACAGCCGCTGCAGCGCGGGCTTTGTCCATGATCTCTGGCGGAAGCGCAAACCCTTCCGGGCGAAGCACGACGACATCCATACCGCGATGCGCAGCCATGTGTACCGTCGTCGCCGGTACGGCCAGCGGGGTCACTCGCGGATGATTCGCCCAAGTCAGGACGAACTTTGCACGTTGCGGTACTCGAAGATCGTCGAGCGTCTTCCAGTCGGCAAGCGCCTGACAGGGGTGACTCATCGCTGATTCGAGATTGATGAGGGGTTTTTCGACGACCGACGCCATGGCCTTAAAGGGGGTCTCTGCAAGATCGTGTCGAAGATCTTTTCCCTCTGCGAATGCACGTATGCCGAGCGCATCGGCATACGAGGCAAGCACAGGCAGACCCTCACGCACGTGCTCAGCGGCTGCACCATTCATGACGGCGCCCGTGCGCGTTTCGAGTTGCCAGGTACCTTGTCCAGGCGTGATGACGAAGGACTGACCACCGAGTCGCATCATCCCCACCTGAAATGAAGAGAGCGTACGCAGTGACGGATTGAAGAATACGAGCCCGAGAATCTTTCCGGCGAGCGCCCGCGGCTCCGGATGTTCTTCGAGACGACGAGCGAGCGCGAGCAGATCGAGTATTTCCTCGCGACTGAAATCGGCCAGATCGAGAAAGCGTTTCATAGGTTCTCTAGGGCCTCGCGGAGGAGGTCCACGTGCTCTTTCTGAAGGGTGTAGGGAGGCAGTAGTCGAACGACGTGAGGGTCGCCACTCGTGCCGACGAGAATGTTCCGATCGAGCAAAGCTCTTTGAATGTCTTTGGCCGGACGCGAACAGATGAGGCCGTGCAGAAACCCTGCGCCTTGATGATCGGTCACGGGCCCGACGGTACAGGTGTCACGCAGGTATTTCGAGACGCGTCGGACATTCTCGAGAAGGTTTTCGTTCTCGATCGCCTCGATGACGGCTTCGATCACCGCGCAGGCCATCGGCCCACCACCGAAAGTGGTGCCGAGCCCCTCGAGCTTGAGTGCTGCCGTGACACGGGGCGACATAAGTAACGCTCCGCATGGAAATCCGTTGCCGAGCGCTTTGGCCGTCGTGATCATGTCCGGTATGACGTTGTAGTACTGGGCGGCGAAAGGCTGGCCGCTACGACCGACGCCGATTTGTACTTCGTCAAAAATGAGTACGCTGCCGGTGTCATGACAACGCGCGCGGAGCGCATCAAGAAAGTCGCGGCCCATATCGAAAGCGCCACCAACGCCTTGTACAGGCTCGACGATCACAGCCGCCGTATCCGCATCGACCTGACGTGCAATCGCGTCGATATCGCGACGCGGAATCCATCCGATATCGAAGGGGGTGCGAGGAAACTCGTACCACTTTTTGTCAGCGCCCCAAGTCACCGCGCCCGCCGCTGCAGTCCGACCGTGGAAGGCGCCTTCGATGGCGACCACTTTCGAGCGTCGCGTCATCTTGAATGCCATGCGCAGTGCGTTCTCGTTCGCTTCGGCACCCGAGTTCACGAAAAAGATACTGTCGAAATGACCGCCGGCAAAATGTGCGAGCCGCGTTGCGGCGCGTACCCGGACGTCCATCGGCACGGCATTACTCTGGAAGCTGCAGGCCTCTGCTTGTCGACTCAGCGCGCGCATCCATCCGGCGTGCTTGTAGCCGAGTGCTGCAACGGCATGGCCGCCGTACAGATCGAGCACGCGTCGACCGTCGCGCGTGTGCAGCCACACCCCTTCGGCGTCGACGACCTCCATCGGGTATTGCGCGAAAACGGGAGCGAGATGATCGGCAGGACTCATAGGCAGCGACTCAAAAATCAGGTCCAGCCGGCAGCGGGCGCCGTGAGACCGGTGTGCTCCGGCAGATTCAACAGCCGGTTCATCCACTGGACGGCACCGCCGGCTGCGCCTTTGGTGAGATTGTCGATCACGCACATCGCGACCAACGTGCGACCGTCGGTCGTGGCGTGCAGATGCGCGTAGTTGCTGGCGACGACATCTTTGAGACGCGGTGGTGTGTCGACGACGCGGACGAAAGGCGATGACGAATAGAAATCGCGTATGTTGGCGAGCAGCACTTTACTGTCGAGCCCCGCCTTCGAGTTCGCGAGCGTTGCTTGAACCGTCACGTGGATGCCTCGAGCGAACGGCCCCGAATGCGGCACGAAGGCAAAGTTCGCCGTCACGCCCGTCGCTGCCGCTGCGCAGGCGGTGATCTCCGGCGCATGACGATGCGCCAGCGCGTTGTAGGCATAGAGGTCGCTGTGCCGCATCGGGTGATGAGTGCCATCGACCGGTTTACGACCGGAACCCGTGCTACCGGTCACGCCGCTGACAAAGAGCGTAGGGGAGACGAGTCCGAGCGAGAGCAAAGGTACGCTCGCGAGCAGCGTCGCCGTGGCGAAGCAACCTGGATGAGCGACGTGCGGCGTCGGCGATTTAGACAAATGTTCCGGCAGGGCGCAGGTGAAATCCTTGAGGCGCGACGGTGCACCGTGCGGGTGTTTATAGACCGCTGCATAGGCGTCTGCCGCGGCGTAACGGTAATCCGCCGAGATATCGACGACGCGCGGTACGGTGCCCGCAGCTTCAGCGGCGCGTAACAGCTTGTCGATGAGGGCTGCACTCACACCGTGCGGTGCAGCGGAAAATACGGCGCTCTTAGGGAAAGACGTGATGAGCGTCTCGATCTCGGTCTCGGAGATAAAACGAAGATCGCCGAGCAACGGCGCGAGATGCGGGAACGCTTTGGCGACGGATTCTCCGGGCTGCGAGTCGGACATGACGCCCGCGATATCGAGCTGCGGATGACTCGCGACGAGACGAAGCACTTCGCCTGCGACGTATCCCGTACCGCCGAGGACGAGTGTCGGTATCTTGATCACGAGGCCGCCACCGCCGGGAATCGAGTGCCGAGACCGATGGCGTCGATGACGCAGTCGCCGAGTGCAGCACCGTCGGCGAGTGCGTTGAATGCGGCAACCTTCATCTGCTCACGGATGATGTCGACGCCGACAGCGTTATCAGTGGACGGCCCCGTTACCGCACACGGTTCGATACCAAAGCGCTCGCGTAAAAGTTTGACACCGCCCCACGCGGCGACGGGATCATTCGCGGATAACACGACACCCGTTAGCGCCTTACGAATATCGGCGCACTCGAGGATCGAGTCGACGCCATACGTTCCGAGGATGCCGTCTCCGAGCTCGA
>JBMTZJ010000154.1:0-3463 GCA_049455515.1 Steroidobacteraceae bacterium
TCAGCATGGATGGCATCCCGCAACCATCCGCGTAGTGCCGAAAAGTCTCCGACGGCCACTTGCTCGTCGAGTTGCGGCAGATCGACTCTCATTTGTTCAGCCAGTTGTGCCGCGATCGCGCCGCCGACTGCGTAGAGCGGAAAGTAGCCGAAGGAACCGCTCGCCCAGTGCGCATCCTGAAGTACCCCTTCGGCATCGCTCGATGGCACGAGGTCAAGACGCTGACGCATCCCCTCGTTCCAGGCTTCGCGGAGGTCGCGTACGGCGATCGTTCCGCTCAGCATGCGACGCTCGAGATCGAACCTCAGCATCACATGCAATGGATAGGTGAGCTCGTCGGCATCCACTCTAATCGCACTGCGCTTCACACGCGTCAGTAAGCGATACAAATTATCTTCGGACCACTCGGGTCCCGTCACACTCAGGTGCTTCTCGAGCAGTGGACGAAGATAGCGGACAAACGCCCGCGAACGCCCGAGAATCATTTCGAGCAACAAGGACTGACTTTCCTCGAGGGCCATTCCGCGTGCCTGCCCGACGGGCTGATCGAGCCAATCTCGCGGGAGCCCGAGGTCGTACAGGGCATGGCCCGCCTCGTGCAACGCACCGAGCAATGCGATGAACGGATCCTGCCGCGACAAACAATACGTGATGCGGATATCGCCGGGGATTCCTTCGGTGAACGCGTGCGACGCTTCATCGATCCGGCCGCGATCGAACGGGAAGCCGACGGCACGCAGCACGTCGCTGATCAAGGCACGCTGCTGGCGAGCCCGAAATACCCCCGTCAACGGCAATACGGTCGTCGCTGCTTGCTTCTCGATCACCTCACGAACGAGACCCGGAAGCCGGCGCGCATAGCCCTTCAGTAATACCTCAATGATTTCGGAGCTGACGCCTGCGCTGAATTCATCGACGAGCGCATCGTATGGATCGAGCGATCGCGCCTGTCCGAGCAATGCCGCCTTGTCACGGACGAGACGAACGACCTCCTCGAGATGCGGCACAAACAATTCAAAATTGTTTTTTTGTCGAGCCTCAGCCCAAGCCCCTTCCGCCGTCGACGTCGCACGAACAAGTTTGTTGAGCAAAGAAACCGGCATCGCGATCGCGTGATCACGCTGCCGCCGCATCTCACGAAGGTTGGCGATCTCCCACTCTTCGAGCGCCGACTGCCCGGCTACGGCACGCTCGATGAGCCGACTGACTTTGGGAGAAGTCAGTACGGCGTGGCACTCGGTCTCGAGAGCCGCAAGTTGTTCGCCGCGACCTGCCGCGCTCGCCCGCGGCATCATGACCGCGGCGTCCCAACGCAACAGGGAAACAGCTCCGCGCAGCGCGTGTAACCGTTTCCATTCGAGCTCGAGCTGCTTGTACGGTGATAACGCCATCAAACCACGCGCTGGGCACCCATCACCACGAGACAGACGCAACTACCAAAGCCGATCAGCCAGGTGAGCGATCGCAAGGTCGCAAGATCGGCGATGTAGCACGCCACGTAGGCGATTCGAGAAACCAAAAAAATCGAAGCGATCAGGCCGATGGACGCCGGATCGACGCCACCGATGAACGCCGCCGCAAGCCCCGCGATATAGGTTGCAAGCGCCTCCCACGAGTTCGCTTGCGCAGCGTTCGCACGCGCCTGATAGCCCGTACGTCGTGCGAGCCACTCCCGCGGATTGGCGTTGTCGTATCGATCGTTCCCGCCGCTAAACTTCGAGATACCCCCGCAAATGATCGGCATGAGCATCGCGGCCAGCAAAATCCAGAGCGCTGTTGCCATGAGTGAATCCTCCGTTATTGTTTACGTTGTCTTCGGATCAAAAATTGACGTCTCAGCGCAAGGGCCAAGTCGCTGCGTACCAGCCGATTGCGATGGACAGAGCAATCAGCATCAGCACCGTAAAGACCAGCATGACACGCGCGAAGGTCATTCGGCGCGGTCCTACCGCAACGGTAGCCGGCCCTTCTCGTTGAAGGGCACGGTTCGAATGAATCCGCTGTCGAGCTTCACCTCGCCGCGCAACGCGTACTCGATCTCGTTCGGGGTTCGACCTTTTTCGCCTGCGCGCTCAAGAAGTTTGAGCAGAGTGCCCGCAAGATTAGCTGTCACGAGCATGTCGAACTCTACTTCACCTCGCGCGGGTATCACGAAACTACTCCCCGAAAGACCTCGACCCAGCTCTTCGCCGCCGAGCTCGATGGTGTATGTCACCCCACGGACCCGAAGCTCGCGATCATTCGGGTTTTGGACACGCATGCGGGCACGCAAGCGCTGCTCGAAGAGATCGCCCTTGATGAGCTCCACCTTCGCCACCGAGAGCGTCGGCGCCTCGAGTCGCGGCCCGAGGACACTGCAGCCGGGCAGCAGGAGCGCGAGAAGGAGAATGAGCAGTCTCTGGCGAATCACGGACAGGATTCCCGCAACGTGGACCACGACACCCACAAGTCTACTCGTTAGCCCGACGCGGCAGTAGGCTCGAGTGGAATCCTCTCCTTCGTTTTGGAGTTACTCATGTTCGCTCACGCACACCACGCTAAAACTCGCTCGTTGAACGCACGACGGTGGGTCATCGTCGTTGTCGGCGCCCTGCTCGCGACTCCGCTCGTTGCGCAACAAACGCCAAGCCCCAACGACACCGAGGGGCATTGCCGTTTCAACCTTCAGAACCAGTGGGCGGGCCCGTATCGCGCCTGCATCGATCCATCGACGCCTGCGCAATGCACGGATACCGGAAAGCGCGACCAGAACAGCGACGCCACCTTTGCGCCGGGCGCCTGCCCGGCTCCCGGTCGAGTGGGGACCTGCGCGAAGCCTGACGCCTCGGTCCATTACTACGACGGAGATGCAGCGAGCATCGAGGTGGGTTGCGGCTTCCAAGGAGGGACTTGGAAGGCCGGGGGTTAACTAATGCTTGATTATCTTCATTACGAAATAAACAATACTACTTAGTGAGTACTAGCGGGCATAAATTTCAAAAGGACCTCAATGCGGGCACCCTGGCGTTGGTGCTGCTCGCCACCGTGGCCGGTAGCGATGAAGACCTCTATGGGTACGACATCTCCCGTCGACTTCGCGGAGACGCGCCGGGCGGCGAAAGCCCCTTCGCGGAGGGTAGCCTCTACCCGGTCCTCCGAAGCCTCTCCGCCGCCGGATTACTGACGAGCCGGATCGTCCCGTCCTACGCCGGACCGCCACGTCGGTACTACCGCATCACCGAGCTCGGACGGGAGACCCTCGCCGAATGGAGAACGCGCTGGAACACGACCCGCACATTTGTCGACGCCTGCCTTAGCGATCCCGCCGCGCGTATGCTGAAGCCCGAATGAAATATGTTCTCGCCGCCCTGCTGTTCGTGTTCGCAGCAGCGCCCCTTGGCGCTGCCGAGCCTGCGCTTCAAGACTTGTCGACCTATCCGAAAGGCGAAGTCACGGTGCAGAGCGCAGCAGGCGCGCAGCGCTT
>JBMTZJ010000155.1:0-3383 GCA_049455515.1 Steroidobacteraceae bacterium
GCGATTCCAGAGGACTTCGCTGCCGTTCTCGTGACGGGCGAGGACTCGCGCGATCACGAACAACAAGTCGGAAAGACGGTTGAGATAGCGTGCGGGCTCGGGGCTGATCGGGGTCTGCGCTGAGAGTGTCCAGACCCGCCGTTCGGCTCTTCGAACCGTGGTACGTGCGAGGTGGCACGCGGCCGAGGCGGGGCCGCCACCGGGAAGGATGAAATCCTTGAGCGGCGGCAGCGGTTCGTTGAAGGCATCCAGCGCGACTTCGAGTCGGTCGATGTGTGCGGCTTGAATGAGTGTCATCCCCGGAACGCAGAGTTCGCCCCCGAGATCGAAAAGATCGTGTTGCACCTCAATGAGGCAGTCGACCACGGCTTGCGGCAGCCCCGGAACGGCGAGGACCATTCCGATCGTGCAGTTGGCCTCATCGACCGTACCGTAAGCCTCGACACGGGGGTCGTCCTTGGCCACCCGGCTACCATCACCGAGCCCGGTGGTGCCGTCGTCCCCGGTGCGGGTGTAGATCTTGCTCAAGCGGTTTCCCATGCCGTTTAAGATACCACTCCAGACTCAGCGATCCGGAACCAAATCGTGCCATCCGCAGAATTGAAGGCCGCCATTCAGGCCGCCGAGGCCGCCGCCCAGGTCATTCGTGATCTGTATCAGCGCAACTTGCAGGTCGTGACCAAGTCGGACAAGTCGCCGGTGACGGAGGCCGATATCCGATCGGAGGAAGTGATCCGCGAGGTTCTCTCGAAGCATTTCCCCTCATTCGGGTTCTTTGGGGAAGAGACGGGCCAGCACGGCATGAGCGCAGAGAGCATCTGGCTGGTCGATCCCATCGACGGAACCAAATCGTTCGTCCGTGAATGCCCATTCTTCTCGACACAGATCGCGCTCATGCGAGGTGGCCGAATGGTGCTCGGCGTGTCGTCGGCCCCCGCGTATTGCGAGTTCGCTTGGGCCGAGCGTGGCGAGGGCGCTTGGCTCGGTCAGCAACGCATTCGGGTGAGTGGTGTGGAGAGTCTCGATGCGGCAATCGTATCGAGCGGAAATCTCAAGACGTTGGCGTCAAGTCCGCGCTGGGCGCGCTATGGCGAGCTAGTGACGCAAGTGAATCGCATCCGAGGCTATGGAGATTTTGTTCACTATCATTTGCTGGCGAGGGGCGCGCTCGATGCGGTCATCGAGTCGGATGTCAATATTCTCGATATCGCAGCGCTCACGGTGCTCGTCGAAGAAGCGGGTGGAACCTTCACCGATCTAGAGGGCGCGCCGGTCGGTTTATCGACGACCTCGGTCCTCGCAACCAACGGCCCGTTGCACGCGCCGATCCTCGCCGCGTTGCGTTAACCGCACTCTCTCAGGGTTGAAGCCGAGTCACGCTCCACGCGCTGCCGATTTGCGGCGGCTGGGACGCGTCGGATCCGCTCACCAACTTTCGAGTCCACCGCGCCCGATCGTGAATGCGCGACTCGCCCTCGACCCACAGTTCCACCGCCTCGGCGTACACGTGATATCCACCCCAATGCGGCGGACGCGGAATGTGATCACCGAGACCGGCGGGTGACGGGTGATCTTCAGGGCCTGGTACGGGTACCCCGAAACGCTGCGCAGTCGCGACAACGGCGGCTTCAAGATCAGCGCGAGAGCCGACGGGTTTGCTTTGATCGCTCGCCCAGGCGCCCACGCGACGCTGCCAGGGACGCGTCTTGAAGTAGGCATCGCTTTCTGCGGCGGGCGCCCGTACGACTCGCCCCTCGATACGGACTTGCCGGTAGAGGTGGTCCCAATGCATGACGATGGCGACGCGTGGGTGAGCGTCGATCTCGTGACCCTTGCGTGAGTCGTAGTTCGTAAAAAAACAGATATAGCCCGGGTCGATCACGATTTCTTTGCACAGTACGACGCGAGCCGAGGGCTGTCCTTCGGCGCCCACACTCGCGACGACCATCGCGTTGGGATTCGGCTGATCCCGTCGAGAGCGCGCCAATTCGAGCCAAGCGGCGGCGATCGGCAGGGGGTCGGAGGGCAGTGGATCGGGCAGGAATTGGACGGGTACCGGCATGACCAGAATGGTAACGCCTTGTGGACCCTGCGTACGAGCGGTCGGCGAAGGGCAGTTATAGTAGAGATCGTCCGGGGTCACTGCTTGGCCCCTCCCATTGCCTTTCAGAGTCCAAGTCCATGGCTACCCTTGACGAGCTTCGAAAGCACCTCGACGACATCGACCGCCAACTGATCGAGCTGATCGCGGATCGGCAACGGACCAGCGGCGAGATCGCCCGAGTCAAACGATCGACGGGCCACGCCACTCGAGACTTCGCTCGAGAGCGTGAGGTCATTCTCGGGGCCCGTGCCGAGGCGCAGGCGCAGGGGGTGTCGCCACGTATCGCCGAGGATCTCATGCGGATGCTGATCCGCAGTTCACTCACGACGCAGGAGCGCTCGCGTGTGGCCGCCGTCGGGCAGGGCACGGGGCGACGGGCGCTCGTGATCGGTGGCGCTGGCAAGCTCGGTCGCTGGTTCGTCGATTTTCTTGCCTCCCAAGGGTTCGAGATCGACGTGAGCGATCCTGCTGGAGCGCCCGAGGGAACGCGCGACATCGGCGACTATCGGCATGCGGAGCTCGAACACGATTACATCGTCATCGCCACGCCGCTCGGCTACACAGATACCGTTTTGCGCGAACTCGCGATGCGTCGGCCCCGCGGTGTGATCTTCGATGTTGGGTCTCTGAAGTCACCGTTGCGCGGCGGTCTCATGGCGCTCAAGTCCCATGGTTGTCGCGTCGCCTCGGTCCATCCGATGTTCGGTCCCGATACGGAGTTACTCTCGGGTCGGCACGTGATCTTCATCGATCTCGGTCACGACGAAGCACTCGCTGCAGTCAAAGAATTATTTACTGCAACGATGGTCGAGCAGGTGGTGATGAGTCTCGATGAGCATGACCGCCTCATCGCTTATGTGCTCGGACTTTCGCACGCGCTCAACATCGCGTTTTTCACTGCGCTGGCCGATAGTGGCGAGGCCGCCCCGCGGCTCGCCAAACTTTCGAGTACGACTTTCGATGCTCAGCTCGACGTCGCCACTCGCGTCGCGCAGGAAAGCCCGCAGCTCTATTACGAAATTCAATCGCTCAATGATTACGGTGCAGAGTCGCTCGAGGCGCTTGCCAAGGCCGTAGAGTCCCTTCGACGCTCGGTACTGTCTCGTGATGCCGCTGCCTTCACCGTGCTCATGGAAAAAGGCCGGGAGTATCTCGAAGATCGCAAGTCGATGACGGAGCGACGCGCCTGAGACGCCGTCATTCTTATGACTGATCACATCGACAAGGACGGTTTTCGTGCCAACGTGGGGATCGTGCTCATGCAGCGCGACGGCCGGGT
>JBMTZJ010000156.1:0-3335 GCA_049455515.1 Steroidobacteraceae bacterium
CGGAGGTCGAGGCCAAGTGGGCGACGCCACCCTCCAAGTTCATCGTCATCGACGGTGTGCGACTACATTATCGAGACGAGGGGTCTGGGCCGGTGGTCGTGTTGCTACACGCCAATTATTCGAGCCTGTTTATGTGGGAGCCCTGGGCGGACGCCTTGCGCGATCGTTATCGCGTGATTCGCGTGGACCTGCCCGCCCATGGCCTGACGGGGCCGGAGCCCAGCGGGAATTACACGCTCGAACGAATCCAGCAATTATTCGAGCAATTCGTTGACGAGAAGGGCCTCACGACATTTACGGTGGTCGGCACGTCGATCGGGGGAACGGTCGCGATGCGTTACACCGCCGATCATCCCGATCGGATCGAGCGGCTCGTTCTCATCAGTCCGGGCTCGCTCGAGCCGCGGGTGCGCGGACGGACGACGCCGGCCAACGTACCGAGAGCCGCCGATATTCTCGGCTACGTCCTGCCGAAATCTTTTACGCGCTTCATGTTGACCAACGACTACGGCGATCCCGCCCGGGTGACCGATGCGGTGGTCGATGAGTGGTATGAGATGTGGATGCGCGAGGGAAATCGACTCGCGATGTTGAACCTGCTTCGGCAGTACGTGTCGGGCGGCGTCGAAGACAAGATTCGCGCCGTGAACGTGCCCGTCCTCCTCATCTGGGGCGAGAAGAACAAGCGGGTACCGGTTGCGCTCGCTTACGAAACGCGAGATTTGCTAGTCAATGCGCCAGAGGTTCGGCTCGAGATCTTGCCCGGCATCGGTCATATGCTCGTTCAAGAAGCGCCCGAAGCAAGTTCGAAGCTGATCCGACGGTATCTCGATGAGGTCATCACAACACCCGCGATGGCCAATTGAACAACCAAGATTCGTTGACCGAACTCAGAATCGAGGCGGACGTTTTTCGAGGAAAGCCTGGGCGCCCTCGAGAAACTCCGCTGACGAGAAGCTCTCGTCGTAGAACTGTCTGGACTCCGGTGTTTCGGCGTGGACACCGTCAGCAATCATATTGACCACGGCTTTGGCGGCCCGCACGGAGTTACCCGCGTTACCGGCGATTTCCCGCGCGAGGGTGACCGCGCGATGCTCGAGCGCATCAGCCGCAACGATTTCGTTGATCATGCCAAGCGTCAATGCTTCTTCGGCGTTCACTCGTCGACCCGTGAATAAAATTTCTTTGGTGCGCGAGGGGCCCACGAGATCGTAGAGACGTTTGGTGTCTGCGAGACTGTAGGCGAGTCCGAGCTTCGCGGGCGGTATCGCAAAAAACGCATCGGGTGTGGCGAGACGGAGATCGCAGGCGAGCGCGAGTCCGCAGCCGCCTCCCGCGCAGGCGCCGCGAATCACGGCAATCGTCGGGATGGGCAATCGTTCCCATGCCGCTTGGGCATCGAGTACCGCTTGCTGCATGCGTTTCATGGCGGGCGGATCGATCAATGCTTCTCGCATTTCGGCGATATCGGCGCCGGCGCTGAAGGCGGCGTCTCCTGCTCCGGTAATGAGCGCCACTTTGATCGATGGCTCTGCGGCAAGGCGGGCGGCGACCTCGAGCAAGCCATGCCACATTGGGCTCGAGAGCGCGTTACGACGCTCGGGCCGATTGAGCGTGATCCGCGCAACCGGTGGGTGGATGTCCGTCAAAAGCAGAGTCATGTCATCATGTTATCAGTCGGCCAATTCGGTACCAAAATACGGGGGACCAGCATCGATGGGTACATATGCGGATCTGCGCGGCAAAGTCGCGATCGTGACGGGCTCAGGACGTCCCAAGGGCCTCGGCGAGGCTATGGTGAAGCGATTGGCCGCTGAGGGCTGCAAAGTCGTCGTAAGCGATTTGGGCGCACCTCAGGGCGAGGCGATGCCGGCCTCGGCCATCGGTTCGACCGCAGAAATGGAGCAGATCGTTTCAGAGATCCGTCACGCGGGAGGGGAAGCGGTGGGTTTCACCTGCAACGTGCTGGTGGAATCTGAGGTCGAGGCCTTGGTGGCGCGCACGGTCGAGCACTACGGGCGGCTCGACATCATGGTGAATAACGCGGGCATCGGCTACTTGATGAAGCGCATCGTCGAGATGAGCCAGTCGGAGTGGGATGCGGTGCTCGGCGTCAATCTGCGTGGCGTCTTCTTCGGTATCAAGCACGCGGCGATACAGATGCTCAAGCAGAACCAAGGCGGTCGAATCATCAATATCGGCAGTCAAGCGTCGAAGTCCGGATTTCCCTTTGCTTCCGCCTATACGGCCTCGAAACACGGACTCGTTGGTCTCACGCGCAGCGCGGCGGTCGAGTTCGGTGCGGCGGGGATCACGGTCAACACGATTTGCCCGAACCACGTGACGACGGGCTTGGGCGCGTGGCAGAACCAGTTCTTCAGTAACGCAACGGGACGGAGTCAGGAAAAATATCTGGCCGATATGCGCGCACGTATTCCGCTCGGACGTCCCGGGCTTCAGGAGGACATCGCCAAGGCCTGCGCCTTTTTGGCTTCGGGCGAAGCGGCCTACATCACCGGTGAGGCGATGAACGTCTCCGGTGGCGAGGAGTACCACTGATGAGCTACACGTGGCCCGGGGGCGCAAGACTCGCGTTATCGCTGGTCGTCAACGTGGAGGAAGGCGCGGAGTTCAACGTCCTCGATGGCGATCGCGGCCCCGAGCCCGTCGACGAACTCGGCATCTCCCTCAAAAAGCCGGTTCGTAACTTCGGAAACGAAAGCAACTATGCCTACGGCATCCACGAGGGTGCACCACGAGTGCTCGCTTTACTCGCTCGACACGGAATGCCCGCGACGTTCACGGCGGCGGCGGTGGCGCTCGAGCGCGCGCCTCAGTTGGCTTCCGCCATCATGCAAGCGGGTCATGAAGTCTGTGCGCATGGCTATCGTTGGGCTCATCAGCTCGGCATGACCGAAGAGCAGGAGCGAGAGTTCATCCGTAAGGCGACGGCGAGTATCGAGCGGAGTACGGGTGTCCGTCCCGTCGGTTGGTTGTCTCGATATCTGCATACGGGCGAGACGCGTCGCCTGCTCTCAGAGGAGGGATACCTCTACCACATGGACGATTACAGTCGAGACGAGCCTTTCTTTGATCGCTCACTCGCAAAACCTATGGTCGTCTTGCCCTATGCGCTCGATTCGAACGACATGAAAATGTGGAATGCGCCCTCGCTCACGCCGCGAGCCTGGTGCGAGTATGCGATCGACACCTTCGATTGGCTGCTCAAAGAATCCGAAGCGAGACCCCGAATGATGTCTTTGGGTGTCCATTTGCGAATCATCGGTCGACCGGGGCGCATTGGTGCGCTCGAACGGTTCCTGCAGCATGTGGCG
>JBMTZJ010000157.1:0-3333 GCA_049455515.1 Steroidobacteraceae bacterium
GAGATGAAATCATGTCCTCGAATGATGTTGGTATCGAGATCGAGATGCGTCGTGATTCCGGAATCAATCACCGCGACTGTGACGTTGCGTCCGACCGCGGTATCCCACGCCTCCGGAAGATTGGCGCCGCCGGGCCGCTGCGCCGTGGGGGCTTTGAGATGCCAGAGAACCTCGCGTGAGTCTGTCCAGAAAGGATCGGTAGGCGTCAGAAACGGAAAGACGTACTCGTCAATTTCAACGCTTGCCACCGACGGATCGAGTCGTAATCGTTGCGCAACGCGCTCTGCCGCGACGCGTTGCAAGGGTTCGTCGAGTCGTAATACATGCGAGAGGTCGGCTGTGGGACGACGGTAAATGAGGCGCTCGCCCGCGCGGTTCGACAGCAACTCGAGCCGTGCGCTCGATGGCCTGACGAGCCGACCTGAGGTGACATCGTCGCGTAGACGAATGACGAGCTGCGTAATCGGAAGCTCGGGCGCGCGCTGCGGCTCCGTGACGGTGAGTATCGGTAGATCGACCTTTGAATTTGCGGAGTACGAAGGGGATATCGCGACGATCGCCAACGACGCACCGATCAGCAAAATCGGGCGAGAGAACCTGCGAGTGAAATGAATGAGCGATGGCACACCATCGAACTTACCGACCGCATCAGCGCTCGGCAAGGGCCGTCGTATGACGGGCTGGTAGATCTAAAAAAGACCCGGGATTTCGCGCTGGGCAGGGGTGGGTAGACCCGAAACCGGCAGCGGTTCGAGTTGCAGGGCGAGGTCGGCCTCAACGATCGTTTCTTGACCGATCCCCGATGCATGGGCCGCTTGGGCGGTAGACGCCGGGATCGGCGTGCAGCTGCGGCCCTGAAGCCAATCGAGTGCCTGACGAGTCGACCCCTCGCTCGCCGACCCCAGCGTCTGCGTGAAGTCGTCATTAGCTCGACAGCTGGCCTTCACAGCTTCGGCAAGACCATTGAAATACGCATCGGAGTTCGCGGAGTTGCGGGTCGTAAATGCGAGAACTCGCAGTCGATCGTCACACGCCGTATTGTCTGCCGCGATCTGACCGACGGGTTTGCCGAAAGTGTTGCCGCCGATCAACGCGAGCCGATCGTTGTAATAGGGGATAAAGCTATTGATCACGAGTTCGCTTGCGGAGGCCGAAGACGATGAGGTGATAAATGCAAGTTTCGTGGGCGAGACCGATTGCGACTGAGGTGCGAATCGCTTTTGCGAGTTTCGGGATGACTTTGAGCTTCGGTAAACCGTTTCCGAAAACACCTCAGTGGTTTGCCGATTACCGCCGAGCAGATCGCCCATGGTCTCAGCGACGCTGACCAGACCGCCGCCGTTGTAACGAAAATCGATGACGATTTCGGTAATACCCGCATTTCGGAACTTTAGGAACTCTTCTTTGAGGCGATCACTAGCCGAACTGACGATGAAGGTTCGAAGATTGATGTAACCATACCGCTTACCACCGTCATCGATGATTCGGGCGCCGTAACGGGGCGAGATGGGTTCGAGTGAATAGTTAGCTTTGGCTACCGTGACCTCGCGGACATTCGTGCCACGCGCGATTCGCAGAACTCGGGTCAGACCCGCCGTGCTCGGTCCGAGCGCATTCGAGACGCCTTGCCGGCCCTCTGCGGCGATGATGTCGGATACCAGGCGCATGTCGTTGGTCGAGGTTCCGATCGCGATGAGCTCGTCGCCACGGTCGATGTTGGCTGTCGTATAAGCGGGCGCGGTTTCGTAAGACTCGAGTATGAAAACGCGCCGCGCCGTCAGGTCGTAGTAAAGGAGGATGCCAAAGCCGGCCGTGGCTCCGGAACGGATGAGCGCATCTTCCTGCGAGGCGGAGGTGATGTAGGTGAAGTCGCGGTCTTTATTTTGAGATTTTGCCGTAGCGATCATCGCGCTGATAAGCGCATCGATCGAGTTGTAGTTCGCGACGTTGATATTCTGCGGCAGGGTATCGGGGTAGAGATACCACTCGTTCATCTGCGAGACGACCCAGTTTTGTCGGTTCGTCAGCGAGCAGGCCGAGCCCGTATTGCCGCTGTTCCCGTTCGAACTGCTCCCGGCGTTTCCGCCACCGCCGCCACACGCGGTAGCCAACAGGGCTGCTAAGAGGGCGAGGGACAGTTGTCGAAAGCGACGAAGCTCGGCGATGGTCATACCGCCCGATTTTAAGGTCAGACGATTTCGAACTGAAGCAGGCGCTTGTTGACCCGGCCGACTGCATCTTCTACCGCGAGGATGATTTTATGCTTACCTTTCGGCAGCCCGCAGCTTGAAAGCGGAGGCTCATCGCGATGTACGGCGATACCGATGCTCTGGGCCAACAAAAACAGGACGAGGACATAAAAAACTCGGGCCATGAGTCACCCCTCTTTGCCCAGTTTCCGCACCCGCACCGGCGAGTCAAGCCCTGAACTAGGGACGAGTCTCCAGTCCTTATTCTTTGGAGGTCAAAGCCAGCCGCGTCGTTTGAAATAAACGAGGGGAACGATCGCGGAGATCGCCATCACGGCCAGGGCGCCCCAAAATCCCCATGTGGCATGGGAGCCCGGAATAACATCAAAGTTCATGCCGAACACCGCGCCGATGACGGACGGGGGTAGCAACACGACGGTAGCCACCGAAAAAATCTTCAAGATATTGTTCTGATCGATATTGATCATTCCGAGCGTGGCATCGAGCAAAAATTGCACCTTGTTGCTCATGAAAGCGGCATGGCTGCTTAACTGCTCCGCATCCTTGAGGATAGATTGCAGGCGACCTCTGACCTCCTCGTCGAACCGCGGTCCGTTCGATTGCTGCAGGAAGCCGATCAATCGCGTGAGACTGCCTAACGTTTCTCTCGCTTTCGAGTTCAGATCTCCATTTCGACCGACTCGTTCGAGGATCGCTCGATAGTCGCGATCACGTCGTCTCGCGATGTTCGGCGCTCCGAACACTTCGGCGGAGAGCGCATCCATCTCGTCGCCCGTTCGTTCGAGAACGTCGGCAATCCGGTTGACCATAGCTTCGAGCAGTCCTGCAAGCACGGCGGCAGCGGAGCTGCACAGCGCCGGGTGTCGCTCTGCGTACGCGATGTATCGCCGGAACGGGAGGGGATCGACGTACCGATTGGTAACGAGTCGATCGGGCGTGAGAATAAAGGTGATCTGGCTGTTCTCGGGGCGAGCGGTATCGAGTTTGGTGACGACGGTCGCCGTCATGTAGAGCGCTTCACCTTCTTGATAGAAGCGATTCGAGGTCTCGATTTCGCGCATTTCTTCGCGCGTCGGTACGTCGATGCGCAAAAACTGTTCGATTCGTGATTCTTCGTCAGCCG
>JBMTZJ010000158.1:0-3330 GCA_049455515.1 Steroidobacteraceae bacterium
GAAAATGCGTGAGGAGCGCGGCCTCGACCCGCCCCGGGTTCAGGAGCATCCGGTTGAGGGTGGCGGCGCTACCGGGCCCCGAGTCCACGATGAAGAGACGCGTGCCAGCGAGGACTGCTGTGCAGGGTCCGCCATGCCGGGCATCTGTCATCGGGGATCCCGTTCCGCAGAGTCCCACGTGCAAACCATCGGGCAGACCGAGCGCCGGATCCGCGGTGGCTGCCGTTCGATCGATGACGCGCAGGATCAGTCTTTCGGCGATCTCACCGCGGGCGAACCAGACGAGCAGACCCGCCCCGAACAGCGCCAGCAGCGCGACGAATAACGAACGGCGAAGTTTGGCCATCGGGTGAGACTACCCGATCCGAAAAGCGTTTCGCGAGCGCTTCGGCGTGACACCGAGCGACATGAGAGCCGGTGAGATGCCCCCCCTAAAAAAGTCAGAGGTTCGGCAGCGCTAGCGCAGCCGCTAAAACGGTAACTGCAAGCAGCCTTGCGGCTTCAAAGGCTCTGGCGTGACGTCGCCCTTCGAGTAGCCATCCGAGACTCACCGTCGAGAGCACGATGAGCGACGCCCAGCCGAGTCTGACCGACAAGTTGAGGGAGGGCGTGATCGCCAAAAAATAAGTGGTGAACACGGCAAGTAGCGCGTACTGCAGCAGCGCGTATCGACGCATGGCCGGTGAGGTGTCCGTCCCGAATCGCTTCACGCTTGAGGGGTCGAGATGGGCGAGTACAACGCCGCGTCCGCCGGGCGGGTCAAACCATGTTCGAACAGCGGCAAACGGAGATCCTGCGCTCAAAGATTTCTTAAGTACGTCTGAATAAACATTGAAATTTCCCCAAACCGCGTTGTAGCTCGCGAGCGGTTTGCGAATACCGTAAACGACGGGCTCATCGTCTCTCTCTTCGGCAAATGTGCCGAACAAGCGATCCCAAATGATGAATATGCCGCCGTAGTTGCGATCGATGCAGTAATCGTTTTGTCCGTGATGTACGCGGTGGTTCGAGGGCGTCACGAATACCCGATCGAGCCAACCGAGTTTTCGAACGAGCTCGGTGTGCACCCAGTACTGGTACAACAAATCGATGAGTGCGACGGTGCCGAATACGATGGGTGGAACACCGAGAACAGCCATCGGTAGATAAAAGGGGAAGGAGGCGAACGCGCCGGTCGACGTCTGGCGCAGGGCGGTCGAGAGGTTGAAGTACTCGGAGGAATGGTGCACCTGATGCGCTGACCACATGAGATTGACTTCGTGGCCGCAGCGGTGGACCCAGTAATAAATAAAATCGTACGCGATTAGTGCCGCGAGCCAGACCCAGACCGAATCGGTGGGCAGCGTGCCGATGCGCAGATTTTCAAAGGTCCAAACGTAAATCCCGAAAGTGAATACTCGGACGAAGACGGCCGACACCTGACTCAAAATCCCGAAGTTGAGACTCGTGATGGCATCGGGAATGTCGTACGTCGCGACGCCGCGACGATGTGCGATCCAGGCCTCGAGCAGGATCGAGGCCATGAAGACGGGGATGGCGTAAACGATCGGATTCACGGCAAGACTATAGCGGGAAGTGACCTCAACCAGTGCACCGGGCAACCGCGTTACGAGGGATCAAGCAGTTTCCGGTGATCTCTCGTGTACCGAATCGTCGTCTCGAGGAGGGCCCTGCGCAGTCCCGCCACGAATTGCGCGCGGGAGGGCTTGGGGTGTTTAAGAGAAGATTCGGTCAGATCTTCCGTCCGAGCATCGACGATCATCGCCGCGAGACGTTCATCGACGATTTGGGTCAGCCGTTCGGTCGAGAGGAGATGGGAAAAATAAAGCAGTGCAAATAATTCTGAGCGGAGGGTATGTCGGGGCTCCGCCATCGCGAGTCGTCGAGCCAACTCCGATCGACCTGTCGGAGTGATTCGGTAGACCTTGCGATCCCTGCGGCCGCCGCCCGTGATGCGACTGCGCTCGATCAGTCCTTTTGACGAGAGCGCCGCTAGGGCCGGGTAGATGGATCCGAACCCCGTCGCGAAAAAAAGATCTCCCGATGAGTCGACATGTTTTTTAAGGTCGTACCCGCTGGCCTCACCGAAAGACAGCAAGCCCAGGCAGACCGTTTTGGCATCCATCGGCAAAATTATATCGGTTTGATATAAAAATGAGGGAGGGGTGGTGCTAGAATCGCCGCCCTCGTGTGGGGCGGTAGCTCAGCTGGGAGAGCGTCGCGTTCGCAATGCGAAGGTCGGGAGTTCGATCCTCCTCCGCTCCACCATTTCCCTCGGTCGTCGGGCGTGCCCCCGTAGCTCAGTGGATAGAGCGACCGCCTCCTAAGCGGTAGGTCGTCGGTTCAACTCCGGCCGGGGGCGCCATACCACCCGGGGCGCCATACCACGGTCCCGACCTCGCAATACCCTTCGGGTAGAATGGTGGGCTTTCGACGGTTCTGGGGGTTTGTGTCACTCATGGGCGCCTCGCGCAGCGATCAACTCGCTTCCTCTCCGCTTTACGGCGGCAATGCCGACTACGTCGAGTCCCTTTACGAGCAGTACCTGAGCGATCCGACATCGGTCTCGGCGGCCTGGCGTGAATATTTTGCACGCATGCCGCAACCCACCGGGCCGGAGCGTTCGCACCGTGCGATTCAGGATGCAATCGCAGAGCGTGCGCAAGCGGCCCGACAGGTGGGGGTGGCCGTTGAGGCTGCGCTCGACGGTGATGCGAGCGCGAAGCAGGGTGCCGTATCGCGTCTCGTACAGATCTATGCGAACCGCGGCCATCTAATCGCGAAGCTCGACCCCCTCAATCTCACGCAGCGCGAGCGGCCGAAGGTGCTCGATCTGGCGTACTTCGGTTTGACGGAGGGCGATCTCGACACGCCATTCTTCACAGGAAGCCGCGTGGGTAACGTGCCGGGTCGCGCCACGCTGCGCGAAATTATCGCCACACTCGAACATGTGTACTGCGGTTCGGTCGGTGCGGAATTCGCACATGTCTCGAACACCGATGAGCGCCTTTGGCTGCAGGACGAATTTCAGTCTGGTCGTATGCATCATCGTTTCTCTGTTGAGGAACGCAAGAACATTCTTTGGGAGCTGACGGCGGCCGAAGGACTCGAGCGCTATCTGCACACGAAGTACGTCGGTCAAAAGCGTTTCTCGCTCGAGGGTGGCGATGCATTGATCCCGCTACTCGATGATCTCATCCAGACGGGTGGAAGCCTGGGGGTCGAAGAATTTGTCATCGGCATGGCCCATCGTGGTCGCCTGAATGTTCTCGTCAACGTGCTCGGCAAGGCGCCGTCCGCCTTGTTCGGCGAGTTCGAGGGTAAATACGA
>JBMTZJ010000159.1:0-3206 GCA_049455515.1 Steroidobacteraceae bacterium
GTATTTCGACATCCACCAACCCGGCTTTTTGTCGCTGGCGGCGTCGACGTGGTGAGTCAGCATCGCGCGAGAGGACGTACTGTGTCGCGATCGTCGCGTGGCCCACGAAGGCCGACTCGGTTCGCGGTGTGAAAAAACGGACTCTGATGTCGTGATCGTCCCCCTCGGACGGCAACACGAACGCCGTGTCGCCGTTATTGAGTTCTCGAGCAATCGCCAACATCTCGTCGTCGCTGAGTACTTCTGCGCCCAGCACGACACCCGCCGGATTACCGGTGAATAGCGTTTGCGTGAACGCATCGACTTGGAAAACTTTGATCGATTTAGGCATCGAGCGAGTACTCCAGACTCCTGCGGGTTCCCCACGCAAGGGCCGCGATTGTAGGGAAGCGGAGGCGGTAGGTCGATCCTTTTGATCGGCGCGCCTGGACGCACTTGCAAACCCATGATTCGCATGGAAAATACGCCGTACCTTGGGGTGGTCCGGAAGGGCCTGAGATGTCGCATGGGGCGGCAAACCCGTTGAACCTGATCCGGTTAATACCGGCGGAGGGAGTAGGTGTTCACAGCAAAATCCCGCGATTTCTATTCTTTGATCCTCGCCCTGGTGTCGACCGGCGCATCCGTTGCAGCCGAGTTGGAGGAAGTCGTCATCACGGCGACGCTGCGTCCGCAGACGGCGCTCGAACTCGCCACGAGTGTCACCGTCATCGACGCCTCCACGTTGCGCGAGGCGGGAGTGCAACATCTGCAAGACGTCTTGCCGCTCGTACCGAATCTGAATTGGGCTGCGGGAACCTCACGTCCGCGATACTTTCAATTGCGCGGTATCGGCGAGAACGATCAGTGGCAAGGCGCGCCGAATCCCTCGGTCGGCTTTTTGATCGATGGTATGGATTTCTCGGGTATCGGTATGCCGGCGACGCTGATCGATCTGGGGCAGGTCGAGGTGCTGCGCGGGCCGCAGGGCACGACGCTCGGCGCCAATGCGCTTGCAGGTCTGATCAGTCTCAACACGCGCATGCCAACGGCGGACGATACCTTGCGCGTCGAGGCCACGGCCGGCGATTTCGGTGTCGGCGCCCTCGGTCTCGTAGCTGGTGGCGCGCTGGGTGAAGAAGACGGATCCGCGTTTCGGTTCGTCGCGCAAGGTTTTCGGGGCGACGGTTTTCGAAAAAATACGACGTTGTCGCGCGACGACACCAACGGCTTCGACGAGCGCACCTTGCGCTGGCGTAGCCGTCACGCGCTCGGCGCGGATTGGGACGTCGATCTCTCCGTACTCGCAGTCGATCTCGACAACGGCTTCGATGCTTTTGCCACGAATAATTCGCGCGTCACGCAATCGGATGATCCTGGGCGCGATCGTCAGCGCTCGCGAGGCGCCTCGCTCAGCCTGCGACACGTCGGTGACACGATCGAGTTCCGAAGTCTGACCGCGATGGTCGATGCCGACATTCTCTACGCCTTCGACGGTGACTGGGCCGCCGATCCCGACTACGACTTCACATCGCGATTCGTTCGCGAGCGCCGCACGCTTTCGCAGGATTTTCGTTGGTCGCTACGTGCCGACCGAGTCGGCCTCGTTGCGGGAATTTACGGACAGCAGTTGAACGAGGACAACGACCAACTCGATCTTTTCGGCGGAGAACTGTATCGCGCGCTCGTCAGCGATTATCGCGCCGATTCTTATGCGGGATACGCCAGTGCGGACTACGCGCTTGCGCCACGGTGGCGCGCGAGCCTCGGGCTGCGTCTCGAGCGGCGCGAGTCGCGTTATCGGGACACCGACGGCAGCGACCTGTCGCCGGCGGAGTCGATGATGGGTGGTAATGCCTCGATCGAGTTTCGTCCTGACGAGCGTCGAACGGCCTATCTTTCCGTGGCGCGCGGCTATAAAGCCGGCGGGTTCAACATCGGTGCGGTCGTGCCCGTCGATCGACGTGAATTCGCTGCCGAGTTTTTGCACAGCGTGGAAGTCGGGTACAAGTTCGATGATATTCGGCGAGGTGTGCGGTACGACCTCGCGCTCTTCCACATGTGGCGTAGGGCTCAGCAGGTGAGTACCTCGGCACAGTTGGATCCGGGCGATCCGTTGTCATTCATTTATCTCACCGACAATGCCGCCCGCGGCGCGAACTACGGACTCGAAGGCTCCGTCTACGCGCGACTTTCGCGATCGTGGTCGGTGGGGGCGACCCTCGGCCTGTTACGGACGCAGTTCGACGACTATGTCGTCGCAGATCGTGATCTGTCGGGTCGCGGTCAGGCGCACGCGCCGAGTCACCAGATTTCCGTTTCACTCGAGTATCAAAATCCCGTCGGATGGTTCGCGAGGCTCGATGCGCAGCGCGTCGCGGCGTTCTACTTCAGTGACAGTCATGACCAGCGCTCGACGCCTTACTCGCTCGTGAACCTGCGAGCGGGATACGATGCGGATCGTTGGCGCGTCGACGCTTGGATGCGAAATGCGCTGAACGAAAACTATGCCATGCGAGGGTTTTTCTTTGGTAATGAGCCACCCGATTATCCGGACAAGCTTTACGTGCAGCTTGCCGATCCGCGTTCGGTCGGCGTATCGATTCTCTGGCAGGTCCGTTAAATGAGTGATGGAGTCGAGTATGTGGCGGTGGCCGCTGGGATCGGCTACGCGCTACTTGCCGTGCGTCGCATCCGCTACGCGTGGGTGTTCGGAGGGCTCTCATCCGCCTTGCTCGCTTGGCTTGCGGCGGGCGCGGGCTTGCCGCTACAAGCGGGCTTGCAGACGATCTATGTCGCCATGGCCATCTACGGCTTCTGGCAATGGAGCGAGAAAAAATCCGAAGGGATGCCTGCGCAAATGAGGTCGATCACGCGTTGGCCGATGTGGGGTCATGTCGTCGCGCTGATCGTCACGGTCCTCATCGCGCTCGTACTTTCGCCGGCTCTCGCCGAGACGACGGGTGCACGCTGGCCGCGACTCGATGCGGCCGTCACCTGCGCGAGTTTGCTCGCGACATGGATGACGGCGCGTAGCGTGCTGGAAAACTGGTTGTACTGGTTTGCGGTCAATGCAGCGTCGATGTTTCTGTACGGCATGCAGGGACTCTCTTGGGTCGCAGGCTTGTACGTCGTGTATTTCGTCATCGCGATTTTCGGCTGGCGCGCATGGCTCGCGCAGTATCGTCGCCCGTGAAGGCCGTCAATCGGGTGTTCGAGGTGCAGGA
>JBMTZJ010000160.1:0-3195 GCA_049455515.1 Steroidobacteraceae bacterium
CGCGCGATGGCCCAGTAAACCCCTACGGTCGCGATGGCGAAAAGTAGCGAGGCCATGCGCGGGTCGCTCGCGAGCGGGACAAAGAATTCCCGGTAGATCCACGGTAAGAGCAGAATGGTCTGCGCGGATCCTTCGGCATCCACGCCGTCTTCGAACCGAATGAGACCGAGGGTGCGCGGGATGAGGCCGCTCAAGGCAAAAATGAACAAAGCGTTACGTCCGAATGCTTCGAAGGCGCGCCACGGATGTTCCGCCCAGCCCCATCGGGGGACGAGCCGCAGCGTCATTTGCTGAAGGGACACCGCGCCGAACGTGGCAAGTCCGGTGGTGAGCAGTACGTAGCTCGCACTCCACAGCTTTTTGTTGATCGGCACGAGGCTATGCAAGGCGAGCCCGACGGCCGTCGCGACCACGGCCGCGATCAGCAGCTGTCGGATTCGTTCACGATGTTCGCGGCTGCGTAGCAGGGCGTCGCCAACCAGATAGCCGAGCAGCACCTGAGCGAGTGCCGGTATCGTGCTCGCGAGCCCCTCAGGGTCGAACGGCACGCCTTCGCCTCGGTAGAGGTGGCTCTCACCGAGTAGCAGTCGATCGAGACCGGTACCAAAGAAGCCTTCCAGCGACCAGGGATCGGAGCCGCGCGCGAACGCGAAGCAGGCAACCGTATACCCGATGAGTAACGCCGCGCTTCCCCAGGCGGCCGCACGCAGACCTCCTGCACGAATGATCAAGGCGGCAAACGCCCAGCACAGGGCGATTCGCTGCAACACGCCCATGATCCGCAACGTCTCCAATTCTTTGAGATGCAGTGATCCATCGGCATGCCACTGAACGAAGGGCCAGGCGTTGAGTAGCAAGCCGATACCGAAGATGAGCAGGGTCCGTCGTGCCCATTTCGGCCAGAAGGTCGCCGCTGGAATAGGTTGACCCTGCGGCAGGGTCAAAGCGAGGGCATTCCCCACCGCGAACAGGAAAAACGGGAACACGAGATCGGTAGGAGTCCAGCCGTGCCAGCTCGCGTGAGCGAGCGGCGCGTAAAGGTGGCTCCAGCTGCCTGGGTTATTGACGAGGATCATGGCGGCGACGGTCATGCCGCGGAACACATCGAGACTCCGATCGCGCTCACTCATCAAGGCGCTCCGAGTTGCAATACGAGCGGCGAGCCGTCGACGTGGGCCTGCAGCCAGCGACGCAGATCTTTCTCCACTTGCGGTAAAGCTGCGGCGTCCATTACAGCCACGACGCAGCCACCGAACCCGCCGCCCGTCATGCGTGCGCCGCCTCGTCCCTCCGCATGGCGACGTATCGATCCCTCAAGACACTCGACGAGCGCGTTGACGGCGGGAACCGTCACTTCGAAGTCATCGCGCAATGACTCATGCGAGGCGTGCAGCAGGTGTCCGAAAATCTGTAGGTCACCGTGCTCGAGTGCCCGAACTGCCGAAAGAACTCGGTCATTCTCGCTGACGACGTGACGTGCTCGGCGGAACTCGGTCGGCGATATCTTCGATCGAAGGGCCTCGAGTCCCGCTGAGTCGAGATCGCGCAGCGCTGCGACGCCGCTCGCGGCGACCACGGCCTCGCATTGTTCGCGACGGCGGTTGTACTCGCCGTCGACGAGTTGGCGATGGACACCCGAGTGCGCGATGAGAACGGCCATCGTCTTCGGCAGGGTGATCGCGCGGCGTTCAAGGCTGCGGCAGTCGAGCAGCATTGCAGCGCCAGGCTCTGCCGCGGCAGCTGCCATCGGGTCCATGATGCCGCAGCGACAACCCGCGAAATGGTGCTCGCTCCATTGAGCCCATGACGCCAGTGTCGCCGCATCGGCAGTGTTCGGATCGCTGATCGACAGCAACGCACGCGCGATCGCGACACTCAAAGATGCCGACGACGAGAGCCCAGCCCCTTGCGGTACGTTGCCGACGATCGCGAGCGACGCGCCCGGGAGACGATACCCCGCTTGGATCATTGCGGCGGCAACCCCGCGCAGATAGTTGCTCCAGGTGCCCGCAGGCGCGGGCGTCAGGCTTCCATTCAAATCAAAATGGTCATGATGAAGCGTGTCACGATTTACGCTCACCGCAATGACCCGGCCATCGTCACGCGGATGTACGGCGACCGCGGTACCGACCTCGAGCGCGCAAGGCAGCACGAAGCCATGATTGAAATCGGTGTACTCGCCGATCAGGTTGACCCGTCCTGGGGCGAACGCGACGTGATGAGCGTCGTAACCCGAGTGCGCCGCGAGTAGCGCACGAGCGGTCGCACGCAACGCTTCAGAGTCGGAATTTTCGTGAATTAGCACGGGGGCGGAACGTGGAGCTCGCGCAGCCGCGCGGCGGCCTGCTCCGGCGTGAGATCGCGTTGCGGCTCCGCGAACATTTCGTAACCCACCATGAATTTTTTGATCGTTGCGGAGCGTAGGAGCGGCGGATAGAAATGAGCATGGAGCTGCCAGTGCTCGAGGGTCTCGTCACCGAAGGGCGCTCCATGCCAGCCCATCGAATAGGGAAAATCGCAGTCGAAGAGTGCGTCGTATCGGCGCGTGAGATCGGAGAGCATCTCTGCCAGCGAATCGCGCTGTGGCGCATCGAGTTGCGTGATCTGCTGAATGGCAAAGCGGGGCAGCAACAGGGTTTCGAAGGGCCAGGCGGCCCACCACGGCACGATCACGAGCCAGTGCGCATTCGCCGTGACTCGACGTGGACCGTCCACCTCTCGCCGAGCGACATCGAGCAGCATCGGCGCCCCGTGAGAGGTGTGCCAAGCGCGCTGATGGGCATCTTCGAGCACGAGCTCGTCCGGCAGGTGCCCCGTCGCCCAGATCTGTCCGTGCGGATGAGGGTTGGAGCAGCCCATCATCTCGCCTTTGTTCTCGAAGATCTGCACGGAGCGGTGCGTGGTGCCGAGCGCCCGGGCTTCATCGACCCAACAATCGACGACCCGCCGGATTTCATTGGCGGCGAGACGACTCATCGGCCGATCGTGGTCGGGCGAGTAACAGATCACGCGACAGCGGCCGGTGACTGGCTCGGCGCTGAAGTATTCATCGATGTCGGCGGGCGTATTCGTAGCGAGTTCGGCGCTGCCGTCGTAGAGCGCGGGAAAATCGTTATCGAACACGAAAACCGACTCGTAATCGGGGTTGGTCTTGCCGTTTGCGCGGGAGGCTCCGGGACAAAGATGGCAGCCGGG
>JBMTZJ010000161.1:0-3191 GCA_049455515.1 Steroidobacteraceae bacterium
ACGAGGCGACAGTTTCTGAAAAGACGCTTGACCTGCTCGGGCAGTGCGTTCGTGGCGACGTCGAAATCTTTCGGCGCGAGTCCGAGCGTGAGATCGCGCACACAACCGCCCACGAGATAAGCCTCGAAACCCGCCTCACGCAATCGGTAGAGGACGCGTAGCGCCTCGGGGGCGATCTTCGAGCGCGAAATCGGATGAGAATCGCGCGGGATGATTCGAGCCAGACGGGGAACGGCCTCGGATGAGGCGTGTGGGGAATTCAATTCTGTGATGTCCGCTATGAAAAACGAGCCGCTTGAGCAATTGGGGCGGGGGCATATAATACCGCGCCTTCCCGGCCTGTACTCCGGTACCCCGCTCCTTTCGTCTAGAGGCCCAGGACATAGCCCTCTCAAGGCTGTAACACGGGTTCGAATCCCGTAAGGAGCGCCATCCACCCATGGATCAGAGTCGCCTCAAAGACATCCTATCGAGCCCGAGCTATCGCCTCGCCGAAGACGACGGTGATTTTCTCGAGAGCGATCACGCCAGAGCGATCCGTCTGGCGCTCGAGTTCGATCGCGCAGACACCTACTTGCGCGCCTATGGCATCGAAAGCACCGTCGTTGCATTCGGTAGCGCTCGCATCCCCTCCCCGGAGATGCCAGACGCTTCGGCCGAGCAGCGTCACTTCTACGAGGAGGCGCGCCGCTTCGGCTACGAGATTAGTCTTGGCGCCAAGCATACGCCGGGCTGTCATCGTCTCGTCGTCGCCACCGGCGGAGGCCCGGGCCTCATGGAGGCGGCCAACCGCGGCGCAAGCGAGGCTGGCGCACCGACCATCGGCTTCAATATTCGTTTGCCGCACGAGCAGTTCCCGAACCCCTACATCACACCGGGTCTGGCATTTCAGTTTCGTTATTTTGCGCTGCGCAAAATGCACTTCATGTTCAGAGCGCGCGCACTCGTCGCGCTGCCCGGCGGATTCGGTACGTTGGATGAAGTCTACGAAGCACTTAATTTAGTGGCGACGCGCACGATCTCTCCGATTCCGATCGTATTGGTAGGACGAAAATATTGGGACACCGTGCTGCCCCTCGACGCATTACTCGCCGACGGTTACATCGCGCCAGAGGATCGACAGCTCGTGCATTACACGGAATCGGGCGCCGAGGCTGCCGCCTATGTGTTGGCGCGTTGCGGCTGTGCGGAGACTCCCGCCACTTGAGACGGTCCGCGATTAGCGCGGCGCCATACGAATGGCCCCATCGAGACGCACCGACGCGCCGTTGAGATAACCGATTTCGATCATCGACACCGCGAGCGCCGCATACTCGTCAGGGGAGCCGAGACGCTTCGGATGGGGCACGGAAGCGGCCAAGGCCTCGGTGACCTTCTTAGGTAACCCCGCTAGCAATGGCGTTTCAAAGATTCCGGGCAAAATCGTATTGACGCGAATTCCCTCGTTCATGAGATCGCGCGCGATCGGTAACGTCATACCCGAGATACCCGCCTTGGAGGCCGAATAAGCTGCCTGACCGATCTGGCCATCCTCGGCGGCAACCGATGACGTGTTGATGATGACGCCACGGTCCCCCTCAGGAAGGATTGGCAGCGACAACATCCCTGCAGCCGACTTGGCAATGCAGCGGAACGTACCGATGAGATTGATCTGAATCGCCCGCTCGAAATCCGCCAGCGGAAAATGTCGGGCCTCGCCCGTCTCGCGATCTTGAAACGCCGTCTTGATTCCGTTAGCGATTCCCGCGCAGTTGATGAGGATGCGCTCTTGCCCGTGCGCGGCGCGCGCTTTCGCGAATCCCGTGTCGACACTCGCTTCGTTCGTCACGTCGACCTTGCAGAGAAGACCCTTGATCTCGCGCGCGACCGCCTCACCGCGCTCGGCCGACAGGTCGAAAATGGCGACCCGTACGCCGCGTGCTGCGAGTGCGCGAGCCGTCGCCTCGCCCAAGCCCGAAGCGGCACCCGTCACGATGGCAGAGAGGGAAGAGTCGAGTTTCATGTTGAGAGAACCTTATGAATCAATAAGAACGTGGCAAGCCGAGCTCGTGCTCGGCGATGTACGACAGGATGAGATTCGTCGAAATCGGCGCGACCTGATACAGCCGTGTCTCGCGAAATTTGCGCTCGACATCGTACTCGGCGGCGAAACCGAAGCCACCGTGCGTTTGGAGGCAAGCGTTCGCTGCCTCCCAAGACGCTTTGGCTGCTAAATACTTGGCCATATTGGCCTCTGCGCCGCAGGGCTTTTGAGCGTCGTACAACTCGCAGGCTCTAAAGCGCATCAAGCTCGCGGCCTCCGTCTCGATGTAACTCTCGGCGATCGGAAACTGCACCCCTTGGTTCTTACCAATCGGTCGATCGAAGACGATGCGCTCGTTGGCATATCGCGTCGCACGGTCAACGAACCAGTACGCATCGCCGATGCACTCAGCTGCGATGAGCACGCGCTCCGCGTTCAGGCCATCGAGAATATATTTGAACCCCTTGCCCTCCTCACCGATGAGTTGGCTCGCGGGAACCTCGAGATTATCGAAGAAGACCTCGTTGGTCTCATGGTTGACCATATTCGGAATGGGTCTGAGAGACATGCCCTTGCCGAGCGCCTCGCGCACATCGACGAGAAACACCGAAAGACCATCGGACTTGCGCTGAACCTCGGCAAGCGGCGTCGTACGCGCAAGGAGCACGATCAAATCCGAATGTTGAACCCGTGAGATCCAGACTTTCTGACCGTTGATGACGTACCGATCACCCTTGCGAACCGCCATGGTCTTGAGTCGTGTCGTGTCGGTGCCCGTCGTCGGCTCCGTTACCGCCATCGACTGCATCCGCAACTCTCCGGCGGCGATCTTTGGCAAGTACGTGCGGCGCTGCGCCTCGCTGCCATGACGAACGAGAACGTTCATGACGTACATCTGCCCATGGCAGGCGCCGGAATTTCCGCCCGACCGGTTGATCTCCTCCATGATGACCGACGCCTCGGCAAGCGTCAGGCCCGAGCCGCCGTACTCTTGCGGGATCAAGGCGGCCAACCAGCCGGCCGCGGTCAACGCCTCGACAAACTCCACCGGGTAACCGCGCTCCGCATCGATCTTTCGGAAATACTCATCGGGAAATTGCGCGCACAGTGCGCGAACCGCCGAGCGGATTTCGGCATACGGATCGTTGTCGATGGTCGGCATGGACTA
>JBMTZJ010000162.1:0-3182 GCA_049455515.1 Steroidobacteraceae bacterium
ACGCAGCGCGTGCGTAACGGCGGCAAAGTCATCGCCGAGCCGCGCGCATGACACTCTCCGAGTTTTGTGTCCGACGCCCGGTCTTCGCGACCGTGCTCAGCCTGATGCTGGTGATCTTTGGTCTCGTGACCCTCGAAAGATTGCCCTTGCGCGAGTATCCGGACATCAATCGTCCGGTCGTATCCATCACCACGATTTATCGCGGCGCCTCGGCAAATGTCGTCGAGAACAAAGTCACTCAAGTTATCGAAGATCGGATTGCCGGTATCGAGGGTATCCTCAAACTCGAGTCGGACAGCGCCGACGAGCGATCGAGCATTCGTGTCGAATTCGACGTGGCCCGCGACATCGACGATGCCGCCAACGATATCCGCGACCGCATCTCCCGTGTCCTGACGCAATTGCCCCCGGAGGCGGATCCGCCTCAGGTCGTCAAGGCAGACGCCAATGCCGAATCGGTGATGTTCCTCAGTTTCAACTCCGAGGCGATGACGCCTCTCGAAGTGACCGACTACGCGGAGCGATACATCGTCGACCGACTATCCACCGTGCCAGGTGTTTCCCGTGCCTCACTCTCGGGCGCACGCCGTGCCGCGATGCGTATCTGGATCGATCGACAGTCTCTAGCTGCGCGCGCCCTCACCGTCGGCGACATCGAATCGGCGCTGCGCCGCGAGAATGTGCAGCTTCCGGCGGGCCGCATCGAGTCCGAACAACGCGAGTTTTCTTTGCGCACTGAGGTCGGTCTCGACACCGAGGACGACTTTAGAAATCTCGTCATCGGACGGAATCCCGATGGACACCTCGTACGCCTAGGCGAGGTCGCGGACGTACGCATCGCAGCAGAGAGCGACCGTACGCTACTGCGCACGAACGGTCGTGCCGGAGTCGGCATCGGTATCGAGGCTAACTCGAAAGCTAACGTACTCGATGTCGTTCAGGGCGTTCGTGCAGAGGTTGAACGCCTACAAAAGACGTTACCCAAGGGAGCATCGCTCGTCGTCAACGTAGACAACGGCGTGGCCATCCAGGCCGCGCTCCGCGAGGTATTGATTGCAGTCATCTTCGCGTTCGTTTCCGTACTCATCGTGATCTACGGGTTTCTGGGGACGCTGCGGGCGACGATCATCCCCGCCGTTACGATCCCGGTGTCCGTGATCGCGGCATTCATGTTTGTTTACGCGCTCGGCTACTCGCTCAACGTCATCACGCTACTCGGGGTTGTCCTCGCCATCGGTCTCGTCGTCGACGACTCCATCGTCGTCCTCGAAAACATTCACCGCCGCGCCGAACTCAATGAAAACCCGATCGTCGCCGCCATCCGGGGCAGTCGTGAAATCGGCTTCGCCGTGATCGCGACGACGTTGACGCTCGTCGCCGTTTTCGTACCGCTCTCTTTCCTTCCTGGCGATAACGGTCGTTTGTTCCGCGAGTTCGGGTTAACCGTGGCAGCATCGGTATTGTTTTCCGCCATCGTCGCCTTGACCTTGACGCCCATGATGGCCTCTCGCTTACCGCCCGAGCGCGAGATGAAGCACGGACGTTTCGCGCTCTTGATCGAAGGTTTTTTTAAAAAGCTCTCTACCGAATACGAGCGTCGGCTACGACAACTCATGCGACGACCATGGCTCATCGTCGGCTCGGTACTCGGACTCGGTTTCCTCGGTGCGCTCAGCTTCCGCGCCCTGCCCTCGGAATTCATGCCCGCGGCCGATGTCGGTCGGGTCTTCGTGATGCTGCAAGCGCCGGAGGGCGCAAGCTTTGAGTACACCGCAGAGTATGGTCGGAAACTCGAAGCTATCGCGCAGAGCGAAGTCGACACCGGAGATGTGCGCAGAGTCACCTTGCGTGTGCCGGCGGGGTTCGATGGTGCGGGCGGTGTGAACTCCGCACGACTCATCCTCGTTCTCAATGATTGGAGTGAGCGTGATCGCTCGGCGCAGGAAATCGCCGCATCGATGCAAAAAAAGCTCAGTGGTCTGCCCGGTGTTCGTGCCAACACCATGGCGGGCGGCAACATGCGCGGCGGCTGGGGCAAGCCCGTTCAGGCAGTCCTCGGCGGTCCGGACTATGAAACGCTCGCGGAGTGGTCCGAGAAGTTGGTACAGCTGGCCGAACAGAATCCGGGACTGACGGGCGTCGATAGCAGCTATCAGCCGCGAAAGCCGCAAATCCGTGTGGCGATCGATCGCGATCGCGCCGCCGATCTCGGCGTCTCCCTACAGACCGTCGGACGTACGCTCGAGACGATGCTCGGCTCGCGTATCGTCACGACGTTCATCGATCGTGGCCGAGAGTACAACGTCGTACTGCAAGGTCGCGCTGACGAGCGCGCGACGACGACGGATTTGACCAATCTCATGGTGCGCTCCGATCGCTCCGGTGAGTTGATTCCGCTCGCAAGCGTCGTACGCCTCACCGAAACCGCAGGGGCGACCGAACTCAGCCGATTCAATCGTCTGCGTTCCGTGGAGATCGACGCGGGGCTGGCCGAGGGCTACACCATGGGTGAAGCCATCGAATGGTTCGAGGAGACGGTCGCTCGGGAGCTACCCGCCACCGCAACGCTGATGTGGGATGGTGACTCCGGCGATTACGTGCGCAGCGGCGGCCAATTGTGGACGACCTTATTGTTCGCAGTGATCATCGTATTTTTGGTGTTGGCAGCGCAGTTCGAGAGCTTCGTTCATCCCGCCATCATCATGGTGACCGTCCCGCTCGCCTTGCTCGGTGCGGTCTTCGGCCTGCAGTTGCACGGCATGAGCGTCAATATTTTCAGTCAGATTGCAGTGATCATGCTCATCGGCATCGCTGCCAAGAACGGCGTACTCATCGTCGAGTTTGCGAATCAGTTGCGCGAGCGTGGCGTCGAGTTCAAGGAGGCCGTCGTACAAGCCGCCGCAGTCCGACTACGCCCGGTCTTGATGACCAGTCTTTGTACCGCCTTCGGAGCGATTCCGTTCTTGTTGGCATCCGGAGCGGGAGCCGAGCAACGCGAGCCCATTGGCGTTGTGGTGTTCTACGGCACGCTGGTCTCGGTATTTCTAACCTTGCTAGTCGTGCCAGCGGTGTATTCGCTCGTTGCCCGCCGAACTCGCTCGAGCAGTCACACCACGCGACTCGTCGACCGATTGCTCGGCGGCGAGGCCTAAGGCAGCGTCACCAAACCTTGCCGCCGATGT
>JBMTZJ010000163.1:0-3128 GCA_049455515.1 Steroidobacteraceae bacterium
CTGCATTCAACGCAGACGGCCGGACTCGCGCTCGCCACGGATCTCGCGCCCGATCACACGCGACCCCGCGTGGTGGCTTTGATGTACGTAATGCTACTGCTCGGTATGGTGGGTTCATCCCTCGTATTCGGCTGGTTGTTGAGCGGCGAGTTCTCGCCGCTGCGCTTGATCCAAACCATTCAGGGTGCAGCCGTAGTGACGCTGCTGCTCAACGTCATCGCACTCTGGAAACAGGAACCGCGCAATCTTGAACGTCTGCAGGAACCGAAGTCGGAAACACGCTTCGCCATCGCCTGGCGTGACTTTACGGCACCGACTCACACGCGGCGACTGTTGGCGACTGTGGGCTTCGGCACCGCGGCATTCAGCATGCAAGACGTTCTGCTCGAGCCCTACGGCGGTCAAATTTTGAGCATGGAAGTCGGTGCAACCAGTCAACTGACGGCGCTCTCCGCTGGCGGCGCACTCGTCGCTTTCGGTCTGGCAGCGCGAGCGCTCAAGCGAGGCGCCGATCCCTTGCGCGTCGCGGCGATTGGCGCCCTGATGGGAATCCTTGCTTTTGCGGCGGTAGTTTTCGCCGAACCGCTTAGCTCGGCGATGCTTTTTCGCGTGGGCGCTCTGCTCATCGGTTTTGGCGGCGGACTCTTTTCCGTGGGGACGTTGCTCGCCGCGATGGCCCTTCGAAAGTCGGACAACGGTCTCGCACTCGGCGCCTGGGGTGCCGTTCAGGCTACGGCCGCCGGCGTATCGATCGCACTCGGCGGGGCGGCCTGCAATCTCATCGGCGAGCTCGCCGTACGGGGTGAAATGGGGCCGGCACTCGCATCGCCTGCCACCGGCTACATGTTCGTCTATCACTTCGAAATCGCGCTGTTGTTTGCGGCGCTGATCGCGGTGGGTCCGCTCACGCGCCGACAAGCGAGTCGTGGGACGGCGGATCGTGACGGACGCCTCGGGCTGGCTGAGCTACCCGGTTGATATCTGGTGACGATTTTTTTGATTTAGATTTTTTTGATTTAGTTTTTCAGGGAGGACGGCATCATGGAGTCGAACGCATTTCTCGAGTATCTCGACACGGCGCAAATTGCGCTCTACGGGTTTTGGGCTTTCTTTGCAGGGCTCATCTGGTATCTGCATCGCGAGGACAAGCGCGAGGGCTATCCGCTCGATACCCATCGAGTCGATCGACACGGCAACCCCGTGACCATCGAAGGCCTGCCGGGCGTTCCCTGCCCCAAGACATTCAAACTCGCTGACGGCAGCACCGTCGTAGTCCCGGATCCGGCTCGCGCCGATCGTCGTCCGATCGCCGCTCGTCAGGTCGGCTGGGATGATCGCTATGGTCCCGATGTCGGTGCGCCGCTCGAGCCCACAGGCGATCCGATGCTCGATGCGGTCGGACCCTCGGCTTACGCCGCCCGCGCTAATCAGCCGGAACGTATGGTCGACGGCTCACCGATGATCGTGCCGATGAGCGCGGTCTCGGGCTGGGGCGTCGAGTCTCGCGACCCGGATCCGCGTGGCATGACCGTGTGCGGTCTCGACGGCGCATCGGCGGGCAAAGTCGTAGAACTTTGGGTCGACAAGGCTGAACCGCAGATTCGCTATTTACAGGTCGAACTGGCGAGCGGCCGTCACGTCATGGTGCCCTCGGGCTTCGTGCGCTACGACGCCGGCAATCGCAAGGTCAAAGTCGCCTCGATTACCGCCGCGCAGTTCGCCGGTGTCCCGGGTATCGCAAGTAACCAGCAAATCACCAAGCTGGAAGAGGATCGCATCTGCGCCTACTACGCAGGCGGACATCTTTTTGCGACACCTTCACGCAGCGAATCTTTGATCTAACACTATGACCAACCGAGTGACATTCAGCGAACACGACAACGAGCCGGTAAGAGGCTTGCCCTCGGCGCTGCCCTCGGGCGAGTACGTGCTGTGGCAGGGGGCGCCCTCGTGGCGCTCCCTCGCCTTGCACGCTTACCGCGTCAAACTGTTGTCGATCTATTTCGGCCTGATCGTGCTCGCACGCGGCATCTTTTTGCTGAGCGAGGGCAGCTCGCTGATGGAAGCGCTACGCGGCTGTGTCGGCCCAGCGATCTTCTCGATCGTCTGTCTCGCCATCGTGACTGCGATCGCGCGGCTTTCGGCACGCGCGACGATCTACACCATCACGACGCGGCGGCTCGTCATTCGTCAAGGCATCGCGCTCTCGAGCACCATTAATCTGCCATTCAAGGCCATCGAGTCGGCACAAATTTTGATGCGCAATGACGGCACTGGCGACATCGCCCTCACCGTCGATCGCGACCAGCGCGTGTCTTATCTTTGGCTCTGGCCGCACGTGCGCCCCGGATTCTTAACCCGTCCCCAACCCGCTCTGCGCTGCTTAGCGAATGCCGCCCATGCGGGCGAGGTTCTCGGTCGCGCTTACGCAGATCACACCCCGGGCACGACGCTCGGTCATCCTCACTCGGGCTCGCAGGAAGCGTCGGCCTCAGGCACCGTCCTGGGCGCTTCCGCGTGACGCTCGAGCACTCGCAAGATCTACCCAAGCCGCTGCTGGTCTCCGCAGGCCTGCTCATCCTTCTCGCGATCTCGCTGGTGGTCGTCGGTGACGAGCTGCCCCAAACCGCATCGATGTCGGAGGACATCGTGGTCGCCAGTCACGACATCCGATTACGCACGCTCGAGAACGGCTCGATTCTCCCTCTGCTTGCCGATGGCACGCGTTTATCAGCCATCCCAGCGGAAAAAGCAGGGTTCGTCAGTGGCGTGATGCGCGGCCTCTCGCGCGGCCGCAAACTTGCCGGTAGTGATCCCGACGCTCCGTACCGCCTCTCGCGTCTTCGTGATGGGCGTTTGCTGCTGACTGATACAGCCACCGGAACCACCATCAACCTCGACGTCTTCGGCACCGACAATGCGAAGACCTTCGCCGTACTCTGGGAACAGGGTGAGGCACGAGCGGACGGCGCTCCGCGCTGAGCGCGGGCACTCTGCGGCGGGGCCATGAGCTGGATGCAACATATGATCCCGGTGGTCCTGACGGTCGTGCTGTGGTGGGGATCCACCGGCGTGATCGCGAGGCTCGTCGGAAACGCGCCGAGCAGTTATCCCCGACTGATTTTTTT
>JBMTZJ010000164.1:0-3118 GCA_049455515.1 Steroidobacteraceae bacterium
GCCGGATCTTCCGTACCGCTGCGCACCTTAAAGACCCGAAGTTGGGGCGGTGGTTCGCCCCGAGGAAAGGCGGCAAGCGGGTAGAATCCGGAGCGTGCTCCGCCTGATCCGCAGCTCCATCATTCGAATCGGCTTATGTCTCGCCCTGTTCACTGTGGCGAGCACGCCGGTCGTCGCGGGCATCGATATCGAAATCAACGGTGTCGACGGTGCGATGCGTCGAAACGTACTGACCTTTCTCAGTCTCGAGCGATACAAGGGACGTGACAACCTCGATCAGGCTTTGATCGAGCGATTGCAGGAGCGCGCTGAGCGCGAGGCGGCCTCGGCCTTACGCCCTTTCGGCTACTACGAGGCCACGGTCACCTCCAAGGTCGAAGCGCTCGGCGAAGGTCGGTGGCGAGCACGGCTCGACATTGCGCCGGGTAAGCCGGTCCTTCTCGAGGAGGTGGAAGTCGGAGTCATCGGCGCCGGTCGCGAAGATCCCGCTTTCAAAACGCTTTTGACCGGCTCACCGTTGAAGCGCGGAAATCGTCTCGAACATGCCGCCTACGACGCGCTCAAAGATGGGCTCCGTCGAACGGCTGCAACGCTGGGATACGTCGATGCAGCACTGACGAGTAGCGAACTCGTGGTCGACCCTGAGCGGCATAGCGCATCGGTGCGCCTCGTGATGGACACCGGCGAGCGCTATCGCTTCGGTGCGACGACCATCGAACAGCAATCGCTCAATGAATCACTCCTTCGACGATTTTTACGCTACGAAGAATTTGCACCCTACGACGCGACGAGTTTGTTGAGGACGCAGTTCGCCCTCGATGACAGTCAATATTTTTCCAATGTCGAGGTGCTCGCGGGAACACCGGATCCGCAGAGTCGGATCATCCCCGTAAACATTCGCGCCGAGCCCAATCGACGCAATCGTTATTCCGTGGGCGTGGGTTATGCGACCGACAGCAAAGCTCGCGGCACGCTCACTTGGGAGAATCGACGCCTCAACGATCGCGGGCATCGATCGAGAGCCGAAATCAAGGCGGGACAACTCGAGCAGTCCATCGAGGCTCGATATCTCGTACCGATCGGCGACCCCGCGCTCGAGAAGTTGGGGTTCGAATGGCGCTATGCGCGCGACGAGCTCGGCGATCTCGATACGCGAACCACGCGCTTCCAGCCGTCCGTCACGCAAGTCAACGGCGAATGGCAACGGGTGATGTTCGCTTCGCTGAGCCGAGTACGAACGATCACCGCGAGCTCACCCACCCGCAGCAGTTTCGAGGAATCGACCACGCTCGTCATCCCCGGCATCAGCTACGCCTCCGTCCCGCGCGGTTATCTGGGTGAGGCGCTGTTCTCGCGCGGACTCTATGCGGAGCTTCGCGGGTCGACCACGAATCTCGGTGCCGAGGAGGACTACCTCCAACTTCGACTCGAGGCAGAGCGAGTATTCGACCTCGGTCCGCGCTGGCATCTTTTTATACGAGGACAAGTCGGTACGACTTGGGTCTCCGATGCCTCAAAACTTCCCGGTACCGAACGATTCTTCGCCGGCGGCGATCGCAGTGTCCGAGGTTTCGGATTCAACGACCTCTCGCCGATCGAAGAAGGCAGCACGAAAGTGGGTGGTCGCCATCTGGCCACCGCGACCATCGAAGTCATCCGCGATCTACCGCGCAACTTGGGTATCGCCGCATTCGTCGATGCGGGTAACGCCTTCGACGCTTTCGGAGACCCGCTTCAGTATTCATTCGGAATAGGCGTGAGATTTCGACTGCCGATCGTGACGCTCGGTATCGATATCGCCCAACCGCTCACCAACCCCGTCTGCCGCAGCGCCACGCCGGATCCCCGATGCAATATCGAGCCGGGTTTCGACAAACGGTCGGGACCGCGTCTGCATTTCAACTTCTCACCGAAGCTCTGAGTCGCGTGTGAAACGTAGAACCTCCCTTCTATTGTTGATTGCCGGCGTCCTGCTGTCGCTGCCGATCGTCGCGCTTTGGACACTGGGATATTCCGAATCCGCCTTGCAGCGGCTCGTATCTTTGATTCCTCAAAAAATCGGTACCCTGCAAAGTATTTCGATTCGAGGGGTTCGCGGAAGCGTCGCCGGCGGTTTCGAGATCGACTCGGTGGATATCGAGCACGATCTCGTCACCCTGCAAATTCGCGGACTTCGTGCACGAGTCGAGCTTATTCCCCTGCTTTGGCAATCGGTCGAGGCATCGGAGCTCTCGATAAGCGAACTCGTCATCGAGCAAGAGGCGCGCGATTTACCACCGCCCGAGAAAGCACTTCCCTTCCTGCCGAGGCTGCTCACCGTAGCGCTGCCAGAGGCCACGATTCCTAAGCTAACGATTCGACCCATGCGCGGTGATCCCGTACAGATGACCGACATCGAGCTCGCTGCGCTCATTCGTAGCAAGACGATCGATATCACCAATCTCGACGCTTCACTCGGATCGATACGCCTCGATCTCGAAGGCACGCTGACGGCGGCGCTACCGCTAAAACTTCGGGGCAAGGTTGAAGCCGTCTATACCCCACGACGGGGGCCGCTCTGGCGCGCGACCGGAAAATTCGACGGCGATCTCGACCTTGCGCGCCTGGACGCCAAGCTCGTGGAGCCCTTCGACGTGCGCATCGAGGACGGGTCGATGACCTTGCAAGCGCCATGGAGCGTACGAGGGGACGCTATCGTTCGAGATCTCGATCTTCAAAAATTGGGCGGCTCCAATTTCTTAGGACTCATCGGCGGCAAGGTGTCCATCGTCGCAGATCGGGATGGGTATCGTGCGAACGGAAGCCTTCTTCCTCCGGGGCTCGCTGCAGGTCCGTTCGATGTCAGCTTCGATGGGACTTACTTTCGCAACGTACTCACGGCGCGCCGCATCACGCTCGTTCATCCTGGCGCGCAAACCCGAGTGGATCTGTCAGGCACGATCACCCCGACTGATGACGGTCCTTCACTCGATCTCGATGGGCAGTGGGTCAAGCTGCGCTGGCCGCTTGCCGACAAGACGCCGGCGCTCGACAGCGCGCGCGGACGCTTCACACTCAACGGGAGCGGGCCTTATGCCTTCACGGCCTCGGCAGACGCTCGAATCGGAGCGCTCCCTCG
>JBMTZJ010000165.1:0-3070 GCA_049455515.1 Steroidobacteraceae bacterium
CAGCATCAGCGCGATGATCGCGCCACCCACCGAAAGCGGCAGCGCCGAAAGAATGGTGATGGGCTGAAAGACGCGCGCGAACAGCAACACCAGCACTGCGAAGACGAGCAGCACGCCGGCGACGATCGCGAGCGTGAAGTTGGCCGCGAGTTCTTTGAGGAACTCCGCCTGACCGACCTCGACCAGTCGTACGCCCTCGGGTAAATTTTTGATCTCGGGCAGCGCATAAACTTTGGCGAGCGCCGGTCCGATTTCCACCCCTTTGGCGAGATCCGACTCGACGACGACACGCCGGGTCTGGTTGTAGCGCCGAATGACCGACGGCCCCTCGCCGAAACTGATCTCTGCGACGGCCTTGAGCGGAACTGTGGAGCCCGCGGCCGTGCGCACGGGAAGATTCTCAAGGGTCGACAGATCGCGTCGCGACTCTTCGATCAGACTCACCCGGATCGGAATTTGCCGATCACTCAAGGAAAACTTCGCTGCGTTCTGCGGCAGATCGCCCAGCGTTGCGATACGAATGGTCTGACTGATCGCCGCCACCGACACGCCGAGCTCGGAGGCGAGATCGAGGCGGGGACGCACGAGTACTTCGGGACGCTGCATGTCGCCATTGACGCGGGGATCACGCAATTCAGGTAATTGGCGCATCGCCGCCACCGCACGCTGCGCAGCCGCTTCGATCTTCGCGGGATCCTCGCCCGTCAGGAAGAGCGTGATCGGCCGACCACCCGGCCCGCCATCGTCGCCGCTGAACGCAACCCGCGCATCGGGGATATCGGCAAAGAGCGGCGTGACGCGATCTTGCCACTCCTTTTGACTGACCGAACGCTCTTTGCGCGGAACCAACGTCACATAGAGCGAAGCGGTGCGCACATCGCCGTCACCGATGGACTCGATGATGTCCGTGACCTCAGGTTGCTTCGCGATCAAGGTCGTGACCCGCTCGGAAATCTTGGCCGTCTGCTCAAGCTGCACACCCGGCGGCAGCTCGATATTGATTTGCGCGGACGAAAAATCCTGCGGCGGAATCAGGGCTTTCGGGATGGCGACGAGCAAACCGATGGAGAACAGGAAGAACGCCGATCCGCCGAGCAGCGTGAGACGCCGATGCTGCAACGTCCAGCGCAGCGCATCGAGATATGCGGTCATCATCGGACCGTCGGCCGAGCGTATGGCCTCGTGTGGCTTGAGCGTGTGGGCTGCAATCAGCGGCGTGATGAGTCGCGCGACCAAGAGCGAGAAGAACACGGCTGCCGCAACGGTGAGCCCGAATTGCTTGAAATACTGACCCGTGAATCCGCCCATGAAGCTCACGGGCACGAAGACTGCGATGATGGTGGCCGACGTGGCGACCACCGCGAGACCGATTTCGTCGGCCGCATCGAGAGCGGCCTGGTAGCCGCTTTTGCCCATCCGCATATGACGAACGATATTCTCGATTTCGACGATCGCATCGTCGACCAGCACGCCGGCGACGAGCGACAGCCCGAGCAGACTGATGCTGTTCAGCGTGAAATCCTGCCAGTACATGAAGGCGAAGGTCGGTATCGCCGACAGCGGGATGGCCAGAGCCGAGATCACGGTGGCGCGCCAATCGCGCAGGAACAGAAAAACGACGAGCACGGCCAGAATGGATCCCTCGATCATCGCCATCAGCGCAGATCGATAGGTTTCGCGGGTGTGCTCGACCGTCGTGAAAACGCGTTTGATCCCGATATCCGGGTTTTCTTTGAGGATCTTTGCGATCTCCGCTTCGACGAGATCGAGTGCAGCCACATCCGAGGCACCGCGCGCCTTGAAGACCCCGAAGTTGGTGGCCTGTCGGCCGTTCAGACGCGAAATCGAGCGCTGCTCCCCCACCGCATCGCGCACCTCCGCAACGTCCTGAAGACGCACGCTCGCGCCATTGGCAAGGCGGATCTGAGTCGCTCCGAGCTCCAAGGCCGTCGACGCCGCGCCGAGCACGCGGATCGACTGCTCGCCACCGCCCACCTGAGCACGGCCGCCCGGAGCGTTCAAATTGAGCACGCGCAGTTGCTGGTTGACCTCCGCAGCCGTGATACCGAGCGCCTGCATGCGCGCGGGATCGAGCTCGACGCGGATCTCGCGGGAGACTCCCCCGCCCCGGGCGACTTGAGCGACACCCGAGACCGCGAGCAGGCGTTTGCTGATCGTGTTGTCGACGAACCAGCTGAGTTGCTCGGGCGTGCGTCCCGTCGTGGACACGGCGTACCACGCGATCGCTCCGCCCTCGACATCGATCCGATTGACCTGAGGCTCGTCCACGCCGTCAGGTAGATCCGAACGAACTTTGCTCACGGCATCACGGATATCGTTGAGCGCGCGATCGATCGGCGTACCGATCTGGAACTCCACCGTCGTCGATGAAGAACCCTCAGCCGCCCGCGAGCTGATGCTGCGTACATCGGAGACGCTGCGCACCGCGCCCTCGATCTTCTGCGTAATCTGAGTTTCGATCTCGGAGGGCGCTGCGCCCGGCTGCGACACCTGAACGGACACCAACGGAAAGCTGACATCCGGATTGAGGTTGATCGGTAGGCGTTGAAAGCTCACCAGACCGACGAAGGTCAGCACCATGAAGAGCACGATGGGGAACGTCGGATGACGTATCGCCCATGCGGACATATTCTTCATCGAGCGATCCTCACCGCCTCACCCGGCCGCAGATAGGGGCCAGCCGTCGTCACGACTTTTTCGCCACCGTCCAAGCCACCGCCGATGACGACCCCCTCCGCGCGCGATCCCTCGACCCGGACATCACGCCGCTCCACTTTATTTTTGGCGTCGACGATGTAGACATAGTTGCCCGTCGTATCGCTCATGACCGCCATCTGCGGTAACAACGGGCGACGGCCTGAGCCCACGGAAATCTCCCCTCGCGCGAATGCACCGGGACGCAGATCGCGATGAGCAGGCAGATCGATGCGCACGCTACCGAGCCGCGTCTGGGGATCGATGACAGCACCGATCAATCGCACCTTGCCCTCGAATGCTTGCTCGACGCCCGTCACGCGTACGCGCGCCGCTTGTCCGGGGGCGAGTCGCG
>JBMTZJ010000166.1:0-3001 GCA_049455515.1 Steroidobacteraceae bacterium
TTCGCACAGGGAGAACACGGCGCGACGAGTCCGCGCGGGATCGAGCGGGGCGAGTTCGATCGGCACGAGCGTTGCGCCGAGCGAGCGTAGGCGATCGAGTCCGCCCAGGTAATGGGCCATGACCGACGGCGTCGTGCCGAGTGATGGCGCATCCACCATAAATCCGATCGGACGTGAGGTCAGTGCCTGTTCGGCGGTTTGTGAGGCACGTGCATGATCCGGTGGCGCCTGCCCGGTGAGGACCTGCCACATGAGTCGCAGCGCTTCGGACCGAGCGGTCATCGGGCCGACATGATCGAAGTCGGGATGCACGGGCAGCACGCCCGTCAACCCGATTCTTTGAGGGGAGGGCTTCAAGCTCGCGATCCCGCAAAAGGACGCCGGAATACGCACAGAGCCGATGGTGTCGCTTCCGACGGCGAGCTCCACATGACCGGCGGCGATCGCGGCGGCACATCCGCCGCTAGAGCCGCCGACCGAGTGGGTCGGTCGGTGCGGATTTCGGATGGGCCCATCGATCGAGCGCCCCTCGGCGCCAAGGGCGCCGGCATCCATTCGGGTTTGGCCGAGGAGAACCGCGCCGGCGGCTCGCAGTCGTTGCACGAGTTCGGCATCTTCGACGGCACGAATGCCACGTCGACTGAGTAGGCCGCCCTCGAACGGCCATCCCCGAACCGCCATGTTGCCCTTCAGGGCGACCAGTCGACCTTCGATCGCGCTGCGGGCGGCGCCTTTGGCGAGGCGTGCATCGCTCTCGGAGGCGGCGTGTCGCGCCTCATCGATCGCTAGATAAGACCAGGCGTTCAGCGCCTCATCGGCATGTATCCGTTCGAGCGAACGCTCGAGCGTGCGAAGGCAAGTCGCGGTCATGCGCCGGCTTTCGGTCGATCGTCGATGAGGCGAATCGGCTTTTGACGGCTCTCCACCTGAGTGAGCGGCGCGGTCTCGCCCGTACTAACGAGCTCGACCCGTAACTCCACGCCAATGCGTTGTGCGAGAAGTTCGGAAAATTGTCGCTCGAGGGTGTGATCCGGTAGTTTGATGTGATTGCGCGTTTCGATGACGACGGTGAGCGTGTCACGGCCCGAGTCATCGCGAGTCGCACGACAAATATATTCCCCGGCGAACTCCGGTCGTTCGTTGAGTATCGCCGCGAGTGCAAGCGGGTAGACGTTGATACCGCGCAGCTTGACCATGTTGTCGCTGCGTCCGAGTACTCCCACCGTTCGGCGCAGCGAAATGCCGCGGTCGGCGACGTCGAGACGCCATGCCGACAGATCATGCGTATTGAAGCGAATCAAGGGATAGACATCGTCTCGATAAAGCGAGGTGACGACCATATCCCCCGGCGTTTCGTCGTGTAGAACGGCGCCCGTCGTGCCATCGACGATTTCGAGATACTGAGCATCCTCCATGACGTACATGCCGTTGCGATCCTGGCCTTCGGCGGCGATCGGGCCGGTGTCGGCAACGCCGTACCAATCGAACACCTCGGCGCCTCCCCAGGCCTTCGAGAGAGCAGCCCGCGACTCTCTGCCGACGTGGCCAAAGATTGCGCGGACGGGAAGATCGCGTCCGGGTTCGAGACCGAGGCCGCGCGCAGTTTCGGCGAGCTGTCTGATGTAGTCGACGAAACCGACGATCACCGTGACGCGCATGTCACGCATCAGTTCGACTTGGGTGGTCGAGCGAGTTTCTTTGCCGGTTCCCGCCGAGAGGAACAGGCAGTTGGTGTAGTGCAGGGCGGCCTCGCGAACGAAATGACCACCATTGATCATGCCGTGACCATAGACGGAATGAACGACATCCTCCGGTCGCAGGCCCTGCATACGCCAAATCCGGGCAACGAGCAGTGCCTGCACTTCACGCGATTTGGGACTGAAGAGCACGACTTGAGGGCGTCCGGTCGTTCCGCTCGTCGTGTGGAGCACCGTGACGGGTCGTTGGGGTAAGGGCCACTTGTCGAACCCGTGGTAGTCGCCGTAAGGCGGATAGTCCGCCAAACTTTGCATGAGATCGCCTTTATCGAAGATTGGCAGCTTGGCGATGTCGTCGAGGCTCGTGATATCGGCGGGTCGAATGCCGTGACGACTCCAAAGTCGTTGATAAAACGGGACCTCCCACGCACGCGCGACGCAGCGGAGAAACAGTCGGTTTTGATGAGCGCGAATCTCCTCGCGCGGGCGACGAGCAAAGCCTTCGGTGAACGCATCGCCTATCGGAAAATCGCGCAGCATCTGCGCGTAGTCGAACGACTCGAAATAATGCGGAAAGCTCATTTTTTTCCTACGTCGAATTGAAGCGCATCGACGAGCGTTCGCACGTCGTCGAGGTGCTCCAGATCATCGACGAGGGTGATGAGCCGTTCTATGTTTTCAGCGCTCATCGGCCGCAGGCCGGAGGCAGCGGCGCGGCGGAATTTCGCAAGGTGACGATCACGGCCGAGGGGGCGCCCCGGCGCGCCGAGGACCGCCGGCAAATCGAGCGCGAGCTCAGTGCCGTCGTGAAGACTGATCTCGACGCGCTGCGGCGCGAGAACGTTTACGGCGGGGTTGTGGTCTTTGACGATGCGAATGCGGGCGGCGAGCGCATGGCGTTCGGGGTTCGTCAGCGTCTCCGGATCGAAATCAGCCACCTGTACATCGCCCGTCAATAAGGCGGTTGCTGCGACGTAGGGCAAACAGAGTCGTGCGTAAGACGGCGCCATCGTCGGTGAGGCGGGTCGGTCGACGAGCTGAATGATGAGCGGAGGCGCCAAGACCCGAATCTCCCGAATAGCCTCGACGGCGAACCCGTGGCGTTCGCGTAGGGTCAATACGCCATCGACCCCGCCATGCGTGGCTCGCCCACTCGGATAGGGTTTATGAGAAAGCTCCGTGATCGCTTCGCGCGATTCGAAATCATTGAACGCCAGCGGATCCCATTCGGGGTCGATGAGCGTGAAGTAGCCGAAAGGTCCCTCGAGGAACTGCAGCGGCCCCCGAATACCGCGTCGGGCGAG
>JBMTZJ010000167.1:0-2843 GCA_049455515.1 Steroidobacteraceae bacterium
CGCGCCGCGGCCGATGGCGCAGATATCTTCGTCGACATTCTCGCGCTCGCTGACGAAGTTACCGGTGACCTCGAGACCGAGCATGTCTACCCACAAGGCACGCATTCTCTGCTTGTCGGTTCCGCCGATGGCGATCTGCTGAATGCCGAGCACTCGGAACGGCCTTTTCACGGTATCGGACATGTTCTAACTCGCTCGAGCACGCTCACTGAAACTTCATGATGACCTGATCGACCGCAAGACTGTCGCCTTTCTTTGCAAGCACTTCGCTCACGACACAGTCCTGGCTTGCGAACAAAATATTCTCCATCTTCATCGCCTCGATCGCGGCAAGACGTTCGCCCGCGCGTACCGTTTGGCCGGGTTGAACCGAAACGTCAACCAAAAGGCCGGGCATCGGCGAGAGCAATACCTTCGAGAGATCCGGCGGAGCCTTGAAAGGCATCAGAGCATCGAGCTGGGCATGACGCGGCGTGAACACCTTGGCGAACACGCTCGTGCCGTTATGAGAAATCCGGTATCCAAGACCAGAACGCTCGATTTGCGCGCAAAACGGTTTGCCATCGAAGTAGCCGTGTACGGCGATATCTCGCAGGTTGTCCTCAAAGGACACCTCGTGGACCCGACCCGCAATACTCACGTTGAACATCGATCCCACGGGGTGCACATTGACGGGAATCTCGTCGCGTCCGCCGGCCTCGTCTCGCAACACGATGACGAAGTCTTCGCGGATACGAACCTCTCGATGCCGCAACTGCCCGGTCATCCGGGCTGCGCGCTCTCGCGAACGACGATGGGAAATCGCGGCAAGCGATAGCAGGAACTCGGGCTCATCGTGCGGCACTGCCGACGACGAAAATCCTTTCGGATACTGCTCGGCGATGAAGCCCGTGTTGAAATCCCCCGCGATGAAACGCGGATGTGCGAGTAGTGCCGCTTGAAAGGGCACGTTGCTCGAAATTCCGCGAATGACAAACCCGTTGAGCGCCTCGCGCATCCGCGCGATCGCATCGTTGCGATCGGTGCCGTAAGTGATGAGTTTGGCGATCATCGAGTCGTAATACATCGGGATCTCGCCGCCCTCGTACACGCCGGTATCGACACGAACGCCACCCTCTGCCGGAACGGGATGCGCGGCCTCCATGTTTTGCACAGGCGGCCGATACTTCACGAGGCGTCCGGTCGACGGCAGGAAATTCCTGAACGGATCTTCGGCGTTGATTCGACACTCGATCGCCCAACCCTGACGACGGATCTCCTTCTGCGTGAACCCGAGCTTCTCTCCCGCGGCGACGCGGATCATCTGCTCGACGAGATCGAGTCCGGTGATGCACTCGGTCACCGGGTGCTCGACCTGTAAGCGAGTGTTCATTTCGAGGAAGTAAAAACTGCGGTCCTTGCCGACAACGAACTCGACCGTACCCGCACTTTGATACTTGACCGCCTTGGCGAGTGCCACAGCCTGCTCGCCCATCGCTTTGCGCGTCTTATCATCGAGGAAGGGGCTGGGCGCCTCTTCGATCACTTTTTGATGGCGTCGCTGGATCGAGCACTCACGCTCCCAGAGATACACGCAATTGCCATGACCGTCGCCGAGCACCTGAATTTCGATGTGACGGGGCTCCTCGACGAACTTCTCGATGAACACCCGGTCGTCACCGAAACTGTTGCGCGCCTCGTTACGACAAGAATTGAACCCCTCGAAAGCGTCCTTGTCGTTCCAGGCCACCCGCAGCCCCTTGCCGCCGCCGCCCGCGCTCGCCTTGATCATCACCGGGTATCCGATGTTCTTGGCAATCTCGACCGCCTTTTCGGCTGATTCGATGGGGTTGTTCCAGCCGGGAATGGTGTTGACCTTGGCCTTCGCCGCCAATTCTTTGGAGGCGATCTTGTCGCCCATCGCTGCGATGGACGCATGCTTCGGCCCTATGAAGATGATTCCCTCTTCTTCGACGCGTCTCGAGAACTCGGCGTTCTCCGACAAAAACCCGTAGCCCGGGTGAACGGCCTCGGCGCCCGTCTGCTTGCATGCGGCGATGATGCGATCCGCGACGAGATAAGATTCACGCGACGGTGCGGGGCCGATCAAGACCGCCTCATCCGCCAGTTCGACGTGGCGCGCATCTTTATCAGCTTCGGAATAGACCGCGACGGTTTTGATCCCCATGCGACGCGCCGTCTTGATGACGCGGCAGGCGATCTCGCCACGATTGGCAATGAGTATTTTTTTGAACATGGTGTGCTCCCTGCGCGCGATCAAAGCGGAATGTTGCCGTGCTTACGCCACGGTTCTTCTATCTTCTTGTCGCGCAACACCGTAAGCGCTCGACAGACTCGTCGACGCGTGCCATGAGGCATGATCACGTCGTCGATATACCCTCGCGCGCCTGCGATGAACGGATTGGCGAACTTCTCTCGATACTCGGCTTCGCGAGCGGCAAGTTTTGCGGGATCGGATTTTTCTTCGCGGAAAATGATCTCGACGGCGCCTTTGGCGCCCATCACGGCGATTTCGGCATTCGGCCACGCAAAGTTGATGTCGCCGCGCAGGTGCTTCGAGGCCATGACGTCGTAGGCACCGCCGTAGGCCTTGCGGGTGATGACCGTCACTTTGGGCACGGTGCACTCAGCATAGGCATAAAGAAGTTTGGCGCCGTGCTTGATGATGCCGCCGTACTCTTGTGCGGTGCCAGGCATGAACCCCGGTACGTCGACGAAGGTGACGACAGCGATGTTGAATGCATCGCAGAAGCGCACGAACCGTGCGGCCTTGATGCTGCTCTTGATGTCGAGACATCCGGCAAGCACCAAAGGTTGGTTGGCGACGATGCCGACCACCTGTC
>JBMTZJ010000168.1:0-2772 GCA_049455515.1 Steroidobacteraceae bacterium
ACCCGCCCACGAACAGGATGTCGCCGCAGGCGCGGCCTCCATCACCGATCTGCGGCAAGCGCGCACCTGAGCGACCCGTCGCTTGGAATGTCGTGCGATGATCTCCGCATGGCTCTCACACACATGACGCACGCCTTGCGGCGACCCGGGCGCCTGACGCTATGGGTCATCTTGGTTTTGGCGCTCTCACCTGCCGTTCGTGCCGGTCAGGCCGCCGTCGCCTCACCCGATCGCTACGGCGCGGACACCGCAGAGGCCGTGATTCAGCGGGGCGGCAACGCCATCGACGCGGCGGTCGCCACGGCTTTCGTGCTCGCCGTCACCTACCCTGAGGCGGGCAATCTTGGGGGTGGCGGATTCATCACGCTCAAGATGGGCGCTGAGCTCGGATTTCTCGATTTCAGGGAGGTCGCTCCGCGAGCGGCCAAGCGCGACATGTATCTCGACGCTGACGGCAAGCCGATACCCGACGCATCGCTGGTCGGACACCTTGCCGCAGGCGTGCCCGGAACGGTCGCCGGACTTTGGGAAGCCCATCGCAAGTATGGTCGTCTGCCGTGGCGCGAACTCGTACAGCCGGCGATCCAACTCGCGCGCGACGGGTTCGTCCCGGAGGCGCAGCTCATTCGTCGTGTCGATGAATCACTGCCCGAGTACGCGGGCAAGACCAATTTTGCACGCTACTTCGGATCCATCGCCAAGATTCCACCCGGCTCAAAGAAAAACTTCCGCCAACCCGAGCTCGCGCGCACGCTCGAGCGCATCGCTCAACAGGGCCCTACGGGCTTTTATAAAGGCCGTACCGCCGATCTGATCGTCGCCGAAATGGCTCGCGGTGGCGGCATCATCACGCACGACGATCTCGCTAACTATCGGGCGCTGTGGCGCGAGCCGCTCACGACACGCTGGCGCGACTACACCTTGGTTACCGCGCCACCGCCGAGCTCCGGGGGTATCGCGCTCATTCAATTACTCCGAATGAAAGATGCACTGGCGGCCGATTTCGAAGGTGCCGCGCACAACTCCGCACGCTATGTGCATCTCGTGTCGGAGATCTCCAAACGAGTCTTCGCCGATCGAGCCGAATATCTCGGCGATCCCGACTTCGTGAACGTCCCCGTCGAGAAACTGATCGCCGAGTCCTATACCGCAAGCCGCGCTGCTGAGGTCAATCGTCAGGGCATCTCCAAACTGCCCGAGGTTCGTCCAGGCCTGCGCGAGAGCCTGCAGACCACTCACTTCTCGATTCTCGATGCGGAAGGCAACGCGGTCGCTCTCACCTACACGCTCAATGGCGGCTTCGGAAACGGCGTCGTAGTCGAGGGCGCGGGATTTTTGCTGAACAACGAAATGGACGATTTCAGCACGAAGCCCGGCGTGCCCAATCTGTACGGCGTCGTCGGCGGCGTGGCCAACGAGATCGTGCCCGGCAAACGCATGCTCTCTTCGATGACCCCGACGCTGCTGATCGCCGATGACCGCGTGCGCATGATTGTCGGAACACCGGGTGGGTCGACGATCTTCACCGGCGTGTTCCAAACGATACTGAACCGCCTCGACTTCAAGATGAGCGCCGCACAAGCCGTCTCCGCATCGCGATTCCATCACCAACTGCTTCCACCCAACGTCATCGTGTACAGCGTGTGCTGCACACTGGGTGATGCTGAAACCTTGCAGGGACTCAAGGACCTGGGATGGGACGTTCGACCAAGCAGTTGGGAGTTCGGCGATATGCAGCTCATCGACGTCGATTCCGCCGGCGTTGTCTCGGCCGCGGCCGACGTGCGTGGTCGTGGGGTCGCGCGAGTCTTCGACAAGTCGTCGCCGACTCGCGCAACGCGCGATCTACGTTGAAGGCTCCGACGGCCCTGGCAGCTTGACCGATTCGTCCCGCAACGGACGCGGCGTGACATCCACGGGCTCGATTGGCTCGAGACGTTCCGCATCGAGCGCGGGGTCGAGATCACGCAAACGGCGCGCCGATACCATCACACGACTCTCGAGCGAGCTGATCGCCGAGTTGTACCCGTCGACGGCCTGCTTGAGGTTTTTTCCGACGCGCGCCCAGTGATCGCCCATCACGGCGAGGCGATCGTACAATTCTTTGCCGAGCTCGCTGATCCGCTCCGCGTTGTGCGCGATCTCCTCTTGGCGCCAGCCGTAGGCCACCGCACGCAGCAGCGCGATGAGCGAGGTGGGCGTCGCGATCATCACGCCTTCGGCAACGCCTGCCTCGATGAGCGAGGGATCCTGCTCGAGTGCTGCACTGAAGAACACCTCTCCAGGCAGGAACATCACGACGAACTCGGCGCTCCCGCGAACCTCGGCCGCGTAGCCCTTGCGAGACAATGCGGAGATGTGGCCTTTGACAGCCCGGGCGTGCTCCTGAAGGTGCAGGCTGCGGGTCGTATCATCACGCGCCTCGAGCGCCGAAAGGTATCCCGATAAGGGCACCTTGGAATCGACGATCACCGTACGACCCCTCGGTAAATTGATAATGAGATCGGGGCGCAATCGCCCGTCTTCGGTATCGATCGACTGCTGTTCGCGAAAATCGCAATGCGCAAGCATGCCGGCAAGCTCGACGACACGCTTGAGCTGGATCTCACCCCATCGGCCCCGCACGGTGGGCTGACGCAGGGCACTCACGAGATTGCTGGTCTCCCCGCGCAGCGCGACCTGCTCGCGCATCAGCAACTGTACTTGTTCGGTCAGTGACTGGTACGCGACAGCACGATTTTTCTCGAGATCTTTGACCTGAAGATCAAACTT
>JBMTZJ010000169.1:0-2770 GCA_049455515.1 Steroidobacteraceae bacterium
GGGCAAGATCCCGGGCCTTCTGAAAATCGAGGTGGGCGTGAACTTCATCGAGGACGCGAACGCTGCGGACGTCGTGCTCTATAGCGAGTTCGTCGATCGGGCAGCGCTCGAGGTTTACCAAGGCCACCCCTTACACCTCGCGGTGGTGCCCGAAGTCAAAGCGCGGGCCGTTGAACGTCGGTCTGTCGATTACTTCGATCCGGATTAATTCGTTGAGCGGGCTCCGATCTCCCTAGTTTTAGGGAGTTTTCGAGGCGGTAGGCTCGGGAAGCCCCGTACTTTCCAGAAAGACGCCATTTCGGCACACTGTTCGGTCAATCAAACCTTAAATATTTGAGGCCTCCGTATGTTTGCCGCTCGACTTTCTTCTTTGGTTTTGGCTGCTGCCGCACTGATCTCCGCGGGCTCGGGCCCTCTCGCGTCCGCACAAACCGCGGCGGTCGATGCGAGCAAAAAAGCGCTCCCGACCTGCAAGGGCACTTCTCGCGTCTCATGGAACAACTGTGCCGGCACGTACACCGCGGCGGACGGCGCGGTCTATGTAGGCGAGTTTCGCAGCGGCAAGTACAACGGCAAAGGGTCTGCCACGTGGCCGAACGGTGATCGGTATGTCGGCGAGTTCCTGAACGACCAGTTCCACGGTCAGGGCGTGTACACCTCCGAGAAAAGCTTCGTGTACGTCGGCGAATTCCGCGAGGGGAAGTTCAACGGCATCGGCACCTATACGAGCTCGAGCGGCATGAAGTACGTCGGCGAATGGCGTGACGACGAGAAGCACGGACAAGGAACGTACACCTGGCCGAGCGGTCGCGTGTACATCGGCCAGTTCAGGGAAGACGAGCGTGACGGGCAAGGCTCCGAGACCATGCCGGACGGCACGAAATATGTTGGTGAATTCCGCGAGAGCAAACGCTGGGGCGCCGGAACGCTCTACGATCCCTCGGGCAAACCCATTCAGTCTGGCCTGTGGCGCGAGGATCGATTCGATCCGGCTTCCGCCACCGCAGCGCCCGCCTTGATGGCGGCCGTAGCGCCGGCGCCCGAAGCGGCTCCTGCACCGATTGTGACCGCACCTGTCGTGGCCGCACCCGTTGCGACTGCGCCCAGCGTAACTGCCTCTGCAGCGGCCGTACCCATCGTGACCTCTCCGCCGGTCGCATCGTCGCCGGTTGTAGCCGCCGCAGCCTCGACCGCGGCGATGAGCAGCGAACCGACGAGCGCCTCGCCAGCACCGACCGCTGGATTGCGGTCAGGATTCGCGTCCGCGACGCCGGTGGCATCATCTCCTCAAACGGTCGAACCCCAGAGCGCGGTGAATTCTCAGAACGCTCAGTTGGCCGCCATCCCTCCACCCGCTTCGGACGGGAGAATGCGGGTCGCGCTGGTGATCGGTAATCAGACCTACACGACTGTCCCATCGCTTCGAAATGCGCGTGCCGACGCAGAAGCGATGGCTGCTGCGCTCGATGCACTGGGGTTCGACGTGATGTTGCGGCTCGATCTCGATGATCGGGCCTTGCGTCAAGCGATGCGCGATTTCAAGTCGCGTCTCGATGGCGGCAGTGAGGCGGTGTTCTATTTCGCAGGCCACGGCGTGCAGTTAGGCGCAGCCAATTATTTGCTGCCGACGAATATCAGTCCGGAAAGCGAAGAGCAGGTCAAAGACGATGCACTGATGCTTCAGCGCGTCCTCGATGATCTGAGCGAACAGAAAGTCCGATTTTCAGTCGCAATCGTCGACGCCTGTCGCGACAATCCATTCCCGAAATCGGGCACTCGAAGCATCGGCGGTACGCGAGGGCTTGCGCCCACGACCGCAGCGACCGGTCAGATGATTCTCTTTTCTGCAGGTGCTGGCCAGACGGCGCTCGACAATCTGAGTCCGGAGGATCCGAACCCCAACGGGGTTTTCACTCGTGTTTTGCTCAGAGAAATGACGCGTCCAGGCGTGCCTGTCGATCAAGTACTTAAACGCACGCGCCAAGAAGTCGTATCGCTCGCCAAGTCGATCGGTCACGAACAAGTGCCTGCGCTCTACGATCAGACGGTCGGCGAGTTTTACTTTATGCCGGGCGTGGCGGCTCCTCAGATGGCACGCGCCGAGACGGCGGCGGCACCGGTGGCCTTCGCTGCCATGCCGACCGATGATCGAGCGCTCTGGGAATCCGTTCGCGACTCAAAGAATCCCGAGGAAATTCAGGCTTATCTCAATCAATTCCCCCAAGGGTTGTTTGCGGGAGTCGCGGCGGTGCGTCTCCGTGCCTTGATGGGCGGCGGACCGTCCACACCGACCTCGGTCGCATCGAGCGCGATCAGACCGGCGTCGATGGGCGGGGGTGGCGTATCCACCGCGCCGGCGACCGGTGTCGCCACGGCCGCGACAAATGCCGCCGTACTGATCCCTGCGAGCGGACAGTCGATCGGCGACTTACAAAAACTCGCGGCAGGCTCGGTGTTCCGTGACTGCGCGGACTGTCCCGAGATGGTGGTCATTCCTCCGGGCAAATTCGAGATGGGTCTCGCTGACTTTCGTAAGGCGCGTCGTCCGACAGAAGGGCCCGCACGCGAGGTGTCGATTCCGGGGACGTTCGCGATCGGCAAGACCGAAGTGACCTGGTCTCAGTATGCGCGCTTCGTCCGAGAGACAAGTCGTACGGGCGGTATGGGCTGCGACACGTATACCGCCAAACGATTCAAATCCAATCCGCAGGCGGCCTGGAACAGTCCGGGCTTTCCGCAAACCGAAAATGATCCGGTGGTTTGCATCAGT
>JBMTZJ010000170.1:0-2770 GCA_049455515.1 Steroidobacteraceae bacterium
TCGACGTCGACGATCAGGTTCCATTTCTTTGCCATCACGCCGTCTCCGCGCGCGGTTGCCAAGTGTCGACGCCGGTCCACTTTTCGATTTGGATTAGCGTGGTGTTCGGGCGGATACCGTGCGTCTTACGCGCGATCGCCTTGCTGGGGTTCAACATATTGATGCAGCCGCCGAGATCGGTCGATTTGCCGGGTTCGCCGACCGGCCGGTACTCCGCCGAGGCCGTCGACGCCGAGACGACGCCGGGCCGCAAACGGTCGGTGACTTGCGCCGCGCAGACCACGGAACCACGGTGGTTCCAGAGCCGGATGAGGTCGTCATCGCGGATACCGCGCGCGTCGGCGTCTTGTCGATTGATGCGGGCGACGAGGTAATGGTGCCCATCTTTGAATACGCGATGTTCTCGAATGTCGCGCACGCTCGAGCCCTCGTCATCGCCCATGAGATGGAACGGGTAGCGCGAGTGGGGCGAGAGCAATTGCAGGGGGAACTCTGCAAGTTCCGGTTCGCGCTTGCCGTCTTCGTAAACGGGCATGTACTGGTTGAGCGGCGGACGATCGGGATCATCGATGCGCTTAAGCGTCGTCGCAATGAATTCGAACTTACCCGACGGGGTCTGCAGTCCCTTGCCGAGACCGGCCACGTATTCGGAGGGCAGGGGGTAGGGTTCCGGCGTGTCTTTTTTGCGGCCCTCGTAAAACCAGCGGTTGGCGGTGGGTGCGCGCGCCGATTCGGGGTCGGGCGGCACCACGAAGTACCCCTTCTTCAAGAACTCGCGCCACGATATTTTTTTGGCGAGATCGGACGAGTCGAAGACACGCTTGCACCAGTCGTATTCGGAGGTGCCGCCTTCGGAGTACACCGAACCCATGTCGAGCTTCTCAGAAATGGCGAGGAAGATGTCGTAGTCGGACTTCGACTCACCGAGCGGCTCGATGGCCTTGTGCTGCAGGGCGATGACGCGATGGTTGTTCATCGAGTACATGTGATGCACGTAACCCGCGCCGACGTTGTACCACTCGCCGATGTCCCAGCGCTCGAAGACCGTACAGGCGGGCAGGATGATATCGGCGAAGGTCGTCTCGCCTTCCCACCACACCGACTGGTTGACCACGAACTTGAGGCTCTCGTGCTGGTAGGCCTTGATCCAGCGGTTCGAGCCCACCTGCGTGCCGAGCGACGAGCTGCCGTATTTATAGAGCATCTCGACTCGCACGTGACCCGGTGACGGATATCCGAAGGGAAAGAACTGTCCTTGAATTGAGGAGACGTCGGTGAGGTAGCCCATGGCCTTGCCTTGGGTGATGGCCTCCGGGAACCACATGCGCGGAATCGCCTGGCGAACCGAGCTCATGGTCACGATATGCGGCATGCGCTGGTAGTTGTTGGCCGAGTTGGCGCTCGCCATGAGTTCGCCCGAGAAACTGCCTTCGCCGTAGCCGGGGAAATAGAAATTGAAGTCGAGTGGTGCGCCGAACTGCAGATTGCCGAAGTTCGAGCCGGGCCGTCCGTAGCCCTGCATCGCACCGAGGATCGTCATCATGCGCGCCCACTGCGCGCCCATCGGGCTGCGACCGGCGCCGCCGAGACCGACACCCCAGCCGCCCGCACCCAGGTAGGTTTTCTTTGATCCCCACTCTCGCGCGAGTGCGCGAACATCGCGCGCGGGCACGCCGGTCTCTTTTTCCTGCCACTCCGGGGTTTTGGGGGTGCCATCGCTCTCGCCGAGGATGTACGCCTTCCATTCCTCGAAACCCGTGGTGCGCTCGGCGACGAATTTTTTGTCGTAGAGGTTCTCGGTGATCCAGACGTGGCAGAGCGCCTGCGCCATGGCCGCATCGGTGCCGGGTTTTGGCGAGATCCACTTGCCGCCGAGGTGTGCCGCCGTGTGATTGAGGTAGGGGTCGATATGCACCATCTTGATGCCGAGTTGCTTCGCCCACTCGCGGCGCTCGGTGCCGTCGAACCCGTAGGTCGCATCGGGATCGCTCGACCAGAAGACGATCATCTCGGCTTCTTTGAGGCAGTCCTCGACCGTGCCGTAGAACTCGGGGCATCCGAGACGCAGACTGTTACCCCAATGGTGCATCGCGCCCCAAAACCAGCCTTCCCAGCTGTCGGGGGTGTGTACGAGTTTGGTGACGCCGATGAGGTTCCAGAAGCGGTTGAACGCGCTCAGGTAATGACCGAGGTTGCCCCACTGGTGGTGAGAGCCATTGGCGACGCAGATGGCGCCCGGACCCACCGCCTTGGCACGCTTGATTTCTTTGCTGACGATGTCGAGCGCTTCCTCCCAGCTGATACGTACGAATTTGGATTTACCGCGGTTCTGGATGTTGCGCTCGCCGTCGGGATCGAAGTCGACACGTTTCATCGGATACAGGATCCGATTCTTCGAGTACACCATCGACTTAAGACATAGGCCGTGCGTGGCGACCGTCGTGCGTCGGCTCGGCGTGAAAGTTTTACCGCGCGCTGAGATCGACCACGAGGGTGCATCCTCGTCATCGAAATCGATGGGGGTCGTACGCAGGATCTTGCCGTCCTTCACGTACACGAAGATCGGTCCGCTATTGGTGCCGTTGGTGTAGCGGGTGACGCCGTCGCCCATGTCGGTACCGGCTTTCCAGGTGACCGTCTCGAGTCGGGTGAGGGTCTGCATGAACCACACGGCGAGATCGTCCGGTCCATCCAAACCGATTTTGAAATTTTTGGCCGCATCGATGCGCTCGAGCATGTCGAACGGCGGAGTCAAAAAATTCTCCGCAAT
>JBMTZJ010000171.1:0-2735 GCA_049455515.1 Steroidobacteraceae bacterium
CGGGCGCCGGACGCCGGCGTCATCTCCGCGCGCAACGTTCAGCCGGGTCAAATCGTCTCGGGCGGGGGCGAGCTGCTGCGCCTCATCCGTCGCGGTCGGCTGGAGTGGCGCGCGGAAGTTTCCGAAAACGATCTGACTCGCATCAAGGTGGGTGCGACCGTCGACCTGCGAGGGCCTTCGGGTGACGTCGTCACGGGCGTCATTCGTGCCGTCTCGCCGTCCATCGATGCGCAGACCCGCACCGCGCTCGTGTATGCCGATCTCGAGAAGCCGGGTGCGCTACGAGCGGGCATGTTCGCCGAGGGTCGTCTTCGTGTCGGCAAAGCCGAGGTGACGGTCATTCCGCGGCAGTCCGTGGTATTTCGCGATGGATATCCCTACGTCTTCGTGATGGGCGAGGGCAGCAAGGTCCTGCAGCGGCGTATCGATTCCGGCCCGCCGCAGGGTGACTTCATCGAAGTACGGTCAGGACTCAAAGACGGTGAAAAAGTCGTCGCTCGCGGAGCGGGCTTCCTGAGCGATGGTGACATCGTCAAAGTCGTCGACGGTTCCACCTCATGAATCTGTCGCGCTGGGGCATCCAGTACCCCCTGCCTTCGGTCCTGTTGTTTGCCGTCCTCGTCATTGCAGGCTTTTGGGGTCTGCGACAGCTGCCGATCTCGCAGTTGCCGGACATCGCATTACCCACGATTCAAGTCACCGTGGGCCTGCCCGGGGCGCCGCCCTCCACGCTCGAGACCGACGTGACGCGTCGCGTCGAGGATGCGATCGCGAGTATCCCCGGCATCGAGCGCATCAACTCCGCGGTGAGCGAAGGCTCCTCCGTCACGCGAATCGAATTCGAGCTGGGACGGGATATCGACCGCGCCCTCGATGAAGTCAAAGATGCCGTGGCGCGAGTTCGGCGTGAGATGCCGCAGGACATCGACGAGCCGGTCATTCAGCGCATCAATCTCGTCGGCGGTACGCTGATCGCGTTTGCCGTCGAGTCGAACCGTTTGGCGCCGGACGAGCTCTCTTGGTTCGTCGATGACAAGGTGACCAAAGCGCTCTACGGCGTATCGGGCGTGGGCTCCGTGTCGCGCGTCGGCGGCGTCGAGCGCGAGGTCCGGGTCGATCTCAGGCCGGAGGCCTTGCAGGCGCTCGGCGTCTCGGCAGGGTCGGTCTCTAATCAATTGGCGCGTTTGCAGGTGGAGCGACCGGGCGGTCGCACCGAAACCGGGGGCGCTGAGCAATCGGTGCGTACGGTCGCTGTCGTTCGCAACGCGCAGGACCTTGCCGACTACCCGATTTACCTCCCCGACGGCCGGACGGTTCGTCTATCGGCGATCGCGACCGTGACCGATGGCGCTGCGGAATCGCGCGCAGCCGCGCTGCTCGACGACAAACCGGTGGTGGGCTTCTCGGTGCGTCGCACGGCGGGCTCGAGCGAGGTCGCGGTCGGTGAGGGCGTCCGAAAGAGCATCAAAAAATTGGCCGCCGAGCACCCTGAGGTGAGCTTCACCGAGGTGCAGTCGACCGTCGAGACCGCCAAAAATTCTTACGACGCCTCGATGGCGATGTTGATCGAGGGCGCGCTGCTCGCGGTACTCGTCGTGTGGTTCTTCCTGCGGGAATGGCGGGCCACGGCCATTTCTGCGCTCGCCTTACCGTTGTCGGTGATTCCGACCTTCGCCGTGATGAGTTGGCTCGGGTTTTCGCTCAACTTGCTCACCTTGCTGGCGCTCGCGGTAGTGATCGGCGTGCTCGTCGACGATGCGATCGTCGAAGTGGAGAACGTGGCGCGACATCGCGCCATGGGTAAACCGCCGATGCAGGCGGCCATCGATGCGGCCGACGAGATCGGTATCGCCGTGATCGCCACCTCCGTCACGCTGGCGGCGGTCTTCATTCCGGTGGCGTTCATGCCCGGTGTGACCGGTAAGTTCTTCCGTGAGTTCGGTTGGACGGCCGCCGCCGCCGTGCTGTTTTCTTTGCTCGTCGCGCGCTTGCTGACGCCCATGCTCGCCGGATATTTCATGCAAGGCGAGCCCAAGACGGCGGTCGACTCGCCTTTGATGACGCGTTATCTCCGTTGGGTGGAGTACGCCATCCATCACCGGCGCCGCGTCTTGCTGCTCGCGATGGGGACGTTCGTGTTTTCGATCCTGCTGGTGCCGCTGATCCCCAAGACGTTCGTACCGAGCTCCGACCAGTCGCGTGCTCAGTTGCAAGTGGAGCTCCCGCCCGGCGCGCGCTTGTCCGACTCGCTCGAGGTCGCGGCGGAGGTTCGCGCTCGATTGCGGGCCGAGGTGCCGGAAGTCGTTCGTACCTTCACGACGATCGGAGGCGAGCGCGGTGAAACGATGGGCGGCGGACTCAGCTTCCCCGAGGTCCGCAAGATTTCGATGACCCTGCAGTTTGCGGAGGACCGGGATCGCACCAGCGCTGAGATCGAAAACGACGTGCGCAAGGCGTTACTACCGTTACCTGGCGTTCGAGCAAGTTTCGTCGCCGGCGGCCCGGGTGATCGGCTGTCGATGGCGATCGGCGGCAAAGATTCCGAGCAGCTGTCGATCGCAGCTCAAGAAATTGCCGCGGCGATTCGCACCGTTCCGGGGGTCGGCTCGGTCACGACGACGGCCGCGTTGTTGCGTCCTGAAATCGTGATTCGCCCCGATCCGGCGCGCGCGGCGGATTTGGGTGTGTCGACGGTGGACATTGCGGATGCGGCCCGAATCGCGACGAGTGGTGAT
>JBMTZJ010000172.1:0-2622 GCA_049455515.1 Steroidobacteraceae bacterium
TCGGACAATGCGTTCACGACGGAGACACCGACGCCGTGCAAACCGCCGGAGACTTTGTACGAGCTATCGTCGAATTTTCCGCCCGCATGAAGCACGGTCATGATGACTTCGGCGGCAGACCGGCCTTCTTCGGCGTGAATGTCCGTCGGAATACCGCGGCCGTTGTCTTCAACCGTGACGGATTCGTCAGCGTGAATGGTGACCACTATGCGGTCACAATGACCCGCCAAGGCCTCGTCGATCGAGTTGTCGACCACCTCGAAAACCATGTGGTGCAAGCCCGTTCCGTCATCGGTGTCACCGATGTACATTCCGGGCCGCTTTCGGACGGCGTCGAGCCCCTTTAAGACCTTGATTTTACTGGAATCGTAGACGTCTGCTTCAGACATGCTTGGGCCCGATAAAGTGATGCGAAATCATACCCGAAATACCCTGCCCTGTTCCACGTGAAACACAGTTTCTGGCTGGCCAAAAAGCGGGGTGTCTCGATCCAAGGCGGTCACGATCAGCTGGGTGTTCAATGCCTCGACGCGCGCAATAAATCGCCCCAGTCGCTCTCGATCGAGCTCTGCTGAGGGGTCGTCCAGAAGCAGCGTCGGGGTTAGGTCGTGTTCGCGCTTCAAGTACTCCAATTGGCAAAGTGAGAGCGCCACCGCCGCGAGCTTTTGCTGACCTCTCGATAAGACTTCGCGCGCGGCTCGGCCTTTGACCCGAAGCGCCAAATCCGCTCGGTGTGCACCGATCATCGTCGACCGGCGCTCACGATCCCGGATGCTCGACGCTGCCAGCAGATCCCCCAGAGCATGGGCTCGGTCCCATCCCGGCTGGAAATCGAGCGAAATGTCGACGCCGATCAACTCCGCGGACATATCCGACCAATACGGGGCCAGGGCGGCCGCCACACGCTCGCGGGCCGCCGTGATGGCCTCCCCCTCGCGCGCCAGCTCCGGATCCCAGGCGCTGAACTCGCTCCGGCCCGCTCGAAGCGCAGCGTTTCGCTGTTGGAGCGCTTTTTGGTACCGACCCCAACTCGACGCGAAGCCGTGTTCCACGTGGAACACCGCCCAATCCAGCCATCGGCGCCTACGGGCCGAGCCCTCCTCGATCAGCTTGTGGGCCTCAGGGTCCATCGCCTGAACCGGAAACGCGAGTGCCAGATCGGCGAAGCTTCGAAGATCGGCCCCGTCTAGCCGCCCCACCGTGCCGGTTTTTGCCTCCGTGCCGCGCTGAATTTCGATGCCGAGGCGTCTTGTCGCCGGCGCCGTCGAAATCACCCCGACCGAGCGCGCCACGGTCTTGCCGTGTTGGATTAGGCGTTCATTGAGACGGGTTCGGAACGACCGGCCTCGGCCGAGCAGGAAAACCGCCTCCAGGATCGTGGTCTTCCCTGCACCATTGGCGCCGAACACCAGATTGGTCCTCGGCCCGAACGCCATTTCGGCTTTCTCGATGCAGCGGAGGTTCTCGAGCGTGAGCTCCGCTAGTAGCATCCCGTGTCTCAGAGTCTCATCGGCATGACGACATACTTGGTGCCGTCCGGCGAAGCGGCAGTGATCAAGCAGCTGCTATTGGAATCCGTGAGCGCGATATTGACCCGATCGGTCTCGATCGCTGACAGCGCATCGAGCAGATAGGTCACATTGAAGCCGATTTCGAGCTCTTCGCCTGAATACGTCACTTCGATTTGGTCTTCGGCTTCTTCTTGCTCCGGATTGTGCGCCTGAAGCGTGAGCAGATTGGGCTTCACGTTGAGACGAATACCCCGGTACTTTTCGTTCGACAAAATCGCCGTTCTGGTCAGACTTTGCTTCAAAAATCCGCGATCTGCGTCGATTATGCGGTGAGCATTAGCGGGGATCACGCGGCTGTATTCCGGGAATCTACCGTCAATGAGCTTCGAAGTGAAGCGAACGTCGCCGATCTCGCAGCGAACGTGATTGGTGCCGATTTCCAGGGCGACATCCCCGTCCGATCCGAGCATCCGCTGCAATTCCATGACACCTTTTCTCGGGAGAATGACCTGCTGCTTGCCCGTGACGCGCTCCTTGAGCGCGGCTTCGCACAACGCCAAACGATGCCCGTCGGTCGCAACGGCACGCACCTTCCCGCCTTCGGACTCCAGCAACATTCCGTTGAGGTAGTACCGAACATCTTGCTGCGCCATGGAGAAATGCACTTTGTCGATCAGCTTCCGGAACTCCGCTTGGGGCAGTTTGAGCACCTGCTGCGCATTCACGTCTTCGACGACCGGGAACTCCGCTGCGGGCAGCGTCGATAATGTGAAACGGCTGCGCCCCGCTCGGATCACGAGACGATCCCCCTCGACGGCGAGCGTGACGCTCGAGCCTTCGGCGAGTGATCTCAAGATGTCGAGGAATTTCCGACCTGGGACGGTGATGTCGCCCGCCGACTGAACCTTGAGTGCCACCGAACTCACGAGCTCGACTTCGAGATCGGTGCCCGTAACGCTGAGGCGGTTGTTTCGAGCGCTCAGTAGCACATTGGACAGCACCGGCATCGTTTGACGGCGTTCAACGACACCGATCACGTGTTGTACCGGGCCGAGAATCTCTTCGCGAGAGGCTGTGAGTTTCATAAATTCTTTATTTAGATTTAAGAAAG
>JBMTZJ010000173.1:0-2613 GCA_049455515.1 Steroidobacteraceae bacterium
ACCGAACCGAGCAACGGATACTTCGAACCGCTCGACCAGCCCGCCAGCATGATGCCGTAGACCGCGATCGAGGAGATCGCGAGAGCGAACAGCACTCCAACCGACGGATCGGCGAGCTGCACGCGAGTCTGCTGGCCGAACCACGTCACGAGCCCCGAATTGTCACCGCGGAAGTCTCCGCCGAGCGGAATGATCGCAAACGAAAGGAACGCCGGGACGAAGGCAAGGAACGGCGCGAGCTTGAACACGAACGGGTCCGCACGGTCAGGGATCAGGTCTTCCTTGAAGAACAACTTGATGCCGTCGGCGAGCGTCTGCAGAAGACCGAATGGACCGGTCTTGTTCGGTCCGATGCGGTTCTGCATGCCAGCGATCACCTTGCGTTCGAACCACACCATCAACATCGTTGCCACGAGCCCCGCGACGAACACGATGAGCACCTTGATGCCGACGATGGCGAGCGTCTGCCACACCACATCACCTGTCAGTGCCGGATCGATCGCGAACAAGGCGCTCATCACACCTTCTCGATCTTCACATCGGTGACTGCAGATTGGGCATCGATCAGCTCGCGTACATCAGATCCGGTCTGATTGACCGGCAACCACGCCGTGCCGCGCAGAACGTCTTCGGACTCCTGCAGCGTGATGAGAATCGTTCCCTTCGCAGACGTCACCTTGGCCTTGGCACCAACTTCGACTCCGAGTCGAGCACGGTCCAAGGGATGAACGGTGATCGTCGCACCGGGTGCAAGCGTGGCAAGCGAAGGGCTCTTGGCGGTTGAAATCGCGTTGTCATAGAGCTTGCGATAGACGACCGCGCGGAAGTCATACGAGTTGCGCTCGGGGGCAGTCACGCTCGACGAGGCGATCGGCTGGGCGGATCCGTGTTGCATGACGATGCCGTCGTGACGAAGCGCGCGGGCGTCAGCCGCTGGGGCGAATTCCGCGACTCGTGTGACGAGTGCCTGCTGAACCTCGGCAAGCGAGGAGAACCCGAGGTCCTTGCCGGCCGCAGAAGCCAACTCGACGGCGACCATCCAGTCCGGGCGCGACGTACCAGCCGGCGTGATCTTCTGAGCGACGTTTGAGATACGACCCTCGAGGTTGGTGGTGGTTCCACTCTTCTCTCCGTACGCAGCTGCCGGGAAGACGACGTCTGCCTGCGCACTCGATGCAGTGAGGAACGTATCGATGGCGATGATTCCGCGAGCGCCGAGCAAGGCGCGACGGGCAAGATCTGCGTCGACGGCGTCGGCCATCGGATCGGCTCCTACGAGGATCAAGCACTCCACGGCCTGTGTTGCAGCGGCGTTGAGAATCATCACTGCGTCACGACCATTTCGTGGCGACAGTCCAGCGGTCAGTGCACCGCGAACGTTGCCACGACGCAGAACTGGCAAGACCTTCGCAGATGGTGCGACCTGCATCGCTTGCTGCACGGCAGACATGACCGATGCTTCCGACTGCGCAAGGTTCGCGCGACCGGCAACGATCACGACTGATCCACTGGCGATCTGTGCGATGACGCTTGCCTCAAGATCGCGAAGCGCCTGGGCTTCCTTGCCAGGCTCGACCACGATCGACTTCCACGCATACGCGCTCAGTCCCGTCGGCTTGCTCGTGATCTCGACGATCTTTGAGCGCTTCTTCACCGCCGCGTCGCGCAGGCGCAGATAGAGCACTGGCAACTCTTCCTTGAGGTCTGGCGCGATCAACACGATCGTCGAAGCGGATGCCGCCTCGTCGATCGTCGCCTGCGGTGTCGCAAAGATTTCGGAAGGGAGACCATCACCCAGCTGTGCGTCGCGGCTGGAGATGCCGAAGGCATCCGCGAGCGATGCCCAGGCGAAGGCGTCTTCGTTCGTTCCTCGCGCACCGCCGAGGATCGCGACACGATCCGAAGACGAGGCAAGTGCTGCGCGCAACATTCGACCCGCAACGTCCATTGCGTTCGCCCACGACGTCGGCTCGAGCACGCCCTGAGCGTTCTTCACGAGCGGGGTCGTCAGGCGATCCGTTGAGTTCACGGACTCGAAGTTGAAGCGGCCGCGGTCGCACAACCAGCCCCAGTTCACCGGGTTGATGTCGACGCCTTGATACCGCACGAGTTCATCGCGGCTGCTCTGCACGACCGTGCGGCAACCAACCGAGCACGTCGTGCAGGTGCTCTCGAGCTGGTCGAGATCCCACGGACGAGCCTTGAAGCGATAGGGCTTGGCGGTGAGTGCGCCAACCGGGCAGATCTGCACGGTGTTGCCCGAGAAGTACGACGAGAACGGCTCGTCAGGGAAGGTCATCACCTGCGTGTTGTTGCCGCGCTGCGTGAAACTGATGAGCGCATCACCAGCGACCTCGTCGGCGAAACGCGTGCAACGATCACACAGGATGCAGCGCTCGCGGTCGAGATAGACGTTCTCGCTGATCGGGATCGGCTTTTCGTAGTGGCGCTTTTCTTCGACGTAGCGACTCTCACCAGGGCCGTGGCTGAATGCCTGATCCTGCAGTGGGCACTCACCACCCTTGTCACAGACCGGGCAGTCGAGTGGGTGGTTGGCAAGCAACAACTCGAGCACACCCTCTTGGGCCTTCTTCACCGCATCGGTTGCCGTGC
>JBMTZJ010000174.1:0-2592 GCA_049455515.1 Steroidobacteraceae bacterium
CGCTCCGTACTGCGGCCTCGGAACAACTCGATACGGCTCTGCTCGATGCGGCGCGGCGTGATGTTGTTGCTCTTGTCCGCGTCGGCGATGAGGTGGTTCCGATCGAGCTCCACGCTCACAAGGCGCTTTTTGCGCACGAAGAGCTTGGTGACCTCGATGGCGTTATATCGCCACACTTCCGCCGGTACCGCGTACTCCTCAGTGCTGCCATCGGCGTAGGTGAGGGTGAGGGGCAGCGGGGTGACGAGACCGCCGAGGTTCCGAAAATCGACGAAATACACGTACTCGCCGGCCTTGATGGACCGATCGAGGACGATGCGCTCCCAGTCACGAAGCTTTTCGCGGAAATCCTTGAACTCGTTACGATCTTTGTTGGTGACCGCAAACTGATCGTTTTCGTTGTAAAAATCTTTGAGCTCCGGATAGCGCTCGACTCGGGTCTTACGGCCCTCCGATCGATTTTGTCGTTGCGAGTACGACTCCGGCCAGTCGGCCGCAAACGCCTGGCGCTTCAACGGAAACTCCGCATCGGGGTCCTGAGTGGACACCTGGTACTCGCGAATATCGCCGACGGCGACATCGACGTGATCCGTCCCATAGAACCAGCCGCGCCAGAACCAATCAAGGTCGACTCCGGAGGCATCCTCCATCGTGCGGAAAAAGTCCGCCGGCGTGGGGCGCTTGAACTTCCAGCGGTTCGAGTATTCACGGAATGCGTGATCAAAAAGCTCGCGACCCATTACGGCTTCACGAAGCACGGCCAAGGCGGCTGCGGGCTTCGAATAGGCGTTCGGTCCGAACTGCACGATCGTGTCGGAGTTCGTCATGATCGGTACCTGATCCGTCGACTGCATATACGCCGTGATGAAGTCGAGGACATTGGTCTTGTCGCCGAAGGTCGGGAAATTCTCTTCCCACTCGAGCTCGGCAATGTATTCAAGGAAGGTATTGAGTCCCTCGTCCATCCACGTCCACTGGCGTTCGTCCGAGTTGACGATCATCGGGAAGTAGATGTGACCGACTTCGTGGATGATCACGCCGATGAGACCGTACTTCGTATTCCGAGAGTAGGTGACTTTGCCAGTTTTTTCGTCGGCGGTCGGTCGGTACCCATTAAAGGTGATCATCGGATATTCCATGCCGCCGCGTTCCCAGGAGTTGACCGAGATGGCGACCGGATAGGGATACGGGAAGGAGAATCGTGAATACACCTCCATGGTGTGGATCACGGCATGCGTCGAATATTTTGACCAGATCGGCTCGCCCTCATTCGGATAGAAGGACATCGCCATCACAAACGGCTGCTTCGGGTCGTTCTGTCGGTAGCCCATCGCATCCCAGATGTATTTGCGCGAGCTCGCCCAAGCGAAATCGCGTACGTTCTCTGCCTTAAAACGCCAGGTGCGCGTGCGATTCGTGCCTTCCTTTTCGTTCGCGAGCGCCTCTTCGGGCGTGACGATGAATACGGGCTTGCTCGCGGTCTCGGCGCGCTTGAGTCGCGCGCGTTGCTCGGACGTCAGTACGGCGTCCGCGTTTTGTAGCACGCCCGTCGAGGCCACCACGTGATCGGCCGGCACGGTGATTTCGATGTCGTAGTCACCGAATTCGAGTGTGAATTCGCCGCGACCTAAAAACTGTTTGTGTTGCCAGCCGGTGTAGTCGGTGTAGGCCACGAGTCGCGGGAACCACTGCGCCAAAAAATACTGGTAAGTGTCGTTTTTCGGAAAATGCTCATAGCCTCCGCGCGCGCCGATGGCAGCTTCATCCACGATGTTGGACTGCCACTCGAAGTTGATTTCGATACTCGTGCCGGGACGTAGCGGAGTCGGCAAATCGATGCGCATCATGGTGTCGTTGACCGTGGTGCGAAGGACGCGTCCCGAGGCGTCACGAACCGGGCCCATCTCGTAGCCGTACTCGCGATCTTCGAACGCTTGATGGCGACGCATCGCCGCAAAGCTCAAGCTGTCGCCACCGCCGACGGTATCGCGTCGGGTGCCGGCATTCGCCGCAACCTCCGACCGACGGGCGATGGAGTCATCACGGAAGATATTTTGATCGAGCTGTAACCAAATGTAGTTGAGCGTATCCGGCGAGCGGTTCATGTAGGTGATGGACTGCTTCGCCGACAGGCGGTGACGTTTCTCGTCGAGCGTCACCCGGATGCGATAGTCCGCCCGTTGTTGCCAGTACTGAGCGCCCGGCGCACCGGAGGCCGTTCGCGTGACGCCGGGCGTGGGAAGCAGGGTGTCGAGCTGCGCAAACAGCTTGTCGGGATCCCCCGGCATGCCTTTGACGACCTTATCGGCGTCGGCGGCGTGAGCGAGGAGCGGCAGGGTGGCGGCGAGCGCCAAGGCGGCAATCACGGTTTTCATGTCCCGATTCTAACGGCGCGACGGTGCTTTGCGGGATACTCTTCGGCACCACGACATTTTTCGGAATCGAGGGCGAGGCGATGGCAGGACGTTTACCGAGGGCGTTGCGCTGGCTGATCGGGATCGGGCTGGCGCTGACGGCGCTGGCGATCGGTGGATTCGTGTGGCTGGTATTCCTCGGTGGCGTGGCGCTTTCCGATCGCACCATGATTTGGCG
>JBMTZJ010000175.1:0-2557 GCA_049455515.1 Steroidobacteraceae bacterium
ACGTCGACGAGGTCGCCGATGGCACCGGCCGAACGCGAGCGGTAGACGCCGTCGATGAACACACCGACCGAAGGCTCGATGCCCGGGTTGTTCGCGCCGTTGCCGAAGCCGCGGATGATGAAGTTGGTGTTGGTCGAGGTCTGCAGCGTGGTGACGCGCAGCGACGGGATGATCGACGCGAGGTCGGTCACGTCCTGGATCGACGCTTTGTTGATCGTCTCTACCGAGGTGACCGACACAGCGACCGGAACATCCTGCAGAGTCTGTTCGCGCTTGGTGGCGGTGACGACGATCTCTTCTAGACCTTCGCTGTTTTGCGCCACGGCGGTGCCGGTGAGCAGCGTCAGCGAAACGGCGAGACCAACGATTGGGAATCTCTTCATTGACAGGCCCCTCTATAAAAACCCGAGTCGAACCCCATGGTCCGTCGGGCCGTTGTTTAGTTCGAACACCATTCTAACCCCAACCCGCGGGAAAAAACCCAAGGGGGCGCGCACTAGAGTCGCGTTTGTGGATTATTCACCACGGACCCGCTCGGCGACAGCCCGGAGGGCGGCGACGAGTCGACGGCTGCCTTCGTCGGTGAGTTCAATGTATTTGCGACGTCGGTCTTTCGGATCCTGGGTGCAGGACACGAGCCCCGATTCGAGCAGTCGCTCGATTCGCCTGAGGGCGGTGGTGACCGGGCTTTTCGAGGCGAGACAGAGGCTCGTGACCGAGACCCGGCGCCTCGACAATCGGGCGCGGAGAAGCTCGGAGAGCATGCTCCAAGAGGCGTCGGGTTCTAGAATGCCGATCAAGGCTCCAGTCCGGCACTCGTCGATGTCATCGACCAGCTGCAGCAAGCGAAGCTCGCTCGAGGGTTCACGTAACGGGGGGCGTCTGACCGCGGGTAAGGCGGCTCGCTCGATCAACCGCTCGAGCTGCAGGTCGGGTGTCTGAACCGCATCCTTAAGGCGAGAATCTCGCTGAGAATGATGTCTTTTTTGAGCCTCGAGCACTGACCGCAACAGCGTTCGCCGCGCAACCGGTTTCGGCAGGAAGTCGGCGATCTCACCACCCCCAACCTGTGCATAACGACCGAGGACGACCGGCTCGGCGACCAGAATGACTTGAATATCTTCGCTGAGCCCCGAATCACGGAGCTCGGCCAAGTTGTCTCGTCCCGGCACGGTTTGCGGGTCCAGCACGATCACCCCGATTTGGGGGTGCGCCCGCAACTGCATCGCCGCGCCGCCTGCGCCCGAAATGCGATCGGAGATGAGCACCTTCAATTCTGACTGAGTCAGCGCTCGCGCCATGAATTCGGCGGACGACGGGTCCGAATCGATGAGCAAGACAAAGGACTCGCCCGGGGCGTCGAGTTTTTCGGCGCTCGCCGTTCGAAGCGATTCCTGGCCGACATCCAGAGCCGACATCCCCAACCCCCTCAATTTTGTAGATTATGTGACCCGATATTTATGGGATATTTAACTCCCATGATGAACGCATCGGTCAAAGAATGTCCAGATGAGTCCGATGCGGGACGAATTCGGAGTGAGTTTTTGATGTTGTTGTGAGAATGCGACAGTTAGACCGTTGAGTCGTTCGGGATTTTGCGGTCTACTTGACCAGTTTGGTCTCAACCCTTATCTCCCTTCAGGAGTTGTCCATGCGCAACAAGATCGTTGCAGTTTTTGTGGCCGCTGCGATTTCGCAGGCTGCGTTTGCTCAGAATGCCTCGCAAGGCGGTGCCGACGAACTCGAACAGGTGGTCGTCACCGGTACGCGTGTCGCGAACCGTTCGGCGCTTGATACGGCCGTCCCGGTCGATATCGTGCCGACCGATGCGCTGACCAATATTGGCGTCGCTGAACTCAATCAGGCGCTCTCTGTCGCACTGCCCTCGTTCAACTTTCCGCGTCCCGGTTTGACGGACGGTACGGATACGGTTCGACCGGCAACGTTGCGCGGTCTCGCACCTGACCAAACGCTCGTTCTCGTGAACGGCAAGCGTCGTCACGCGGCCGCGCTCGTCAACGTCAACGGCACCGTGGGTCGCGGCTCTGCCGCCGTCGATCTCAACACCATTCCGAACGCAGCGGTGCGCACCATCGAAGTGCTGCGTGACGGTGCGTCGGCGCAGTACGGTTCCGATGCCATCGCGGGCGTCATCAACTTGCGCATGCGCGAAGATCGCGATGGTGGCGAGTTCACGTTGAGCTACGGCCAGCGGCAGTCGCAGTACGAAAATTTGACCGGAGCCGCGCCGTCGGGTGCGACGTGGTCGGCACCGAACGTCCTGAAGCGCAGCGTGAACGACGGTGAAACCCTCACCCTCAGTGGTTGGAAGGGTTTCGCGCTCGGTGATTCAGGATTCCTGACGATTGCTGCAGAGTACAAAGATCAGGAGCGCACAGAGCGTGGTGGCTACGACATGCGTCGTCAGTATCCGCTCGTGAGTGGCGCGTTCGACCCGCGTGAGCTCACGTTCAATCGCTTTAGTCAGTGGTATGGCGAGCCTGAGTTGAAGCAGACCACCGTGTTTGCCAACGCCGGCTACGACCTCAGCGATTCG
>JBMTZJ010000176.1:0-2515 GCA_049455515.1 Steroidobacteraceae bacterium
CGATGAGCCCGCCGACAATCAAAAAAACGAGAATCCGCATCATGCAGGGTCGACCTGCAGGGGCGGATCAGAGCAGTTCGCGGACACGTTGCAACTGACCTTCGAGACTCGCAAGCGTGCGCTCGAAATCGGCGATACGCGTTTTCTCTTGAACGACGACTTCGGCGGGCGCATTGCGTACGAAGTTTTCATTGGCGAGTTTGGCGTTAGCGCGTTTGATTTCATCGCGAATCTTGGCGATCCGCTTCTCGAGTCGCGCGGCTTCGGCCTGGGGATCGATGAGTCCCTCCATCGGCACGAGTACGCGCATTCCGCCGACGACGGCCGTCGCGGAAGGCGGAGCTCGCTCATCCGTCTGAAGTACGCGCAGGCTCTCGAGACCGGCGAGGCGCTGCACGTAGGCCGCGTGAGTGGCGAGTCGACCACGATCTTCGTCTGTGAGGCTTTCGAGCAATGCGGGCAGTTTCCGAGACGGACTGATATCCATTTCGCCACGGATCTGTCGTACGCCGAGGACGAACGCCTTGATCCATTCGACATCGATCTCGGCGGCGCTGTCGATGGTCCAGTCGGATCGCGCGGGCCACGGCGCCGTCATGATGGTGGCTGCACCGCCCGGGTGCCGGCCGGCGAGCGGGGCGACTCGCTGCCATATTTCTTCGGTGATGAAGGGCATCAAGGGATGCCAGGCTCTCAACAACCCCTCGAGCACGTGCAAGAGGGTGCGTCGCGCCGCGCGTTTCGCCGCATCGGAGGTTCCCTCGCCCTGCAGCACGGGCTTGGTCAGTTCGAGGTACCAGTCGCAGAACTCGTACCACGTAAATTCATAGAGCGCCGTGGCTGCGAAATCGAATCGATAGTCAGCGAACGATTGCTCAACCTCCCGCAGCGTATGCGCAAAGCGGGAGACGATCCAACGATCCGCGACGCCCGGCGCCACGTCGCCCGTCAGCAAATTCGGATCGAGCGGTTTACCGTCACTGTTTTCCAGCGACAGCAGCACGAAACGTGACGCGTTCCAGAGCTTATTGCAAAAGTTTCGATAGCCACCGACGCGAGCGAGATCGAAACGCAGATCAGCGCCCTGCGTGGCGAGCGAGGCAAACGTGAGCCGAAGCGCATCGGTTCCGTGCGCATCGATTCCGTCGGGGAAGGCCTTTCGGGTCGCCTTCTCGATCGACGGCGCGAGCCGCGGCTGCATTAGGCCCGAAGTGCGCTTCCGGACGAGCGCTTCGAGGGTGATGCCATCGACGATATCGAGCGGATCGATGACGTTGCCCTTCGACTTCGACATCTTCTGGCCTTCGGAGTCGCGCACGAGCCCGTGCACGTAAACCTCCTTGAAAGGAACATCGCCCATGAATTTGATACCCATCATGATCATGCGGGCAACCCAGAAGAAAATGATGTCGAAGCCCGTGACGAGAACCGATGTCGGATAGAAACGCTGGAGCTCGTCCGTCTTGGCGGGCCATCCCAGGGTCGAGAACGGCCAAAGTGCCGAGGAAAACCAAGTATCGAGCACATCCTCGTCCTGGCGCAGGGTGACGGAGGGTGCGAGTTGATATCGTTCGCGCACATCGGCTTCGGAGCGGCCGACATACACGCGGCCGGTCTCGTCGTACCAAGCGGGAATGCGATGGCCCCACCATAGCTGGCGACTGATGCACCAATCTTTGATGTTGCGCATCCATTCGAAATACGTGCGCTCCCAGTTCTGGGGTACGAACTTGATCGCACCCGAGCGCACCGCTTCGATGGCGGGCTCGGCAAGCGGGGCCACCCTCACGTACCACTGGTCGGTGAGGTAGGGCTCGATCACGGAGCCGGAGCGATCGCCACGAGGCACCATGAGTTTGTGCTTATCGATGCGCTCGATGAGTCCTGCGCGGTCGAGTTCGGCGACGAGGCGCTCGCGGGCCGCGAATCGATCGAGGCCGCGCAAGTGCTCGGGCGCGACTTCGTTAATGCGGGCGTCTGGCGTGAAGACGTTGATCTGTTCGAGGCCATGTCGAACGCCGACTTCATAATCATTGAAGTCGTGAGCCGGTGTGATTTTCACGCAGCCGGAACCAAACTCCGGGTCGACATACGTATCGGCAATGATCGGGATGAGTCGATCGGCAACGGGCAGTCGAATCTGCTTGCCGATCAGTCCGAGATAGCGCTCGTCGCTCGGATTGACGGCCACGGCCGTATCACCGAGCAGCGTTTCCGGACGGGTGGTCGCGACGACCACATGCCCGCTGCCGTCGGCGAGCGGATAGCGCAGATGCCAAAGGGAGCCTTCCTCTTCGGTGCTGAGCACCTCGAGATCGGACACGGCGGTCTGTAGCACAGGGTCCCAGTTGACGAGGCGCTTGCCTCGATAGATGAGATCCTCTTCGTACAGGCGCACGAAAACTTCGGTCACCGCCTTCGACAGGCCCTCGTCCATCGTGAATCGATCACGTGACCAATCCACCGATGCGCCGAGGCGGCGCATCTGCCTCGCGATCGTGCCGCCGGACTCGCC
>JBMTZJ010000177.1:0-2495 GCA_049455515.1 Steroidobacteraceae bacterium
TGGAGTGCAAGAAGGCACTCGTCGAAACCCAGGGCGATCTCGATGCCGCCGCCGAACTCATGCGCAAGCAGGGTCTCGCCAAGGCTGACAAGAAAGCGACGCGCGTCGCTGCTGAGGGCGTGATCGCGCTCGAAAAATCGGCCGACGGCAAGTCGGCGGCGATGGTCGAAGTGAACTGCGAGACCGACTTCGTCGCGCGCGAGGCGGACTTCCAGGGCTTTTCGACGGAAGTCGCCAAGCTCGCGTTGTCCGGCAAGCCGGCGGACGTCGAAGCGCTCGCTGCGCTCAAGCTCGCCTCGGGCGAGACCGTCGATGAGCGTCGTCGTGCGCTCGTCGCCAAAATCGGCGAGAACATCTCGGTGCGCCGTCAGGTGTCGCTCTCCTCGAGTGGCTTCCTCGGTGCGTATCGTCACGGCACGCGTATCGGTGCGCTCGTCGCCATCGAGGGCGGCTCGGCCGAACTCGCGCACGACCTCGCCATGCACGTGGCGGCGGTGAACCCCGATTACCTCTCGGCCGCCGACGTACCGGCCGATGTCTTCGCCAAAGAGCGCGAGATCGAGACCGAGAAGGCGCTCGCGGAGGGCAAGCCTGCGGAGATCGTCGCCAAGATGATCGAAGGGCGTCTGCGCAAGACGTTCAACGAGCGGGCGCTGCTCGGTCAGGCGTTCGTCAAAGACCCGGACCAGACCATCGAGAAGCTGCTCAAGGCCGCCAAGGCCGAGGTGAAGGCGTTCCGACGGTTCGAGGTTGGCGCCGGCATCGAAAAGAAGCAGGATGACTTCGTCGGCGAGGTCATGGCTCAGGTGAAGGCAAGCAGCGGCAAATAAGCCGACGCTTCAAAATAACGAAAACCCCGCCCCGGCGGGGTTTTCTTCAAGGGGAGACGGTGAATGGCTGAAACAAATCTTCGGTACAAGCGCATCCTCGTGAAACTCTCCGGCGAAGCCCTGATGGGGCACGCCGATTACGGCATCGATCCGGCCGTCATCAAGCGCATCGCGCTCGAAATCAAAGAATTGCTCGATCTCGGTGCGCAGGTGGCGGTGGTCATCGGTGGCGGCAACATCTTCCGCGGCGAGGGGCTCGCGCGTTCGGGGATGGATCGCGTCACGGGCGATCACATGGGCATGCTCGCGACCGTCATGAACTGCCTTGCGATGCAGGACGCCCTCGAGTCGGTCGGCAGCCATGCGCGCGTGATGTCGGCGATCCGTATCAACGAGGTCTGCGAGGACTACATCCGGCGTCGTGCGATCCGTCACCTCGAAAAGGGGCGGGTGGTGCTCTTTGCGGCCGGCACGGGTAACCCGTTCTTCACCACCGATACGGCGGCCTCGCTCCGTGCGATCGAGATCAATGCCGACATTCTCGTCAAAGCCACCAAGGTGAATGGCATTTACTCGGCCGACCCGATGAAAGATCCGAAGGCGGTGCGCTATCCTCGACTCACCTTCGACCGGGTGCTCGATGAGCGGCTGAACGTGATGGACGCCACCTCGATCGTCATGTGCCGCGACAACAAGATCCCGCTGCAGGTGTACAACATGAACAACGCCGGCGACCTGCTGCGTATCGCGCAGGGCGAAGACGTCGGTACGGTCGTCACGAACGTTTGAGGTAGAAGACGATGATCGAAGATTTCAAGAAAGACGCCACGGCGCGCATGGCCAAATGCGTGCAACAGTTCCAGCTCGATCTCAAGAAGCTGCGCACGGGGCGTGCGAGCCCGAGTCTCGTCGAGAACCTGAAGGTCGACTACTACGGCACCGAGTCGCCGCTCTCGCAGCTCGCCAACATCAGCGTCGAGGATGCGCGCACGCTCGTCATCACGCCCTGGGACAAGAGCGCGATCCAGTCGGTCGAGAAGGCGATCTACAAGTCGGACCTCGGCCTCACGCCGAACACCGCAGGCTCGGTGATCCGCGTGCCGCTACCGCCGCTCACCGAAGAGCGCCGCCGCGACATCACCAAGGTGGTGCGTGGAGATGCCGAGAACGCCCGCGTCGCCGTGCGCAACGTCCGTCGTGACGTGCTGCAAGACGTCAAAGAGGCGCTCAAAGAAAAAATGATCAGCCAAGACGAAGAAAAGAAGGCGCAGGAAGAAATCCAGAAGCTCACCGACAAGCATGTCGCCGAGATCGACGCTGCGCTCGCCGTCAAAGAAAAAGAAATCATGCAGGTCTGAGGCCGTAAGGTCCCCGCGATCTTGTCACTGCCGCACCATATCGCCATCGTGATGGACGGGAACGGCCGCTGGGCCGCGGCCCGCGGCGAGCCTCGTCCCGTCGGTCACCGCGCGGGTATCGAACCCGTGCGCAAGGTCATTCGCGAGTGCGCGAGACTTAACATCGAGGCGCTGACGCTGTTTGCGTTCTCGAGCGAAAACTGGCGCCGCCCCGAAACAGAAGTTGCGGCGATCATGGGGCTTTTCATGGAAGCGCTCGATCGCGAAGTCGCTGAGCTACACGCCAATCGCGTGCGGGTGCGCATCA
>JBMTZJ010000178.1:0-2487 GCA_049455515.1 Steroidobacteraceae bacterium
ATACCTCTGCACCGCGGATGGCATGCGCTCTTGCAATCTCAGGATAGAGAATCTCCTCCGAGGCAATCGCAGCCAACTTTCCGATCGCGGTTTGTACAACTGGGAATACGCCTTCGATTCCGTAAAGATCGAGATACTTGTCCCATACGTCATGCGGCGTCGGTGCGAAAATAGAAATCAAGCGTCGATAGGTGAGCACCCGATTACCCGAGGGATCGAACACCCAACACGCTTGAAAATAGATTCCGGGAAAATTCGGATCGGTTTCGTAACCGTTCCCCGCGAGGAATATCCCGTGTTTTTGTGAGATCGCTCCGAGACGCTCGTACTCTGGACCATCGGGCGCGACCGCTCCTTTCGCCGCCCACTCCGGAATTGTTTCACCCCAGGGAGGCCCGGAGAGAATGTACTCGGGCAACACGACGAGCTTGAGATCAGCCCCGATCCATCGCTTGGCGCCAGCGATCGCCTGATCGATACGGGTCAAAGAAGCACCCATACGCGCTGCGGCAGCTTCGCGATTATGGTCGGGATGGACACCGTCACAATCGACTTGTAAAGCAAGTGCGACGTAACGATCGAGTGCTTGGCTAATCATTGATGAAGCCCCACGAGCCGGGTCTCTGCAAGATCACTGAACGTATCGAGCTCGATGATTTGACCGGCTTGAATAAGGAATCGATCGCACCATCGGACCTGCGTAAACGGCGTTCCGTCTTTCCATGTGCCGCTCATCGCGCCACGGACATAAACGGCGAACCCTCCGACCGCTTCGCAAGCCTCAAAGCTGTCGCACTGCTTGCGTACTTCTTGATATCGATCGGCTGCATAAGCCGCGAATGCGGCGAGGCTTACAAACCGATGCCCGCCTGAGATGGTGATTCGCTGGCCAGGCGCCATCAGCTTAGATGCCGAGTCGAGGTCGCCCGACGCCATCGTGTCGAACCATCGGCGCACGAGATCGATCGCATCGCCGCGTTCTCCACGCGCCGTGCCTACGACGATTCTGCCTTCACCCAGGATGGTCATGCGTATTTCCGGTCTATTCCGCCTTCCGACGGGTCTCGAAGCTGTCCAAGTATGCCCCAGCCGGGGTCGGCTTGCCCCCTGTAGCCGTAACACGGGCAATGTCTTAGCCTTAAGGGCAAACCTCAGCACGGGAATGTTCCATGAAAATGGCCAATGTCCGGAAACTTGCCCCTCGTTTACTGATTTCTCTACTGCCCTTGTCGGGAGCCACGCCAGCGCTGTCACAGTCATCCCCGACAGAAAGCCTGACCGCCGAGCGAATGTGGTCGCTGGTTCGGCTCGGCGATACGGATATCTCTCCGGATGGACGTCTCGCTGTCGTTACCGTGACGCAGTTCGATGTCAAAGAAAATAAGGGGGCGACGGATCTTTGGTTGTTTTCTACCGACGGTAAAACCTCACGCCGACTCACCAGCGACAAAGCAACCGACTCCGCGCCGCGATTCAGCCCCGATGGCTCGCTGATCGCATTCGTCTCCAAGCGCGGTGACGATGAGGAGACACAGATCTACGTGATTCCGGTAGATGGCGGCGAAGCGCAGCGCTTGACCGATGTGCCGACGGGCGCGAACGCTCCGAAGTGGTTCCCCAATGGACGAAAGATCGCTTTTGCATCGCCGATATGGATCGATCTCGTGCGCTGGGAAGATCAGGAAAAGCGGCTCAAGGAACGGGAAAAAACCAAGATGACGGCCCAAGTTTGGGACCGCGCTCCGATCTCCTACTGGGACCGCTTCCTCGACGATCGCGAACCTCATCTCTACGCGATCGAGATATCGGGCGGCGAGCCGGTAGCCATCACCCGCCAATCCGGCTTTCACTTGCCGAAGTCCGAATACTCGGACTCGACCTACGACATCTCGCCAGACGGCACGGAGGTCGTGTTCTCCACCGATGTCGACAAAACCGGAATCGATTCGAACTTCGATTTGATTGCACTCGATACGTGCGGCTGCAAACCTGCACGCAACCTCACGGAGGGTAATCGTGCGGACGATCGTTCACCTGCGTACAGCCCGGATGGAAAGTGGCTGGCGTATACCGCGCAATCCATTCCCGGGTTTTATGCCGATCGCGCCAAGCTTCTTTTGATCGATCGTACGACCAACGAGCGTCGTGATCTGTCCCTCGATTTCGATCGAACCGTATCCGGGCCCATCTGGCGCGCTGATGCTCGGGCGATTTACAGCGCCATTGACGATGCTGCCACCAACCGGATTTATCGCTTCGATCTCGGAGCGCCCGGAAAGCCCAAGGCCGTCACCGGAGACCGTAGTTTCGGAAATCTTGCGATTGCAACAAACGGCGGGTCCCGACCCACCGCGGTTGCACTACGTCAATCGTTCTTGGAGCCCCCGACGCTGGTTCGGCTCGATTTAGCTAACGGCGCTGCGACACCCCTTTCTCGATTCAACGATGCAACGCTCGCGGCCACGAAGCAAGGCCGTGTCGAAAGCG
>JBMTZJ010000179.1:0-2471 GCA_049455515.1 Steroidobacteraceae bacterium
AGTCGCGCGGCGTCTTTTGCGCTGTAACGACGGACTTCGGCGAGGGTCGATGCGGAGTCGGGGCCGGCGCTGAACGAGTCACCGCTCGGCAGTGGAAGGAAGTTCTGCATCGGCCGCTCGAGGATGCGCAGGCCGTGCTCGGCGAGGCGCAGGTCACGGATCACCTTCGGGTTGAGCAGGCTCACCGTGTAGCTCGCCGTCGAATTGCGGAAGCCCGGGGCGAACTCCTCGGTGACGGCGGCGCCCCCAACCAGGCTGCGCCGTTCGAAGACGCCCACGCGCAGCCCCGCGCGGGCGAGGTAAGCGGCGCAGACGAGGCCGTTGTGGCCGGCGCCGATGACCAAGGCGTCGAAATCGGCGGAGGGGGGCTTGCGACTGGATGAATTCACAGGTACTGTATGGATCAACAGAGGTGTCCCATGTCAGATCTCACCCCACGTCAAACCGAAATCCTCCGTCTCATTCAAAGAGCTATTGCCGAAACCGGCATGCCGCCCACGCGGGCAGAAATCGCGCAAGAGCTCGGGTTCAAGTCCGCCAACGCCGCCGAGGAGCATCTGCGCGCTCTCGCCCGAAAGGGCGTGATCGCACTCGTGCCGGGCACCTCGCGAGGCATCCAACTCAAGGACATCCTGCGCGAGCAGCTCGGTCTGCCACTCATCGGCCGCGTTGCCGCCGGTAAGCCCATTCTCGCAGAAGAGAACATCGAAGCGCGCTTCAACATCGATCCCGACATCTTCTCCCCGCGGCCGCATTACCTCCTCAAGGTCACCGGCATGTCCATGAAAGATGCCGGCATCCTCGATGGCGACCTCGTCGCCGTGCACCGCACGCCCGAGGTGCGCAATCGTCAAATCATCGTCGCCCGTCTCGAAAACGAAGTCACGGTCAAACGCTACAAGCAAGAAGGCCCCACGGTCTGGTTGCTGCCCGAAAACCCCGACTTCGAGCCGATCCGCGTCAACCTGCGCGAAGAGCCGCTCATCATCGAAGGCGTGGTGGTCGGTGTACTGCGTCGGGGTGCCACGAGCGGCAAGGCGACTCCTGCAGGGCTCATGTAACGCCGCAGGCGTTACCTCGAGTCCCTCACCTCCGTCGAGGTTTCACGATGCATTTTCCGAGGCAGCGTCCATCAATGGACGCTGCGCGCTGTCACCATGGTTCAGGCCACTTGCGACACCACAGCCGAGCCGTCGCTCGAGCGGCTGCTCGAACACCCCGCCATCTGGCGCGGTCGAAGCGTTGCACGCACCGCTACGCTCAGCACGGGGTGTACCCGCCTCGATGAGGCGCTGCCCGGCGGCGGATGGCCGGCTGCCGGTCTCACCGAAATTCTCACGGCGCGCAGCGGTCTCGGCGAACTGCGTCTGCTCGTACCGCTGCTCGTGCATCTCGGATCTTTGCAGGCATCACGATGGGCGGTTTGGGTCGCGCCACCGTTCGAGCCTTATGCGCCGGCGCTCATCGCCGCCGGTGTGCCGCTCGAGCGTCAGCTCGTGGTGCGTACGGCCGAACCGGCTTGGGTCATCGAGCAATCGCTCGATTCGGGCGGTGCAGCCATCGTACTCGCATGGCTTACGCCAGGTGCCGCCACCACCGTGACGATGCTGCGGCGTCTTCAGCTTGCCACGCAGCGCAGTGGTGCACCGGCATTCCTGTTCCGTCCACTCACCGAGGCAGCCCGCACATCGCCTGCAGAGCTGCGCCTCGTATTCGAACCGCAACAGACGGGTGGGTGTGTACACCTGCTCAAAAGTCGTGGCGGTGCGCGCAGACCTCTCGAATTACGTTGGCAAGAGTTCTCTCTGCAGGGGAACGCTTTGCAGGATCACGAAAATGTCACGCCGTGAGCGCGCATCTTCGGTGACGCGGGCATTTCGCAAGTCGCGTATCGACTCAAAGATTTCGACTGTCACGAAGACGGCGGCAGTACCGCGTGCGGTCACATCGGGTGAGCCGCCCGAACCGCCGCTGCCGCTTGCATCGTTATTCGATACGGCGCCCGAAGCCTGGTTTGCGCTGCATGTACGATCCGATGCGACGCAGGGTGCGTTACCGGATGCATCACCCGATACTGCAGAGTGGCTGTCGCGTCTCGCCGATCTCGCAAGCGATTTCAGTTCGCGTGTGAGTCTCGAGCCACCCGATGCGGTATTGCTCGAGGTACGTGGCAGTTTTCGTCTTTTTGGTGGCGCGCAGTCGCTGTGTCGCCAATTACTCGAGCGTTGTCGTGCAGCGGGGTTTGTCGTGCACGGGTCGTTGGCGCCGACACCGCTTGCCGCGCTCGTGCTCGCGCGCGCAGGGCAGAGCGTCATCGTGCTCGCTCGAGATCGCCTCGTCGGCGTGCTCGCACCGTTACCTCTCGCGTTGCTGCGCTGGCCTGCAGCCGTAATCGAGCGGCTCGATTCGGTGGGTGTGCGTACGCTTGGGGCGGTATTACGCCTGCCGCGTGCAGAGTTCGCGAAACGCTT
>JBMTZJ010000180.1:0-2453 GCA_049455515.1 Steroidobacteraceae bacterium
GTCCTCGATGAAGTTCACGCCCACCTCGATTTTCAGAAGGCCCGGGATCTTGCCCGAGAGGCTCTCCAGCAAAGATTTGATCTGATGAGCGTCGGCTGTCTTGGAGGCGCCGTCGCGGAGGCGCCACATCACGATATGTTTGACCATGTTATTTCCGTAACGTCTTGAACGCAGCGAGCGCCGACTCGCGAGATGCCTTGAGATCTACGATAGGCGCGGGATAGGGCTTGTGCGATTTTCCGGAGAGCTCCGGGAGCCAGCGCTTGATGTATTCGCTCTGCGGATCAAATTTTTCCGCCTGGCTCTCGGGATTGAAGACCCGGAAGTAGGGTGCCGCATCGGCACCGCAGCCGGCCGCCCACTGCCAGCCGAGCGTATTGCTCGCGAGATCTGCGTCAACCAGTGTGTCCCAAAACCATCGGGCACCATGCAGCCAGTGCATGCGTAGATTCTTGACGAGAAACGAAGCCACGACCATGCGCACACGGTTGTGCATCCAGCCGGTTTCCCACAGTTCGCGCATGCCCGCATCGACGAGTGGAATCCCCGTGTTTCCGCGTTGCCAGGCCTGAAGTTCATGCGAATTTTCGCGCCACGGAAAGCGTTGAAAATCTGCCCGCAAAGGTTCGTTCGTGGTGCGTGGAAAGTGATACAGCAGGTGATGTGCAAACTCCCGCCAGCCGATCTCTGCCATGAACTGGCTACTCCGCCACTTGGGTGCCGCATGCCAAATCTGGCGTGGCGAGATTTCGCCGAAATGAAGATGGGGCGAGAGTCGTGACGTTCCCGGCTGCGCCGGCAAGTTTCGTGTCTCATCGTAATCTTTGACGGGCCCATCCAGGAAGGTCTCGAGATGACGCTTTGCCCCGCGCTCTCCCGGAAGCCAGGTTTGCGCCATTCCCTCATACCAAGAGATCTGCGGCATGAGGTCGAGTGACTCGATTTTCACGCTGGATGGCCACTTCGCCGGCGGCGCGATGTGCTTTGGCGCCGGGAGCGGCGCAGGCGGATCGAGAGTACCGACCACCTTACGCCAGAACGGGGTGAAAACCTGAAAGGGCTTTCCGCTCAGATTTTGTACGTCCCAAGGCTCGGTAAGCAGCGCGGCATTGAAGCTTCGGACTTCGACGTCTGCCTGACGAAGCGTTTCTTTGATTCGTCGATCGCGCTCGATGACGAGAGGTTCGTAGCGCCGGCTCCAGTAGACTGCATCGGCACCAGTTTCCCGCAATAATTTTTTGATTGCCGACAGGGAATCGTCGACCCGGCGGATCACGAGCTTCGATCCGCTCTTCTCCAGATCTTTCGACAGCGCCGAAAGGGATTGATGCAGCCACCAGCGAGAAGCGCCACCCGGACTCCATTCACCCTCCTCTTGTGGGCACCAAAGAAAAACGGGAATGATCGGTTTTCCTCGCGCAATCGCAGCACGAAGAGCCGGGTGATCGGCGAGTCGCAAGTCTTGTCTGAACCAAAGAATAGTGGCGCTCACGATTTCATCCTGCCTGCTCGGCGATGACGCGTGCGACCGCATCGATTGCTGCTGTTCTGGGAGAGCTCTTTCGCCAAATCGCCCCGATCATTCGAGTCGGAACAGGCTTGGAGAAGGGTTTAAACACCAGCCCTTTGGGCGCTGCGTGGGCACCGCGCGTCGCAAACTCCGGCATCAGAGTCAGTCCCGCGCCGGCAGCGACCATCTGTCGCAACGTCTCGATGCTGGTGGCGCGGAAGTCCTGTTTTTCGTGGACGTCAATTCGGTTGCAGATATCGAGCGCCTGATCGCGCAAGCAGTGACCGTCCTCAAGCAGCAGCAGCGTTGCTCCTTTGAGATCATCGATTTTGAGCTGTTTACGCGCCGCGAGCGGATGATCGATTGGTGCAGCAACCACGAAGGGCTCGTCGTAAAGAAATCGCGAGGCAAATCCGTCGAGATCCACCGGAAGGGCCAAGATCCCCATGTCGATATCCCCGCCGCGCAGCCGCTCGAGCATCGTCGCGGTTTGGTATTCGTAGAGCATGAGCTCGAGCTGGGGAAGCGCCTTGCGTAGCTGCTGAGCGACGACGGGGAGGAGATACGGACCGATCGTCGGCAGGAAAGCGACCTTGAGCCGACCCGCCAAGGGTTCGCGGTGGGCTTGGGCGATCGCGACCACCTCGTCACTGGCTTCGACGATCCGCCGCGCCCGAGCAACGATCTCGACCCCCGCTGGCGTCAGGAGGGCTTTGCGCGGCTGGCGTTCCACCAGCGGCACCCCGAGATAGTCTTCGAGCTTTTTAAGCTGCGCGGACAGTGTCGGCTGACTGACGAAGCAGCGTTCCGCGGCCTGCCCGAAATGTCCGGTATCGGCCACGGCGACCAGGTAGCGCAGATCCTTGAGTTTGATGTCCGCCATTGATTTCGGGCCCGATAAATCGATCTAAATCGTCTATGGAAATCATCACATCAATTGATG
>JBMTZJ010000181.1:0-2450 GCA_049455515.1 Steroidobacteraceae bacterium
GACAACGGGAAGACGCTCAAAAGGCGGTTACGACGCTCGAAGTGTCGCGATCCCGCGCTCACGAACGCGAGATGCTGCTCGCCGATATGCACGACGGCCTCGGCTCGCAGATTTCGACGGCGCGCTTGCGGGTGGAACGTGGCGAGATGACGCAGGCCGATATCATTCACTTGCTGCGCGAGTGTTCCGCAGACCTACACTTGATGGTCGACACGCTGCGCGAACAGAACGATAGCCTCGAGGCCGCGTTAGTCGATTACAAGACGCGGGTCGAGCGTCGAATCGCAGAGCAGGGTATCGGCCTCGCGTGGAGTCTCCAGCTCGATGGCGCACCCGCGATGACCGCACGTCGCATGCTTCAAGTGCTGCGAATCATTCAAGAGTCCATCACTAATGCCATGCGTCATGCCGGAGCACGTGAGATTATCGTCACGGCGCGTTACCTCGGTGACTCGGTGTATCACATCAAAGTCGAGGACGACGGTGCGGGGATCGCCGACGATGTTTCGCCCGGACGCGGACTCTCGAATATGCGTCGCCGGGCTCGGGACCTGGGTGGCTCGCTTGACGTTCGTCGTCGGCCGGATGGCCGGGGGACCGAAGTGATGTTGTCTTTCGAGGATCGTCCAGTCTGAGGACCCTTGGGGGCAGCGCACCGGGGCATAATCGACGTCCTCGGAGTCGCGCCTCAATGATCGCTCGAACGCTATTCGACAAACTTTGGCAGTCGCACCTCGTACGTGAATTGGACGGCGGTGCGGCATTGATCGCGATCGACCGCGTGTTTTTGCATGAGCGTACCGGCTCCGTAGCCTTGAAGAGCCTCGCCGAGTCTGGGCGTACGCTTCTTGATTCCTCCCGCGTCTTTTGCACGATGGATCACATCGTTGACACCCGTGCGGGGCGGGGGGACGACACCCTTCTGCCCGGCGGTTCCGCGTTCATCACCGAAACCCGAGAGGCGGCACGGGCGGCGGGCATTCGGCTCTTCGATGTCCGTGATCCGCTGCAGGGTATCGTTCATGTCATTTCACCGGAACTCGGCATCGTGCTTCCCGGATCGACCGTGGTCTGTCCGGATAGCCACACCTGCACGCAAGGGGCGATGGGCGCCTTCGCCTGGGGTATTGGCTCAACGGAGGCCGAGCATGCGCTTGCCACGGGCACGCTAAGAATTCAGCGTCCGAAGACCATGCGTGTGCGTTTCGAGGGCGAGAGGCCCAGAGCGGTAACGGCCAAAGATTTCGCCCTTGCTCTGATTGCGCGTCACGGTTCCGCAGGTGGAAACGGCTATGCGGTGGAGTTCGCCGGATCGGCGGTCGAGAGCCTCGACATGGAGAGCCGATTCACGCTGTGCAACATGGCGACCGAGTTTTCCGCGGTCACGGGTTTCGTCGCGCCTGACGAACAAACCTTTGAGTACCTGAAGGGCCGGCCGTACGCGCCACGCGGTGCTCTTTGGTCGCAGGCGGTGACGTCGTGGCGGAACTTGAGAAGCGACCCCGAAGCTGTTTTCGACCGTGAAATCGTCATCGATGTCTCCAAGCTCGCGCCGATGGTGACGTGGGGAACGAGTCCGCAACACGCCATTCCGGTGACCGGTGCCGTGCCCTCGCAACATGAGAGCGGGGCCGCACCCGAAGCCTATCAACGTGCGCTCGCGTACATGGGGCTGTCATCGGGAATTCCGCTACGCGAGTTGGAAATCGGCGCCGCGTTCATCGGTTCGTGCACGAACAGTCGGTTATCGGATCTGCGACGGGCCGCCGAGGTCCTCCGCGGGCGGTCCGTCGCGAAAGGTGTACGCGCGATCTGTGTTCCAGGCTCGATGTCGGTCAAGCGCGCCGCCGAGGCTGAAGGACTCGATCAAATATTCCGTGATGCGGGATTCGAATGGCGCGAGTCGGGATGCTCGATGTGTTTTTTTGCCGGAGGCGAGAGCTTTGGGGTACGGCAACGGGTGATTTCCTCGACCAATCGGAATTTCGAAAGTCGGCAAGGCCCCGAGACGCGCACGCACATCGCGAGTCCGGAGACCGTTGCGGCGAGTGCCGTACTCGGTCGAATCGCCGGTGTCGCGGAGCTTCCGCCGCTGGGAGAGCGCGCATGATCGAGCCCGTTCGGGAGCTTGTTGCGGTTGCGGCGCCGCTCATTCGATCGAATGTGGATACCGATGCCATCATCCCTTCTCGAGAAATGAAATCTGTCTCGAAACGGGGTCTGGCCGAGGGTCTCTTCGCAGGTTGGCGATATACGGCTGTGGGTGGGCGCGAGCCCAACCCGTCCTTCGTGCTCAACCAGCCGCGCTACGCGGGGGCACGGATTCTGTTGGGAGGGGAGAATTTCGGTTGTGGGTCGAGTCGCGAGCACGCCGTTTGGGCGTTGCACGAATACGGCATACGGGCCGTGATCGCGCCGTCCTTTGCGCCGATATTCTTTGGAAACTGCGT
>JBMTZJ010000182.1:0-2418 GCA_049455515.1 Steroidobacteraceae bacterium
CCGCTCGCGATCGTGATCCGCGCCAGCAGACGACCGAGCACGCCGTGACCCACGATCAACTCCGGTGGCGCGGCGTGCGCTGCGGCCATGGCGTGACGGGCTGTTGCAGCTAACGCGAGCAACACAGCGTTCTCGCCCAAAGATTCATCGAGCAGTGTGGCACGCGTGGCGGGTACGACGAGCCGCGATGCGGCGCCGCCGAAAAGACCCCGGACATCACGGTAACAACGGGCGCCGGGCACGAAGACGCGCTCACCGACCCGTCGGTTATGCACGTTGCGTCCCACGGCTTCGATACGGCCGACGGACTCGTAGCCGGGAACCAGGGGGTAACCCATGCCAGGGAAAGCAGGCATCTTTCCCGACCAGAGCAAGCGCTCCGTGCCCGTACTGATTCCGCTCCACTCCGTCGAGACGACGATGTCGTCATCCGCAGGGCTCTGCAGGGCGAGCCGGTCAAGCGCCAAGCGCTCCGGTCCCTCAATCACCACCGCGAGAGTGTCCAATCCCTGTCCCATGCAGGCTCCTTGGCCTGTTTTTCCACCTGTCAGTCTACGCTTACGCTTTACGGTGTCAATTAAAACGGACACTTTTTCGAAAATGAGGGTGCCCTTCCCATACATCGGGGAGATTTAGCCGCGCTCGGCAACCAAAACGCTGGTTTGTAGGGGAATCCGTGTCCGCAGGCGTCGGATACGGGAAAAACCGGCTTTTTCGAGCATCCCGGTCAGCTCTTTCGCCGATCGCGGACGTCCGCTACCCATGGCCCAGAGGTAGATCCCGAAATAGGCGTCCCCCATGCGTTCTGCCCCGGTCGTGCCTGCCAAGGGCTCAGCGACGAGCAGGCGCCCGCCGGGCGCCAACGCCTGAAACGCGGAACCCAAAACGGTCTCGACGAGCGGATCGTCATGATCGTGAAGCACTCGAACCAGCGTGATCAGATCTGCGCCGCGTGGCAGCGCATCGCGAGAAAAATCACCTCCGATCACCTCGACACGATGGGTCATTCCGCTCTCAGCGAATCGCCGATGCGCGACCTCCGCAACGCCCGGCAAGTCGAACAGCACAAGCGCCGCCGATGGCGCCCGTTTACCGAGAGCCCGCAGAAAAGTGCCGTCTCCACCGCCCACATCGAGGACACGGCGATGGATCGACACGTCGTACGAATCGAGAATCTCCTGGGCCACGAGACTTTGCGAAGCGGCCATGAGCCGCGTGTAGTCGTGGGTCCCCTCGCCCGCGACCTCCCCGGGAACCGTCGCACTCGCGTACGGCCAGTATTTCGACAAACCCGTCGAACCGCGTGCTGCCCGCAGCATCGCGACCGGATCGACGAGATCCGTGTAAAGGACGGCGTGATGCTCGATCATCGCGAGTACACCTGGGTTTCCGAGCAAGGCTGCGCCACGGCGTCCGAGCGCCCAGTTTGGCGGGTCTGTGCCCTCTCGGACATCGAGTAACTCGATGGCCGCAGCCGCCCGAAGCAAGGTACGCGCCGCGGCATCGGACATGGCCATCACAGCGACCAAAGATTTCTCTGGCTTCGCGCCGTGACGTAGTTGCTCAAGTAAACCGAGCCGCACACAGGCCAGCGTGATTTGCGTGTACGTAAATCCGGCGACGATATCGAATAGCTCGCGGGCCTCGGTACGGGCCCGTCCTCGAGTAAACGGAAAGGCAGCCGCTGCCCGCTGGAAACGCGGACTCATCAACAGGCGATTACGCCAATCGCGCCACATGGCGGAAAACCCGGTCAGACCGCGCGCTGCAGCAAAGCGGCCGGCAGTAAGCGCTGCGCCTCGAGATCTACGAGTTCGCGCAAGAACTCGGCGCCTGGGCATTCGGGAATAGAGGCGGCAGCGCGTGCAATCAAGGCCTCGAAATGTTTGACGGCGCCTTGGATACCCAGCTCGGTAATCGCGGTAGGACGACCAAGATCTGCATCGCGTCCTGCGGGTTTCCCGAGCTCATCGTCGGTTCCGAGCGCATCACGGATGTCATCCGCAATCTGATAAGCCTCGCCCAACGTTTCACCCAAAACGCGCCACGGCGTGGGATCTGCGCCCGCAGATAATGCTCCGCCGACCGTCGCAGCGATGAAGAGTGCGCCCGTTTTTTGTCGACGATATTCTTCGAGCGGCGTCGCCTCTTCGCACTCCCAAGCTTGACCCGCAACGATGCCGCCGGGCGCGCCCACCGTGCGCGTCAAGGCAAGAACGAGATTCGGTAATCGGTCGGGCGAGTTTGCGAAGGCCCGCGCGACGTTTTGAAAGGCGAGCACGATGAGCGCATCGCCGACGAGCAGAGCAATCCGTTCATCGAATGCACGATGTACCGACGGCCGATTGCGGCGGACCTCCGCGTCGTCGAAACACGGCAAATCATCGTGTACGAGCGAGGCGCAGTGGAGTAATTCGA
>JBMTZJ010000183.1:0-2364 GCA_049455515.1 Steroidobacteraceae bacterium
CCCCCCCCCCGCCCCGGTGTCAGAGGCCGCGGACGGCGGCCGTCGATTAGTAGCGGTAGGTCTCGGGCTTGTACGGACCCTGCTTGGCGACGCCAATGTAGCGTGCCTGCTGGTCCGTGAGCTCGGTGAGTTCGGCGCCGAGCTTCTTGAGCTGCAAGCGCGCGACCTTCTCGTCGAGGTGCTTCGGCAGCACGTAGACGCCGACCGGATACTTCTCGTGGTTCGCCCACAGCTCGATCTGCGCGATCGTCTGATTGGCGAACGAGGACGACATCACGTATGACGGGTGACCCGTACCGCAACCGAGGTTCACGAGACGGCCCTCGGCGAGCAGCGTGATGCGCTTGCCGTCCGGGAAAATCACGTGGTCGACCTGCGGCTTGATGTTCTCCCACGTGCACTGCTTCAACGAGGCACAGTCGATTTCATTGTCGAAGTGCCCGATGTTGCAGACGATGGCCTGGTCCTTCATGCGCTTCATGTGATCGTAGTTGATCACGTGGAAGTTGCCGGTTGCGGTCACGAAGATGTCCGCCTTGTCGGCGGCGTATTCCATCGTGACGACACGGTAGCCTTCCATCGCGGCCTGCAGCGCGCAGATCGGGTCGACTTCCGTCACCCAGACCTGGGCGGAGAGGGCGCGCAGCGCCTGCGCCGAGCCCTTGCCCACGTCGCCGTAACCGGCGACCACGGCCACCTTGCCCGCGATCATGACGTCGGTCGCACGCTTGATGGCATCGACCAGCGACTCGCGGCAGCCGTAGAGGTTGTCGAACTTCGACTTGGTGACGGCGTCGTTGACGTTGATGGCCGGGAAGGCGAGATCGCCGTCTTTTGCCATCTGGTAGAGACGCTTCACGCCGGTGGTCGTCTCTTCGGTGACACCGCGGATCTTGCTGATACGCGTCGAGTACCACTTCGGGTCGCGCTTGAGCGTTTCTTTGATAGAGGCGAAGAGGACTTCCTCTTCTTCGCTGCCCGGATTCGTGAGCACCGAGAGGTCCTTCTCGGCTTTGGTGCCAAGATGCAGCAGCAACGTGGCATCGCCGCCGTCATCGAGAATCATGTTGGAGTAACCACCGTCCTGCCACTCGAAGATACGGTGGGTGAAATCCCAGTATTCTTTGAGCGATTCGCCTTTGTAGGCGAATACCGGCGTGCCGTTGACGGCGATTGCCGCGGCAGCGTGGTCCTGCGTCGAAAAGATGTTGCACGAGGCCCAGCGCACCTGCGCCCCGAGCGCCTGCAGCGTCTCGATGAGCACGGCCGTCTGAATCGTCATGTGCAGCGAGCCCGTGATGCGGGCGCCGCGCAGCGGCTGGGTGGGAGCGAACTCTTCGCGGATCGCCATCAGTCCCGGCATTTCGGTTTCGGCGATGCGGATTTCCTTGCGGCCCCACTCGGCGAGAGAGAGGTCGGCGACGTGGAAGTCGCCCTTGCCCTTCAAAGGCTTGATCACAGCGTTCATGTCAGGTCTCCGTTAATCTTTGGTTGAAGATTGACGGGCGCCGTTGACGATGTACGCCGGTCCGCGAGCCTGGCACCGGCCAACCCGGTGCTGCAGCGCCCCTCGCGGACGCGGTTTTCTAATTATGCCCGGCGGCGCCCCCGCTTGCCGAGACCGGCATCGGCAGCGAGTGCGGCCGCGCGGTCAGTGCGCTCCCAGGTGAAGTCGCGGTCCTCACGGCCGAAGTGACCGTAGGCGGCTGTCTTGCGGTAGATCGGTCGGGCGAGCTTGAGCATTTCGCGCAGACCGTACGGCGTGAGATCGAAGTGTCGATCGACGAGCTTGGTGAGCTTCTCGCGGGAGACCTTGCCGGTGCCGAATGTCTCGACCATGACGGAGGTCGGCTTGGCGACGCCGATGGCGTAGGACACTTGAACTTCGCACCGGTCCGCGAGACCCGCGGCCACGATATTTTTGGCCACGTAACGCGCCGCATAGGCGGCCGAGCGATCGACCTTCGAGGGGTCCTTGCCCGAGAACGCGCCGCCGCCGTGGCGGGCGAAGCCACCGTAGGTGTCGACGATGATCTTACGACCGGTGAGGCCGCAGTCGCCGACGGGACCTCCGATGACGAAGCGACCGGTCGGATTGATGTGGAACTTGGTGCTGCGGTGCAGCCATTTCTTGGGGAGAACAGGTTTGATGATCTCTTCCATCACGGCTTCGCGAAGCGAGTTCGTGGAGACATCGTCACTGTGCTGCGTCGAGAGCACGACGGCGTCGATGGCGACCGGCTTGTCGTTTTCATAGCGCAGGGTGACCTGGCTCTTCGCATCCGGACGCAGCCACTTAAGCTTGCCTTGCTTGCGAACCTTGGCCTGGCGCTCGACGAGGCGATGCGACAGCGTGATCGCGGC
>JBMTZJ010000184.1:0-2343 GCA_049455515.1 Steroidobacteraceae bacterium
TTCGCGGCGCTGCTCGCACGAAACCCCGTCGATCACGCAGCATGGGTGAGCTTGCCGAACTTCGAATTGTTGTCGGCAAGCCCTGAGCGGTTTTTGTCGGTGCGCGGTCGCGAGACGATCTTGCGGCCCATGAAAGGCACGCGCAGGCTCGAGGGCTCGGACGAGGCGCAGATCCTTCGGGAGCTCGGTGAGTCGATCAAAGATCGCGCCGAGAACGTCATGATCACCGATCTCGCGCGCAACGATCTCGGCCGCGTATGCGAACCGGGGAGTGTCCGCGTCGCATCGCTCTTCGAGGTGGAGCGCTATGCGAGCGTTGCACAAATGACCTCTACCGTTCGCGGTGAGCTACGCCCCGGACTCGATGTTTGGAATGCGCTCGCTGCCGCGTTCCCGCCCGGGTCCATGACGGGCGCGCCCAAGATCGAAGCCTGTCGGATGATTCGGGAGCTCGAGCAGGGGCCTCGAGGTTTGTACGGCGGGGTCTTGGGCTGGGTCGAGCCCAACGGCGATGCCGAGTTCAGTGTGGTGATCCGATCCTTGCAAGTGCGCGATGATGAGGCGCGCTGGGATATCGGCGGCGGGATCGTGCACGATTCGCGAGCCGAGGCCGAGTGGGACGAGGCCTGGGCAAAGTTTGTCGCGCTCCGCGCGCTGTTGGCATCTTGAGAGCGCGGGCAGGGAGAATTCTTTGATCAACTCAGGTGCAGAAGAGACCGGTTCGCTGGGAGAGGTCGGACGCAAGGTCGGCCTCGTATTGGGTCCCGCGCTGGCGCTCGCCGTGCAAGGTTTCGCGCCACCCGAGGGCCTGACGCCCGAGGCGTGGTGGGTGGTGTCGCTCGCGGCACTCATGGTGGTCTGGTGGGTGACCGAAGCGATTCCGATTGCTGCGACCGCCTTGCTCCCCTTGGCGTTTCTGCCGCTGCTCGGCGCCGCGTCGGTCAAAGATGCGGCGGCACCGTACGCCGATCCCATCATTTTTCTCTTCATCGGCGGATTCATCCTCGCCGCAGCCGTAGAGCGTTGGCGACTGCATGAACGTATCGCCTTGTCCATCGCCTCGTTTGCGCGGGGACGGCCCATCCCCCTCGTCGGGTGTTTCATGCTCGGCTCTGCGGTCATCTCGATGTGGATCTCCAACACGGCGACCACATTGATGTTGGCGCCGATCGCGCTCGGTGCCGCGAGAGCGTTATCGCCTGACGATAAGCCGGACCTCGCGCTCGGTGGAGCATTGCTGCTTGGTGTAGCGCATGCTGCGACGATCGCCGGAGTCGGTACGCCAGTCGGCTCACCCACCAATCTCATTGCGATGGGTTTCTTTGAGCGCGCGGGTGAGCCGATGGCCTTTGTGGATTGGATGAGTCAGGCGATTCCGCTCATTCTCGTCATCCTGCCGATCTCGTGGCTCTTGCTCTGTGCCCCGCTTTTCGGAAAACCCCGCGCAACGTCCTCCGTGATGGGGGAGGTCGTTCGATCAGCCCTCGAGAAACTCGGGCCAATCTCGAAACCGGAGATTCGCATCGGTGTGATCTTCGGTCTCGTGGCGTTGGCATGGATGTTCCGCTTGCAGTTGAACGAGTGGCCACCGCTCGCGAAGCTGAGCGATACCAGCATTGCCGTCATCGGAGCGCTCGTGTTGTTTCTCGTACCGTCGGGCCGTAAGAGCGGCGAGAAGCTCATCGATTGGACGCGAGCCGAGCGTATTCCCTGGGGAATCGCCATTCTCTTTGGAGGAGGGCTATCGCTCGCCGCGGCGATGGAGGCCACCGGTCTCGCTCAATGGATCGGTGCTTGGATCGTGAGTCTCGAGGGCTTGTCGACGTTCGGTCTCATCGTGATTCTCGTGCTCGCGACCATTCTCATTTCGGAGTTGGCGAGCAATGTCGCGACGCTCACCTCGATGCTCCCCGTGGTGGCAGCGATCGCCGAAGCGACGGGCACGCCGCTTCAGACCTTGGTGTTTCCGGTGGCGATCGCCGCGAGCTTCGCGTTCATGTTGCCCGTAGCGACCGGGCCCAACGCGATTGCGTTCTCATCAGGAGTCGTGACGCTGAAGCGTATGCTCGTCGTCGGCTTCGCACTCAATATCGCGGCAGCGACGGCGATCATCGCCCTGTTTGCGGCTTAATCGACTCTCACCCAATACTGATTTCGATAAAACGGTCCGAGGTAACCGCGGACCTCGAGCGTTCGGCCATCCCTTTGCGGAGTGAGACGCACCCGATAGACCTTACCGTCGTTCGGATCGAGGATGCTTCCGCCCTCCCAGTGATCGGCGCTACGGCTGCGACGCACGCCCTCGAGTATGGTCATGCCCGTGATGGGTTGATTTTTCTTTGG
>JBMTZJ010000185.1:0-2340 GCA_049455515.1 Steroidobacteraceae bacterium
CCCTCGAGGTATTTGTTCATCAACGACTCGTTGGCCTCGGCAGCCGCCTCGATCACGAGCGTGCGGGCGGCTTCCGCCTCCTCGCGCAACTCGCTCGGAATGTCGCGGTACTCGAATTTCATGCCCTGCGTGTCGGCGTCCCAGTAGATCGCCTTCATCTTCAGAAGGTCGATGACACCTTCGAAGTTGTCTTCGGCACCGATCGGCAATTGGATCGGCACGGGATTGCCACGCAGACGCGTGCGGATCTGATCGATGCAGCGATTGAAGTTGGCACCGGAGCGATCCATTTTGTTGACGAACGCAATGCGCGGCACGCCATAGCGATTCATCTGACGCCAAACGGTTTCTGACTGCGGCTGTACGCCCGAGACTGCACAAAAGAGCGCAACGGCCGAGTCGAGAACGCGTAGCGAGCGTTCGACTTCGATGGTGAAGTCGACGTGCCCCGGCGTGTCGATGATGTTGATGCGGTGCTCGGGGAAATCTTTGTTCATCCCCTTCCAGAAGCAGGTGGTCGCAGCGGAGGTGATCGTGATGCCACGCTCCTGCTCTTGCTCCATGTAATCCATGATGGCGGCGCCATCGTGGACTTCACCGATCTTGTGTGAAACGCCCGTGTAGAAAAGGATGCGCTCGGTCGTGGTGGTCTTGCCCGCATCGATATGAGCGGAGATACCGATGTTTCGGTAACGCTCGATGGGAGTGGTGCGGGCCATGACCGGGTGCGCCTGTTCTTCGGACGAGTCCGACGATTACCAGCGGTAGTGCGCGAAGGCCTTGTTGGCCTCGGCCATACGGTGCGTGTCCTCGCGCTTGCGCACGGCAGCGCCGCGGTTCTCGGCGGCGTCCATGAGCTCGTGGGCGAGGCGGAACGCCATCGACTTCTCGCTGCGACCGCGCGCGGCCTCGATGACCCAACGCATGGCGAGGGTCTGGCGACGCGGCGCGCGAACCTCGACAGGCACCTGGTACGTGGCACCACCGACGCGGCGAGACTTCACCTCGACGACGGGCTTCACGTTATCGAGCGCCTGCGAAAGCAGATCGATGGCATCGTTGCCCTGCTTGCCGGTTTTCTCGGAAATGCGGTCGATTGCACCATAGATGATGCGCTCGGCAGCCGACTTCTTGCCGCTCTTCATGACGACGTTCATGAACTTCGCGAGCATGTCGTTGTTGAACTTGGGGTCCGGCAGGATGTGACGGACCGGAGCTTGTGCGCGACGTGACATCGTTCGCTCTCCTTATTTCTTTGAGCGCTTGGCGCCGTACTTGGAACGACCCTGCTTGCGGTCGTTGACGCCCGCACAGTCGAGGGTGCCGCGTACCGTGTGGTAGCGGACGCCCGGAAGGTCCTTCACACGACCGCCACGGATGAGCACGACCGAGTGCTCCTGCAGGTTGTGGCCTTCGCCGCCGATGTACGAGGTAACCTCGAAACCGTTGACGAGGCGCACACGGCAGACCTTGCGGAGGGCCGAGTTGGGCTTCTTGGGGGTGGTGGTGTACACGCGAGTGCACACGCCGCGCTTTTGAGGCGCAGCGCCGAGGGCCGGAACTTTCGTCTTTTCAGACGGCGTACGGCGCGGGGCGCGAATCAGCTGACCTGTTGTGGCCATGCAGTCTCCAGATCTTCATCGTTTGAGAACCAAAAACGACCGGACAGGAGACATCGCTCGCAAGGTCCGCAAAAACATCCCGCGCGAACGCGAGAGAACCCGGACCTACGACCGACAGCTCGACGACCGGCTGCGGCGGACGACTTGCACAGACAACCCGGGCCACCCCCTCTCGAGGGCGGCCCGGCGTCTGAGAAGTCGCTGTTTTTCGGAGGCCCCGACCACGGGACTCCCGAGAAAGGCCGCGGATTCTAGGGAGCGGCCGGGGGGCTGTCAACTTAAAACCCGCCGTGATCGACGGGCTAAAACCCGATCAAAACCAGTTGAAATTGAACGAGATGCTCACCCGTTCGCCACCCGTCGGGTTGGGGGGAACCTCGTGACGGAGCCAGCTTTCGAAGAGTACGACCTGGCCAACCTTGGCGGGCACCGTGTGCCACGGCCGCAAGGCGGCGGGGGCCGACGCCTTTCGAGGCGGGGCGGCCATGAATCGATCGAGTCGAGGGTCCTCGAACTTCAAACCGGAGGATCCGGCCGGCACCTGAACGTAATAAGTGCCACTGATCGTCGACACCGGGTGCAGGTGCAGAGAGTGGACGACCCCTTTCGGCATGATGTTGACCCAGCAATCGGTCATGACGAGCGATCGACCGCGCATGTCGAAAGCTAAATCGGCCGTGAATTTCTTCAAATGCGGGGCTAAATATCGCTCTAAAGC
>JBMTZJ010000186.1:0-2334 GCA_049455515.1 Steroidobacteraceae bacterium
AGGTCGAGCAGGATCTCCTCGCGATCGGGGTTCTCGGCGAGTGCTGCGGCCGATTCGGCGAGGTAGACCTCGAGGCGGGCGTAGGCGTCTTCCTCGAGGGAGTAGGGATTGCGATTTAGGCTCGCTTGAATCACGCGTTTCATGCGGGTCTCCGTGGGCATCAGCTGCCGAGTTCGGCGAGGGTGCGGTCGATGGTTTTCCAGTACCGATCGAGGGTGTCGAGGTGGTGGCGCCCGTGGCCGGTGAGGCGGTAGTACTTGCGCGGGGGCCCGAGGCTCGACTCTTGCCACTCGTAATGAACGAGTCCTTCTCGTCTTAATTTGCTCAGCAGGGGATAGAGTGTGCCTTCCTGTGTCGCGAACTCCGTGCGGTCGAGGCGGCTCAGGATATCGGCGGCGTACAGTTGGCCGGTACCGACCACCTTGAGCACGGCAAATTCCAGCAGACCTTTTTTGATCGCAGCGAAATTATTTTCCCGAGTCATAGGTTTCAAGCCAGTACCTTTATGCGAAAAGGTACAGAACGGCGAACTCGTCGTCAAGCAGTCAATCCAAGGGGTTTAAACTTCGTAGCCTTCCGCTTCATCGACACTTTCAACGGGCCATCCCCATGCAGAAATCCCTGATCTCGATCCATCTCTGGTTGGCGGCGTTCTTTCTTCCCATCGCCGTGATGTTCGCGACGACCGGCGCGCTCTATACCGTCTCGATCAAGGGCAGCTACGAGGAGACCTCTCGGCCGATCACACTCGCGGAGCCGCTCAAGCCTGAGCTCAGCGCCCTGACGGGCGTCGTCGAACGTGCGCTGGACGAGGCGGGTGTCGCGCATCCGTCGGGCGCTGCGTCGATCAAAAAAGCCGGGACCTCCTTCGAGCTCGAGTGGACGGGCGCGAGTCGCGATGTCGTGTTGAAGCCGGCGGCGGATCCGTTGGTCGCGACGCTCGTCATCAAAGAAACGACACCGTGGCGCCATCTCGTGCAATTGCACAAGGCGAAGGGCAGCGAGATCGCCAAAGGCATTTCGGTGATGTGGGCGATCGGTCTCGTGATCATCTTGTTATCCGGTTTGCTGATGGCCTGGAACGTTCCGGCGTATCGTCGCAAGGCGCTCGCCGCCGGAGCGCTCGGCGTCGCCACGTTCGTGGTGTATGTCCTCGCGGGCTGATGAGTTCCGGGAGTCTCCGCTATTGTCTTGATGGTCGTTGGTTGGCGACCGGCGAGCCCGCGTTTGCGCCGTCATCGGGCTTGATCGCCTCGGGCGAAGGATGGTTCGAGACGCTGCGCGTCGAGGCGGGTTGGCCCATGTTCCTCTCGCAGCATCTCGATCGACTGTCCGAATCGGTCGCGCGGTCCTACGGAGTCGATCAGGCGGCGCTCGCTCGGAGCGTCGCGCAGCAGTGCCTCGAGGCCATGCACTCAAAATTTTCGGAATTCTCTACAGGCCGACTGCGTCTCGTACTCTCTCACGATGCTTCTCGCCTCACGTCGAACGCGGGTGGCTGGCAGGCGCTCGGCGAATGGAGCGAGCACCGTTCCTCGACCGGCTCGCTCGAAGAGGGGATCGATGTGGCGGTCGCTTCATTCGCTCACCCGGGGCTGGGCTTTCTCGGAAAATCCACGAGCTACCACTGGTCCCTTGCTGCGCGGCAAGAGGCGCAGGCCAAGGGCGCGAGCGAGGCGTTGCTGTTGCGTGACGATGAAATCATGGAGGGTGCGACGGGCGCTCTCGCGTGGCGAAACCACGGTCGATGGTTCGTGAACGATTCGGCAGATGTTCTGAAGAGCGTTACGCTCGGGGCGCTTCGACGATCGGGCCTGTCGATCGAATCAGGATCCTTATCGCTCGCGATGCTGGATCCCGCATCGCCCGCCCGGGTCGAGGGTCTCATTTTGATCAGCGCCCTGCGTTTGGCGGTGGCCATCCGCCGCTGTGAGGGGCACGAAATACCGAGTGCCGTGGACGAGGCCGCACGCTGGCGTCGCGCTTTGCTCGATCTGCACGCCCGAGAAATTCATTGAGCGCGAACGGCTCTCTCGCCGAGATGCGCGAGGCTGCGGAGCATGACCGCGACGCGTCGGTCCCTTTCGCGTGCTTGGTATCGGCGCGGGGTCATTCGGATCTCGGTCGTCGCTCGCTCATGGCACGCGAGCTGTCTCTCGAGTGGAGTGCACCTGAAGGTGTGCAGGGCTCAAGCGAGATCGCGGACATGCTTCGCCGCGCATCGCAGCGTGCGTTCGAGCGAGGCGCGCAGGGTGTCCTCGTCCTCGTGACGCATGAGGCGGCGGCCTGTTTCGATCGGATCGACGTTTACGAGGATTGGCGCGGATTGCCGCG
>JBMTZJ010000187.1:0-2328 GCA_049455515.1 Steroidobacteraceae bacterium
GCGCTCGTGACGGTGGGCATGGGGTTATGGGTGGGCTCGATCGTTCTGGTATCGATCAAGACCGAGCAAAGCCTCGTGTTGCTGCTGGCGCTGGGTGTACTGGTGCCGTTCGCACTCTGGAATGTCGTGATGGGCTTCGTGGTGTTTGTTCACCACACCCACCCGAAGATCGCGTGGTTCATGAAGCGTCACGAGTGGCAGCAATATCGTGCGTATCTCACGGCGACGGTGCAGGTGCGTTTGCCCTTCGGCATCGATCGCTTGCTCCATAACATCATGGAGCACAACGCACATCACCTGAATCCGCGGATCCCGATGTATTCGCTGCGCCGTGCCCAAAGCGTGTTGACCGAGCGTTTCAACGATCAGTTTCAGGTGTATCTAATGAATTGGCGGACGTATCGTGACTGCGTACGCCGCTGCAAGCTCTACGACTACACCAATCACGCCTGGCTCGACTTTCGGGGTCAGGTGACCGCGCGGGTTCCGCTCGTCGCGCCCTCAACCTGAAATCTGCACCGCGTCGCCGACGCGTAGTAGGCTGCCGGCACCGCGCGCGATGCGCGCGTTCTGTCCGAAGGTGACGCCCCGTAGTTGGGCATCGAATCGGAATTCCTGCAGCACGAGCAGAGGGCTCAAACCCTTGCGCCCGGCTTGCTGATCGATGCCGGTCACGGCGCACCGCGTGCAGGCCTTGACGAGCTTGAGTCCTGCATCGCCGATGCGTAATTGTTTGATGCGGTCTTCTTCCCAAGCCGCTGTACCGTCGAGGACGATGTTCGGACGGAATCGGTTCATCGGCAGAGCCGAGGGCAGCCGACGATTGAGGTCTGCAAGCGAGGCGAGGGTGCAGACGAGTAAGGGATAGCCATCTGGGAAGTTGTCCGATCCGGCGGCAACAATGCGCGCTGGTTCGCCGACGACGGCACTCGCGTAGCGCGCCGCCTCGCGCCCGAGATCGATCCCTTCGATGTCGCGCTTCCAGACGCTGACGGTCCGCCAATCACCCGGCGCGGTCGTCAGCGGTTCGGGCCTTTCGAGCCGTAAACGGCCGGCATTCGGGTGATCGAGTGTCACGCCGCGTTCATCGGGTATCGCCTCGAGCAGGGCGAGCACCGGATGGCTGCGCTGCGTGATGAAACGCCCCTCAGCGGTGATGAACATCCATTCGCGGTCGTACTGCAGACCCCGAGGGCCGAGGCGCGCCATCGGAAGGTCGATGACCCGCCCCGATTTGACCGGGTAGATGTGCAGCGAATGAATACGGATGTCCCGTGCGTCCACGTCGGCATCATAGCGCCGAGGTGATCCCGACGCGGGCTACAATCGATCTATGACGACAGCTGCGCGGCGCGCGCTCCATGACATTCGCTTCGAATCGACGGTCGTCGACGCGTTGCCGGCTGATCCGCTCGCGGAGAACGTCCCGCGGCAGGTTCCTGAGGCGGCGTACACGTTCGTGACTCCGACGCCGGTGGCGGCGCCGCGCTTGCTCGCCTGGTCCGACGAGCTCGCCGCCGATCTCGGTCTCGAGCGACCGGGTGTCACGGGCGCTGCGGTCGACATCCTCGCGGGTAACGCGCTCGCGCCAGGCATGCGTCCCTATGCAGCGCGTTACGGTGGACATCAATTCGGAAATTGGGCGGGCCAGCTGGGCGATGGCCGCGCCATCACGCTGGGTGAGTTGATCGCCCCCGACGGCACACGGCACGAGCTGCAACTGAAGGGCGCAGGGCCGACCCCGTATTCTCGATTCGCCGACGGCCGCGCTGTGCTGCGTTCGTCGCTGCGCGAATTTCTTTGCAGCGAGGCGATGCATCACCTCGGCGTGCCGACGACTCGAGCCTTGTCGCTGGTATCGACCGGGGAGCAGGTCGTCCGCGACATGTTCTATGACGGCCATCCGCAACCCGAGCCGGGCGCCATCGTCTGTCGCGTCGCGCCGACCTTCATCCGCTTCGGTAACTTCGAAATTCATGCCGCGAGCGAGGAGACGGCATTGCTGCGTCGTCTCGTCGAGCATGTCATCGGCTCGCACTATGCCGAGATCGATCTACACGATCCCAAAGCGCCGATTCTTTGGTTCACCGAAGTCTGCCGACGAACGGCAGTGATGGTCGCGCATTGGATGCGCGTGGGCTTCGTGCACGGCGTGATGAATACCGACAACATGTCCATCCTCGGCGTCACGCTCGATTATGGTCCGTATGGTTGGCTCGAGGGCTACGACCCCACTTGGACGCCCAACACCACCGACGCGGCGGGTCGGCGTTACTGCTACGGCAACCAGCCGCAGATCGCGCTGTGGAATCTGGCCCGACTTGCGGG
>JBMTZJ010000188.1:0-2322 GCA_049455515.1 Steroidobacteraceae bacterium
GCGTGACGCATAGCGCACTACGTGTAGCACCGGACCAAACGCCTCGCGAGTCAGATCGCGCACGGAGTCGAGCTCGATGAGGTGGGGCGCCACGTAGCGTCCGGGATCGAAGGGAGTGGGGTGCCCCAGCGGCGGAGCGCTCGGCAAACGACCGACTTTGAGCAGTCGACCTCGCCGAGTCATCTCGTCGATGTGCAGGCGTAGTTGCCGCGCCGCCTCGAGACTGATCACAGGACCGATATCGACCGCGAGATCACGGGGATCGCCGACGACGAGCGTATCCATCGCGCCCCTCAGCATGTCGATGATCCGATCCGCGATATCTTCTTGAACGCAGAGTACGCGCAACGCGGAGCAGCGTTGACCTGCGCTGCCGAACGCCGACGTGATGGCGTCATCGACGACCTGCTCAGGCAAAGCGGTGGAATCGACGATCATCGCGTTGATGCCACCCGTCTCGGCAATCAGCGGCAAGATGGCGCCCGGACGCGCGGCCAATTTTTGGTTCAGCCAACGCGCCGTGGCTGTGGAGCCCGTGAACACGACCCCCGCGAGCGCGGGATGATCGAGTGCCGTCTCGCCGAAGTCGCGGCCGATCATCGGCAACACGTGCAGTGCGCCCTTCGGAATACCGGCATGATGGAGTAGCTCTGCAAAGGCGAGAGCGACCCGCGGCGTGGTCTCTGCAGGCTTCGCGATGACGGTATTGCCGGTCACGAGTGCCGCAACGACCTGACCGGCAAAAATAGCGAGCGGGAAGTTCCAGGGACTGATGCAGGCGAACACACCGCGACCCACAAGATGTAGCGCATTGGTTTCGCCCGTCGGTCCCGGCATCGGGGTTGGCGCGTGCTGCAGTCGTCGCGCTTCCGCAGCGTAGTAACGACAGAAGTCGATCGCCTCGCGCACTTCGGCGAGCGCATCGCCGAACGTTTTACCCGCCTCCTGCACGAGCAACGCGAGGAAGCGATCGCGTTGTTGCTCGAGTAGATCGGCCGCGCGCTCGAGACACGCCGCGCGATGCTCGACGTCGTGCTGCTGCCAACTCTCGAGTGCCGCCGCTGCGGCTTCGAAGGCGGGCATCACCTTGCTCGACGGCTCGAACGGCGGCGCGTCCGCGAGAGGATGGGTTTGGCAGACTTTTCGTAGGGCTTGTAAGGAGGACTCGAGTCCGAGATCGATCCCCAAAGAATTCTTTCTGGCCTTGCCGAACAACTGCGGCGGCAGCGGGATACCGGGATGCGCGAGATCATCGTTCGCGAGTCGCCGCTGCGCTTCTTCGATCGGGTCGACGACGACCTCATCGACCGTGACGCGCTCATCCATGAATCGGTTGACGAACGAGGTGTTCGCGCCGTTCTCGAGCAGTCTTCTGACGAGATACGCGAGGAGTTCGGCATGGGGACCGACGGGGGCGTAGACCCGCACGGGGGGAAAGTCGGCGATCTGACGAATGGCCTCGTCGTAAAGCAGCACGCCCATGCCGTGCAGACGCTGGAATTCGAGTGCCGGTGTGTTCGAAGCCGCTCGACGCATCGCGAGGATCGCACCGATCGTATGGGCGTTATGGGTCGCGAACTGGGGATACACCAGCGGAGTGGCGTTGATGAGTTTTCGGGCGCAGGCAAGATAGGCGACATCGGTAGAGCACTTGCGCGTGTAGACCGGGTACTCCGTTAAGCCGCGTTCCTGCGCGCGCTTGATTTCGCTATCCCAGTACGCACCCTTCACGAGACGAACGGCCAGTGGACGACGCAGGTCTTTTGCCAGCGCGATCACGTGCTCAACGACCTGAGGCGCGCGACGTCCATAGGCCTGAACGGCCAAGCCGAGTCCCGGCCAGTCGTGCGTTGACGCATCGCGCGCCAACGCCTCGACGAGCTCGAGCGAGAGCTCGAGGCGATCCTGTTCTTCAGCGTCGATCGTGAGACCGAGCCCTCGTGCTGCGGCAAGACGAGCGAGCTCGATCGCCCGAGGCAGTAAACGATCGAGCGTTCGTTTGCGCTGCACGAGCGAGTACCGCGCATCGAGCGCGGAGAGTTTGATGGAGATGGCGTGATCGCCATGCAGCGACGCGCCAGACGTGTTGGCTCGCGCTGCAGCGATCGCGTTGATCGCCGAGGCATAGGCCTCCGTATAACGCTCGGCATCGGCGTCCGTGCGAGCGCCTTCACCCAGCATGTCGAAGGAGCAGAGCGCGAGTGCGGTCTCTGCGCTGCAGCGTTTGAGCGCCTCTTCGATGCTGCGACCCACCACGAACTCACCGCCGATGATCCGCATCGCGCGGCGTAAGGCATTACGCACGACGGGCTCGGACATTCG
>JBMTZJ010000189.1:0-2308 GCA_049455515.1 Steroidobacteraceae bacterium
CTCGTCTATGAAAAGAACGACCAGCTGGTTACGGCGATGCGCACGGCATTGACGATGGAGGCGGGCGGCTACGAGCGGATACAGTCGGCACTCGCAGCGCTCGCATCGGACATTCGTCGCGAGTCGCTCGCAACGTTGCGCGAGATGATCGACGATCGCTAGCGCAGGGGTTTCTCGCTCGTCAATTGTCGAACGAGCGCAGCGTAATCTTTGGCCATACGTTCGAGGCCGTAGCGCTCGAGTGCGTGACGACGTGCCGCCGCGCCGAGTCTCGCAGCCAATGCCTCATCTTGAAGTAATCGCGCCAACGCATCGGCCAGCGAGCGTGGATCGCGAGGCTCGGCGAGCAGACCATCGACCTCGGGGGTGATGATCTCCTGGACTCCGGGCACGCGACTGCCGATCACGGCGCAGCCTGCGGCCATGCCCTCGATGATCGCGAGCGGCATGCCCTCGTGGTGAGTAGCGAGCACCGCGATGCGTGCGTCGATCAGGCGCTGAGGCACATCGCGTACGACGCCGAGGCAATGAATCTGCGCGTCGATGCCGAGTTCGCGGGCGAGCTTCTGAACGGCTTTTAGGTGATGATCGCGACCGCCGCCTGCGAGGTAGACCATCGGCTGCAGGCCGCGTTCGCGTAGCAGCGCGATAGCCCGCAACAAGGTCGAATGGTCTTTCTGACGGGCGAAGCGCGCCACCATCACGATCGCCGGTGCGCGCGCGGAGAACGATTGACGCTCCGTGTCCGCGAACGGTTCGAGGTTGATGCCGTTGTCGATCGCTATGATGCGATCGGCAGAAAATCCGAGCTCCAGCAGGCGTCTGCGGACACCCTCGCTGCAGCCGACGATACGGGCCGTTTTGCGGGCGAGCCAGCGCGCCTGCGCGAGTCGCCAAAAATTATAGCGCTCGCGGGTGTTGTGCTCGACGTGTACGAGATAGGGCACGCCGGCGAGCCATCCCGCGTAACGGCCCCAAAGATGTTCGCTGAATCCGTGAGCGAACAACACCGTCGGACGAAACTCACGACAGATGCGGATCAGCGCAATGACGGTGGCCGTATGCGACCAGCCCGGTACTTCAAGAACCCGGAGACCGCGTTGTCGCAGCTCCTCGATACGCGAGGGGTCGGTGTGTCGTTTGCGTCGCACGACAAGCAAGGCGTCGGTTTGTGCATCGACGAGCGCCGCGGTAACGAGTTTGACGGCGACTTGGGTTGCACCGCCCGTGAAACCCCCGGTGACGAAGTGCAAGACGCGGGTCGGGTGGTGCATGCGGACTACCGCCGGTCCCGCAGGATTTCACGTGCCGCATTCATTCCGGGTACGCCGGTCACACCGCCGCCCGGATGCGCGCCCGAGCCGCACAGATAAAGTCCGCGCACGGGTGTGCGGTAATCGCCGAAGCCGAGCGCGGGACGCGCCGCCCATAACTGGTCGAGCCCGAGCGCGCCGTGAAAGATATCGCCGCCTGCGAGAGCGAATCGCTCTTCGAGGTCGAGCGGCGAGAGCGCGGAGCGCCCGATGAGACTCTCGCGAAAGTTCGGCGCGTAATCATTGACGGTATCGATGATGAAATCGGCAACGGCCTCCCGCATACCGGCGGTCTGCCAACTGCGATCTGGTGCGTCGGGTCGTGCCAAGTCGTAATCGAAATGCTGACAGAAGAGGCTCGCAACGTGTGCGCCCTGAGGTGCGAGCGAGTCGTCGAGCGTCGAGGGGATCAGCATCTCGACGATCGGCTCGCGCGAGATGCCATTGAGACGCGCGGAGGCGTGTGCGCGATCCATGTACGCAAGCGAGGGCGCGAGGATGATGCCGGCACCGAGATGCGAGTCGTCGGTACGCGAGCGTTGCGCGGTGAAGTTCGGCAGCGCCGAGAGCGCGACGTTCATGCGGAAGGTGGCGGATCCCACGCGCCAACGCTCGATATGTCGACGGAAATCTGCGGGTAAATCCTCGGGGGCGAGAAGCGAGAGAAAGAGAGGCTTAGGACCGAGATTGCCGATGATGCGCGGCGCGCCGAACACGCGGCCATCGACGAGTTTGATGCCGGTCGCGCGAGGTGGCTCGTTGCCGCGTCCGCGCATCGTGATGATGTTGGCAACCGGCGAGTCGCATTCGATGTGGACGCCGAGTCGGCGCGCTTCGGCAGCCAGCGCTTGAGTGATGGCACCCATGCCGCCGACGGCATGACCCCAGACGCCGCTTTTGCCATTCACTTCGCCGAAGGCGTGATGTAGCAACACGTAGGCGCTGCCAGGTGTGTAGGGGCTCGCGTAACTGCCGACGACCGAATCGAAACCGAA
>JBMTZJ010000190.1:0-2300 GCA_049455515.1 Steroidobacteraceae bacterium
CGATAGGTCACGAACGCGGCCAGATAAGCCAGACCAAAGAGATACGCGGTCATGATGAGAGGATAACGCCAACTATTGGTCTCGCGCTTCACCACGGCGAGGGTCGCGAGGCATTGTGGTGCGAAAACGTACCAAGCCAGCAGAGCAAGACCCGTCGCGAGACTCCACTGACTTGCAATTACCGTGGACAGCGCCATGGATACGACTTCTTCATCGCCCGAGAGGGCATAGACGGTACCCAAGGCCCCCACCGCGACCTCGCGGGCTGCAAGACCCGGGATCAGAGCGATGGAGATCTGCCAATTGAAACCGATCGGCGCAAGAACGACCGATAACGCCTGCCCCAATTGACCCGCGAAGCTGTATTCGATCGCGGCGCCCGTCGCGCCCGGCGGTGGGGCCGGGTAAGTCGACAGAAACCACAGCACCACCATGAGCGCCAAAATAATGCCGCCGGCGCGGGCCAGGAAAATTCGTGCGCGCTCCCATAGGCCGAAAGCAAGATTGCCGATACGAGGCCACTGATAGTCGGGAAGCTCAAGCATCAACAAATGAGTATCACCGCCCCCTCGGAATTTTTTGAGTGCCCAGGCGACGAGCAGCGCACCGGCAACGCCTGCAAAGTAAAGCGCGAACAGCACCACACCCTGCAAGTTGAACCCGCCCACTGAACGATCGGGAATAAACGCGGCGATCAGTAAAGCGTAGACCGGAAGTCGAGCGGAGCAGGTCATGAGCGGCGCGACCATGATCGTCGCCATTCGGTCGCGTATGCTCGGAATCGTGCGCGTCGCCATGATTCCCGGGATCGCGCAGGCAAACGAAGACAGCAGCGGGATGAAGGCCCGGCCGGAGAGCCCCACCGACCCCATCACCCGATCGAGCAGATAAGCCGCGCGTGGCAAGTAACCGCTGTCTTCGAGCGCCAGGATGAACGCGAAAAGAATGATGATCTGCGGCAGAAAAATGATGACGCTGCCGACGCCCGCGATGATGCCGTCCGCGAGCAGGCTGCGCAGCGGCCCGTCGGGCATGCTGCCCCTCACCCAATCGGCCAGTGAGGCAACCCCCGCATCGATCAGATCCATCGGTACGGCGGCCCAACTGAACACCGCCTGAAACACGAAGAAGAGCAGGGTCGCGAGAACCAGCAGGCCAAGAAGAGGATGTAGTAACGCACGGTCTAGGGCGGCAAAGAACTCGCTGCGTCCCGGCTCGCGATAACTTGCTACCGCAAGTATCCGCGCCGCCTCTTCGTGAGTCTGCTGAACATCGATCGATGAAGGTTCCTGCCATTCCCCTTTCGGAGGTGTCGCTTGGACCTCGGTCGCCGGAAGGGTATCGAGGTGACGAATGAGCGCGTCGGCACCGCCGCGCGCGATGGCGACGGTTTCGACGACGGGCACACCCAACTCTTTTGAGAGTTTTTCCCGATCAATGGAATAACCGCGCTTACGCGCGAGATCGGTCATGTTGAGGACGACGATCATCGGTAGGCCGAGCTTTTTGACTTCGAGCGCGAGCCGCATCGACAAAGGCAGATGCGTGGCGTCAGCGACCAAGACGATGGTTTCGGGTCTCGGCTCAGAGGCGAGACGACCGAGCGCGACGTCACGCGTGATCGCCTCATCGAGCGTCGTCGGTGTCAGGCTGTAGGTGCCCGGCAAGTCGAGCAGGCGATAACGGCGTCCCGACGCAGACTGGTGGTAGCCCTCCTTTCGCTCGACCGTGACGCCGGGATAGTTCGCGACCTTCTGACGACTGCCCGTCATCCGATTGAAAAGCGCCGTCTTTCCGCAGTTGGGCAGACCGACGAGCGCGATTCGAAGTTCGGCGGTGCTCATTTGACCTTCACCCGGTCCGCTTCTTGGCGTCGAAGGGCGAACGTCGCGCCACCCACCCGCACGGCGACGGGGTCATCCGCCGGCCACATCAGGGCAAGCATCTCTACGGCAGCGCCTGGATAAAATCCGATCTCGAGCAGCCGGCGCGCGAGGACGTCGTCGGCGTCCACGCGCTCGACAACGGCGGACTCCCCGGCCTTGAGGCCGGAAAGGGTCCTGGCATGCTGCTCGACAGGGGTCATGGGCCAAGTATCCGACAGCCTGCGCTGTGTATGCAATTGCGGATCATTCTCATTTGTCACGACAGTTTGAGGTACCCTTACGACCCACCATGGACGGCAGCGGCGACGGTCAAAATAGACAACTCAACGTATTCGGCGACCCCCTCGCCGAATGCAGTCAATCGCCGAAGACCGGCTGGTTTCGGAGTGGTTGCTGCGAAACCGACGCCTCGGA
>JBMTZJ010000191.1:0-2296 GCA_049455515.1 Steroidobacteraceae bacterium
GGTGGTCGACTCGATGCGACCAACATCATCGATGCCGATGTCGCGGTGCTGTGCTCGGTCGGCCTCGATCATCAGGACTGGCTCGGCCCCACGACCGAGGACATCGGCCGTGAAAAAGCCGGCATCTTCCGAGCGGGGCGGCCCGTCGTGTTGGGCGCGCCCGAGATGCCGCAGAGTGTCCACGACGCGATCGCTCGCTTGCAGTGCCGCGCGCAGCAGCTCGATCGAGATTTTTTCTTTGAGGCAGGGAGTGAAGGCTGGCGCTGGCGTAGCACGCAGCACACCTTCGAAGCGCTGCCGATGCCCGCACTCAAAGGCCCCATTCAATTGCGTAACGCGGCAACGGCGATGGCGGCGTTCATGGCGTGGGAGCGGGTCTGCCCGAACCCCACGCAAGCGCTGCTTGCGCAAGGACTCACGAGCGCCGCGCTACGTGGCCGATTTCAGTGCCTTCAGCCTAGGCAGCCGGACGAGCCCGAGTGGATCCTCGATGTCGCGCACAACGAAGACTCCGCACGCGTGCTGGCCGAGGGCCTCAAGGCCTCACCCGCGCGCGGCAAAACCGTGGGTGTCGTCGGCATCCTGCAGGACAAAGATGCCGTGACGATCGGTGAGGCGCTCGCCGGCGTCATCGACGAGTGGGTGCTCTGCGGACTCGACGGGCCGCGCGGCGGTAGCGCCGAAGCGCTTCGCGCGCGTTTGCCGGCGCATTGCCGCAGCGTCGCGCTCGCGCCCGATGTCTCCCATGGGTGTGCGACGGCGAGGGCGCTCACAGGTCATGGTGATCGCATCGTCGTCTTCGGATCCTTTCACGTGGTCGGCCCGGCGCTCGACTGGCTTGGTTTATAATTTCGGCCTTGGACACCGCGCTCAAACACCGGCTCACCGGTGCTGTCATCCTCGTGCTGCTCGCCGTGCTGCTGCTGCCGGAGTTACTCACCGGCTCGGGCGAGGCGGCGAAGTCGCGTTCGTCCGCCACGAGTGCTTCGGCCAATGGTGAGCGCCGCATCGAAGTCGACCTCACCGAATCTGCATCCGCGCCCGCGGCGCCGATGCCGCAACCGCAGCCCGCTGCGCCCATCGAATTGCCGGTTCCCGCCGCGCCCCCCGTTCAAACTGCACCGGCGCCCGAGACACCGCCGGTCGCTGTCGCCCCGCCCGCCGCCGAGGTCAAACCCGAGCCTAAAGCCGCGCCGAAGCCCGAGCCTAAAGTCGAGCCCAAGCCCGAACCGAAGGCCGAGCCCAAGCCTGCCGCTAAGCCGGCGGCCGGCAGTTATTACGTGCAGATCGGCGTGTTCGTAAATCCCGCGAGTGCGCGACGTCTCGAGCGTCAGCTGCGCGACAAGAAGTTTGCGGTCGTGGTCGATGAGATCACGCGATCGGGCAAAACGATGTTCCGCGTACGCGTGGGGCCCGAGGTCGATCGCGCGGCGGCGAACGCGCTCGCAAAGAAACTCGCCGACGCCGGGCACAAAGGTTCGGTCGTGAAGTAGAATTCGCCGCGCGCGCTTCGCGCGGCCAGAGGTTTAGGCATGACGTGGCTCGATATCATCATCACCGTCGTCTTCCTGGTCTTCGCCGTGCTCGGCCTCATGCGCGGCCTCATCGCTGAAGTCTTCAGTCTCCTCTCCTGGATCGTCGCGCTGTACGTCGGCTCGCACTACGGCGAGTTCGCGCGCCCCTACGTCGAGTCGTGGGTCACCAGCGTCAAATATCAAGGGCTCGTCGCCTGTCTGCTCGTCGGCATCGTCACATATATCGTCGTGGCGCTCATCGGTATTCTGTTGAGCAAAAAAATCAGCACAACCATCTTCGCGCCCATCAATCGCATGCTCGGTTTGCTCTTTGGTGCGGCGCGCGGGGCGGTGGTCGTCGGGGTGATGACGCTGATCGCGCTGCAGTTCGGGCTCGAAGACGATGACGTCTGGAAGGCCTCCAAGCTGCGCGGGGCGGCCACGACCTCTGCGGACCTTCTCGACAGTCTCGTCGACTTCGAAGCCTTACTCCGTAATCAAAGTATTCTCGGGCGCCCGAGCGCCCCCACCTAATTTTCCTGAGGCGAACCCATGTGCGGCATTGCAGGTATCGTCGGTAAAAGCCCGGTCAATCAGCGTCTCTACGACTCGCTGACGGTGCTGCAGCATCGCGGGCAGGACGCCGCAGGGATCGTGACCGCTATCGACGGTCTCGTCTGCATGCGCAAGGGGCAGGGCCTCGTGCGCGATGTCTTCAGTCAGCAGGACATGCTCGAGTTGCGCGGCAACATCGGCATCGGTCACGTTCGTTATCCGACCGC
>JBMTZJ010000192.1:0-2287 GCA_049455515.1 Steroidobacteraceae bacterium
ACAAAGTGCAGCTCGCTGAACTCGAGGCGGAGCATCGCAAGACGCGGGCCCGAGAACTCATGATCGCCGGCGTGACTGTCGTCGATCCGGCGCGGATCGATGTACGCGGTACGCTGACGACCGGACGGGACGTTTTCATTGACGTCAATGCGGTATTCGAAGGCCGAGTAGTCCTCGGCGACCGGGTACACGTCGGGCCCAATTGCCTCCTGCGCGATTGTGAGATTGCGGCTGACGTTTGCATCAACTCCAACTGTGTCATCGAAGAGGCGAGTGTCGGAGCCGGGTCCATCATCGGACCCTTCGCCCGATTACGTCCGGGTACCAAGCTCGCCGACGAGGTCCACATCGGTAACTTCGTCGAAGTCAAAAATTCCTCGATGGATTCAGGAGCGAAAGCCAATCATCTGGCGTATGTCGGTGATGCCACGGTTGGCGCGCGGGTCAATATCGGTGCCGGCACGATCATCGCCAATTACGATGGCGCCAATAAACACCACACCACGATCGGCGCGGATGCCCACACCGGCTCCAATTCGGTACTGGTTGCGCCCATCACCATTGGTGAGGGGGCGACGGTCGGCGCCGGCTCGACGGTCACGAAATCGGTCCCTGCGGGAAAACTCACCGTCGCGCGCGCCAAGCAGCTGACCCTCGAAGGCTGGAAGCGACCTCAGAAGAAGCGCTGATACCGGGCCTCGAAGGCCTCTGTTTCCACACCGTAAAAGGTGCAAAATACTCGAGACCGTCGCCGGAGGCGGTCGTCAGGGAGGCTACTCAAGTCCATGTGCGGAATCGTCGGCGCCATCGCTCAACGTGACATCGTTCCAGTCCTCGTCGAAGGGCTCCGTCGGCTCGAGTACCGCGGTTACGACTCTGCAGGAGTCGCCGTACTCAATGGTTCCGGCGTCCTCAAGCGCGTGCGTACGGTCGGGAAGGTTCAAATCCTCCAAGACGCCATCGATGCGTCACCGACACATGGCCCCATCGGCATCGCGCATACGCGCTGGGCAACTCACGGTGTGCCATCCGAGCGCAACGCACATCCGCATATCTCGGCCGATGGTCTTGCGATCGTCCATAACGGGATCATCGAAAATCATGAAGCGCTCCGCGCCGAGTTGACCGCCGCGGGATACGCCTTTACGTCCGACACCGATACCGAGGTGATCGCACATCGCATTCATCATCACCTCAAAAATGGGGGTGGTTTGCTCGAGGCAGTCAGCCGCACGGTTGCAGAGCTCGAGGGTGCGTATGCGCTTGCCGTGGTCAGCGAGTCCGATCCCGAGCGCATCATCTTGGCTCGCGAGGGTTGCCCGGTCGTGATCGGGCTCGGCAAAGACGAAAACTTCGTCGCATCCGATATCGCGGCACTGTTGCCGCAGACACGATCGTTCGTCTTCCTCGAAGAGGGTGATGTCGCAGAAGTCACCCGAAAGTCCGTTCGCATCCTCGATCGAAGTGGTAAAGCCGCTGAACGCAAAGTCCATCAGAGCGAGCTCTCCGCCGACGCCGCCGATAAAGGGCAGTACGCCCACTTCATGCTCAAGGAAATTCACGAGCAGCCGCGCGCCGTGGCCGATACGCTGCAAGAGCGTGTGGCCAACGGGCGTCTGCTCGAGGCCGCGTTCGGTCCGGCGGCCACCGAGATATTCCGGAAAACGGAGTCGGTTCATATCGTCGCTTGTGGCACCAGCTATCACGCCGGTTTCGTCGCGCGCTATCTCATCGAGCAGCTGGCCAATATTCCTTGCAGTGTCGAGATCGCGAGCGAATTTCGCTACCGAAGCCCGGTCGTGCCGCGTAACACCCTGTTCGTCACGATCTCTCAGTCGGGCGAGACGGCCGATACGCTGGCTGCATTACGTCTCGCCAAGCAGGCGGGCTATCTCTCGTCACTCGCTATTTGTAATGTTCCCGAGAGCTCGTTGGTACGGGAATCAGAACTCGTGATGCTCACCCGTGCCGGTCCGGAGATCGGCGTCGCCTCCACCAAGGCGTTCACGACACAAATCGCTGCGCTCGGTCTGCTCGTTGTGGCGCTTGCCAAATCGCACGGCGCGACGCCGGAACAGGAGCGTACGCTCGTGACCCGCCTCGTCGAGCTACCGGGAATGATCGAAAAAACCTTGGCGCTCGATCCCATCATCCAGGATCTCGCCAAACGTTTCGTCGAGAAGCATCACGCGCTCTTCTTGGGCCGTGGCACGATGTATCCGATCGCGATGGAAGGCTCGCTCAAGCTGAAAGAAATTTCGTACATCCATGCTGAGGCCTATGCAGC
>JBMTZJ010000193.1:0-2275 GCA_049455515.1 Steroidobacteraceae bacterium
GTTCGCAGCCAAAGTTCATTGAACCGACCTGCGTGCATGCCGCGCAATCCCGGGACTTTTATTCCGAGACGCGATTTGATCTCGTAGGAGACTTGCAGCTCGGCGTCGCTCGACGAGACGCTCACCGTCACGCCCGCTGCAGCCCCCAACGCTCCGCACACCGAATGCGATACCAGCTCGACCGTCCTTCGTGTCGTCGTCATGCGCGGCGTCCGGCGACGATCGGTACCTGCCAGACTCCGTATGCGTCCGGATCACGAACGGCTTCGATGATCGCATCGAACATCGCTCGTACTTCCTCGCCTGAGGTACCCGAATACTCGGCGAGTGGCGCCACGTAACCGTCGCGCCACGAGATGAAGATGCCCGCAAGCACGTCACGAGGGACTCGCTCGGTATCCAGTGTCAAATATTGAATCCCGAGATGGGTGAATCCCAACGCTCTCATCAAAGGTAGGGTGCGTCGTCCGATCCGCGCGTCCGTCCCGGTCGCACTCGTGTAGGGAACGACTGCGCGATACCACAGGGCATCGGGATCAACGCCGCCGCGCTCCGGAAAGTGCAGCATGCCGTAGTCCTCGCTGAGCACGTGCGCCCACGCACCCCGTCGCAAGACCCGATGGATCTCCGCCAGCATGCGCTCCGGTTCGGGCACCATCTGCGTGACGTGACGACAAACGACGAGATCAAACGACTCATCGGGGAAGCGCAGGGCAAATCCATCTCCCTGCTCGAAAGTGACTGAGCCTCCCCCCTGTTCGACCCGTTGCTGCGCCACCTCGAGCAACTCGGGCATCAGGTCGACCCCGATTACGGCCTCTGCCCCCGGAAACATTGCAGCCAGACGCAAAGTTGCCTCGCCCGTGCCGCAGCCGAGATCGAGGATCCGAGCGCCCCGAGGGAGCGCATAACGCGCCAAGAGCTTCGACTCCTGCGGCCACAGCGCTTCGATTTGATACCGGAGCGTTCGCAGCATGGACTCGTCGGTCATCTGGTCCGCTTGAGGATTTTGTTGAGTTGAGTTCGTCATAAACCCCCAAATGATAGGCCAACAATGGGAGAATGAGGGCCCCGACAAGGATGGTCGGAATATTCCCATGAACGCCGTCGTCGCCGAACTGCCTCTGTTTGCACAGCCGGAAAGCGCAGCACCGCGCATCCGCGAGATCCCGTACAACTACACCTCGTTTTCGGACCGGGAAATCGTCATCCGCTTGCTGGGTGCCGACAGCTGGGACCTGCTCGATGAGCTCCGCGGTGAACGTCGTACCGGTCGGTCGGCACGCATGTTGTACGAGGTGCTCGGTGATATTTGGGCCGTACAGCGTAACCCCTATCTCGAAGACGATCTGCTCGACAATCCGCGTCGACGACGCCTGCTCATCGACGCGCTCGAGCATCGGCTCAGCGAAATCGATAAACGCCGAGAGTCGGGCGGCTCATCGCTCGATCGCGAGCGCGATCGCAAAGTGGGGCTGCTGCTCGAGGCAGCCCAAAGTGCCGTCGATGCCTTCTCGGAGTCCTTCAAAACGACCAGCAAGCTGAGGGCTAAGGCGCGTCGATTACTCGGTCGGCACACCCGCGCCGATGCGATTCGCTTCGACGCATTTGCCCGCGTGTCTCATGTGACCGACGCGACCGACTGGCGTGTCGAGTATCCCTTCGTGGTCATTTGCCCCGATGCCGAGGACGAAATCCCGGGTCTCGTACGCGCGTGTATCGAACTGGGCCTCAGCGTCATTCCAAGAGGCGGTGGCACCGGTTACACGGGCGGCGTCGTCCCGCTCACGCCCCTCTCCGCCGTCATCAATACCGAGAAGCTCGAACGCGTTTCGGAAGTGGAGCATGTGGCGCTCCCGGGCCTCGGCGAGTCGGGCGCAGAGCGGCGCATTCCCACGGTGTTTTCGGAAGCGGGTGTCGTCACCAAGCGCGTCGCGGATGCCGCCGAGCGCGCAGGATTCGTGTTCGCCGTCGACCCGACGTCCATCGACGCATCCTGTATCGGCGGCAACATCGCCATGAATGCAGGCGGCAAAAAAGCAGTGCTATGGGGCACTGCCGTCGACAACCTTGCCTGGTGGCGGATGGTCGACCCGGAAGGTAATTGGCTCGAGGTCGAACGCATCGGCCACAACCTCGGCAAGATCCATGAAGCCCCCGAGGTCGAATGGCGTCTCATCTGGAAAGACGGGCGTGATGCCGCCGACGCAGCAAAGATTTTACGCTCCGAAACACTGCGTATGCCGGGTGCACTCTTTCGCAAGGCCGGACTCGG
>JBMTZJ010000194.1:0-2258 GCA_049455515.1 Steroidobacteraceae bacterium
GTTCGACCGAGAAAAAGGTAAAACGTGTTTTCGCCGCCTTCGCCGAAGCCCGACCCCAGATAGACCGGGCCGAGCAGCGTGTCGAACCCGACGAATACGCTGCCGTGTGTGAGCGCCGAATCGAGACTGATATCGCCTCGACGGTCCCAGACGTTTCCGGCCTCCAACGAGACGCCCGCATAGGCGGGTACATTGAGGAACCCCTCTCCCCCGCGACCGATCTGTCGGTAGTACATCGCACGCGCAAGCGCGTAGTGTCGTCCGCTCAAAGAATCGGGAGCCAAACCGGAGAGATTCAGGAAACCGCCAACGGGAAACAACGAGCGGATGGTGTCGAGGTTCGAGTTGACGTTGGTGCCGAAAGACGTCCAGACCACGCCCGTATGCCTGCCTTGCGATCGAGCGAGGAGCCAATCGAAGGAGACGAGATCCGCCCGTCGATCGGAGCCTAAACTCGGTGTCTCGGCGCGCCATTCCGCGACCAGGTACTGACCTCGGCGCGGAAAATTGCGGTTGTCGAGCACGTCGTAGGAAAAGCGGCCATAGAGTTCGCGAAGATCGAAGTCCTCGACGGCAGGCCTGTCATCCTCGCCGACTCGCAACCGGGCCTGACCCGATGCGCGTCGGACGCCCACGCGCAGCTCGCCCCAGTTGGAGAACTCACGACCGAGGTCGACTCCATACTCCGTGGTCCGCAAACGGTACTCGGCCTGTCGAACGCCGCCCTCGATGATCGGGACGTTACGCAAATCGAATCTCGCTTGCGGCATCACGAACCAGCGCGCCAAATCACCGAAAGGGATGTAGAACTCCGTGGCGATCTTCGGTTCTGATCCGATTTGGAAGTCCCAGGCCCACTCGGCGGCGAGCGATCCGATATCGGCGAGCACGACTCGCGCCGCTGCGTTGTACGTCGAGTTACCGTTGAAGTCGTCCTCGAGATTGAGTCCGAATCGCATGTAGTTCGGACCCCAGGAATTTCGGCGCGCGCTGAGTTCGAGCACATCTCCTCGAGCACCCTCTCGCAGCCGGTAATCGACGCTCTCGAAATTACCGCGCCCAAACAAAGTCGTGAGACCTTCATCGAGGCCTTCTGCAGAGGCGAGATCGATGAAACCTGCGCGCAGGAGTCGTGCGTAGCGTGCCGAGTCGTCGGCAACACGAATCTCTTCGATCCGCGGGCCGCCACCCCGCGCCGCATCGCGCGCTGCGAGATAGCGTTCGTAGTCCGCCTCGGGAAGTCGAAGTGCCGCCAGTCGCGCGCTCGAGGCACGGGCGGCCTGCTCACCGAGCTCCACCGCACGTGGAACGATGTCGAAGTCGAAGCTCGACGCCTCACCGAGCTCGGGTGTCAACAAAATATCGGCGGGCTGCAACAACTGCCGCTGCGCATCGCTACCCCGACGAATCAGGATCGACAGCATCTGGTTGGAGATGGTGGCGACGGAGTCGAGCGTGTCACGCTTGCGCAGAGGAAAGCCGACATCGACGACGATCAGAATGTCGACCCCCATCCGGCGCGCGAGATCTACGGGCAAATTGTTGGCGAGACCCCCATCGACGAGCAGGCGTCCGTTCAGCTCGACCGGCGCGAACACGCCGGGCGCCGAAAGACTCGCCCGCATGGCCGTGACGAGATCGCCCTCGGCGAGCTCGATCGCCTCGCCCGTCTCGAGATCGGTGGCGACGGCGCGAAACGGCGTAGGCAGATCGTCAAAACGATCGACTCTCGCGACAGGCAAGGTCACGCGGCGCAGCGCCTGCGAGAGACGTTGACCCGACACGAGACCTTTCGGAAGTCGGAAGGTGCCGCTTTTGAGCCCGAGCGGGAAGTCGACCAAAAAATTCTGGTCTTCGCTCTTACGACGAAAGCTCAAGGTGTCGCGCGGGGCAGGTTCCTGAAACGCCCGACGCCACTCCGGCGACTCGACGAGGGCGGAGATCTCCGTGGCAGGCAGTCCGCTCGCATAGAGCCCACCCACTACGGCGCCCATACTGGTGCCCGCGACGGCATCGATGGGAATACGCTCTGCCTCGAGAACTTTGAGCACCCCCACGTGGGCCGCCCCGCGCGCCCCGCCCCCGGAGAGCACCAAACCGACTCGCGGCCGATCGGCGACCGCCTCGGCCGACAGGGCGAGGAGAGTGAACGTTAGCAGCAGAATGGAGGTCAAACGCACGGCCTTTAGGATACCAAGCGATAATGCGCCCATGCTCGAACTTGCCGCTCTGACCCTGCTGACGACCGCCAACCCCAC
>JBMTZJ010000195.1:0-2250 GCA_049455515.1 Steroidobacteraceae bacterium
CTTAGCGAGGCCTGACTTTCTGCGGCGCCTCGTCGACGCGGATCTTCGTCTCGCCGCGCTGATTACCGCGTTGCACCTCGATGGAGATCGTCTGGCCCGGTGAGGTGTCGGCGATGCGTAGCTGCACTTCCCGTGAACTGCGCGGGGCCTTGCCATCGATTCCGACCATGAGATCTCCCGGCAGCAGGCCGGCGCGCTGCGCGGGGCTACCGCCTGCGATTCGGGTGATACGAACGACGGGACCGTCGAACCCCGCCGTTCGGGCGCGCGCTTCGTCGATGGTTTCGGTGCCGACGCCGATCCAGCCACGCAAAACCTTGCCGCGAGTGACGATTTCATTGACGACGCCGCGGACGAGGTTCACCGGAATGGCGAACCCGATACCTTCGACGCCGAGACTCTTCGCGATGATCGCCGTATTGACGCCGACGAGTTCGCCGCGGGTGTTCACGAGTGCGCCGCCGGAGTTCCCCGGATTGATCGGCGCATCGGTCTGGATGAAATTTTCGAAGGTGGCGATACCGAGTTGATCGCGTCCGGTTGCACTCACGATGCCTTGCGTCACGGTCTGCGCGAGGCCGATGGGGTTACCGATGGCGAGTACGACGTCGCCTACGCTCAAGGCGTCCGAGCGACCGAGACGCATGCTCGGCAGATTAGGCAAGTCGATTTTCAGGACGGCGAGATCGGTATCCGGATCGCGACCGACGATCTCTGCCTGGGCCGAGCGACCATCGGCGAGTTGCACGCGAATTGCCGCCGCCTCATCGACGACATGATGGTTGGTGACAATCTGGCCTGACGGATCGAGGATCACGCCGGAGCCGAGAGATTGCTCCACCCGACGTCGGTACCGCGGTGCAAACTCACCGAAAGGATCGTCCAAAAAACTGCGCAGGACGGGCTCTGTGGCGACTCGCGTCACGTACAGGTTGACGACGGCTGGCGCCGCGATACGCACGGCGGCGGCATAACTCGCCGCGGCCTCGCGAGACGCAGGCGGAGCTAGGGCTGGCTCCACCGCCGCTTCCGTACTGCCCGTTGGGTCGGGCTCGACGCTCGCCGGTTGAACCGGGCGGGCCTCCGACGGACTGGTGATCAGCTCGGTAACGAGCTTGGGCCGCCAGAGATAGGCGCCGAGAACCCCCATGAAGGCGAGGGCGAGTCCGCCGATGACCGACCCGCTGACGAAAATTGCTGCCTTCTGCCAACCGCTCATCGCAACCGGTGACCCTAAGGTGGCGGCGCCAAGACTGACGCCTCAAGTGTATAATGCCGCGGTTTCACGCATCACGGATAGCGGCCCGCCTCAACGGTTGGGTCGGGAGAGCCTTGGCATGAGTGACGAGAAGGTGACGGCCGACGACATTGACGTCAATCGGCGCAAGTTCCTGACAGTGGCGACCGCGGCCACGGGCGCCGTCGGCGTCGCGTTTACGCTGGTGCCCTTTATCTCTTCCTGGAAGCCCTCCGAGCGCGCTCGCGCTTTGGGTGCGCCACTCGAGATCGACGTCTCGAAACTCGAGCCCGGACAAATGATCACGCAGAGCTGGCGCAAGCAGCCGATCTACGTGGTTCGCCGGACGCCCGAGTCGGTCGCCAAGCTCGCCGGCGTGGCCTCGAGTCTCAAAGATCCGAACTCCGAAGCCTCGGATCAGCCGACCTACGCCAAGAACGAGATGCGTTCTCTCAAGCCTGAGATTCTCGTGCTGTACGCGGCCTGTACCCATCTCGGCTGCCTGCCGAAGCAATATTTCACCGTCGCCGATCCGGCGATGGGTGCCGATTGGCCGGGTGGATTTTTCTGCCCCTGTCACGGTTCGCGCTTCGATCTCGCGGGTCGCGTTTTCGCCGGCTCGCCCGCATCGACCAACCTGCGCGTGCCGCCGCATAAGTTCGAATCGGATTCCCTGCTCGTCATCGGCGTCGATGCCGCACAAGGAGCTGCCTAATGGCCGCCTCGTCTGACACCGCCGGGAAGACCGGCTTCCGCGCTTGGCTCAACAAGCGACTTCCGGTCGATGAGTTCATCGACTCCCAGCTGATCGGCTATTTCGCGCCGAAAAACTTCAACATCTGGTACTTCTTCGGGTCGCTCGCGCTGCTCGTTTTCGTCATCCAGATTTTGACGGGCATCTTCCTGACGATGCACTACAAGCCGAGCGAAGCAGCCGCCTTCGACTCGGTCGAATACATCATGCGCGAAGTCGAATGGGGCTGGCTCATTCGCTACATGCACTCGACGGGCGC
>JBMTZJ010000196.1:0-2248 GCA_049455515.1 Steroidobacteraceae bacterium
CGCTGTCGTCTCGGCGGGGGCGTGGGCGTCGCTGGCCATCTCACGATTTGTGACGATGTCACGCTCATGGCGACGAGTCTCGTGACGCGCGATATCCGCGAGCCGGGGGTGTACGCGGGAGGCGCCATTCCGATCGAACCGGCGGCCGATTGGCGCCGCATCGTGGGTCGACTGAAACGCATCGACGGACTCAACCGTCGGGTCAGCGACCTCGAGCGACAACTGGGATCCAACGAAGACGCATCAGACGAGGAACGTTCGTGAGCGACATTATTTTGGACATCAACGGCATCCTGAAACAGCTGCCGCACCGTTACCCCTTCCTGCTCGTCGATCGCGTGCTCGAGTGCCACGAGGGCAAGAGCATCCGTGCGATCAAAAACGTGACGTACAACGAACCGTATTTTCCCGGGCATTTTCCGCATCGGCCAGTGATGCCCGGCGTCATCATCATCGAGGCGCTCGCGCAGGCGGCGGGTATTTTGGCGTTCCGCACGGCCAAGGTCATGCCCGATGAGGAAACCCGTTTTTTCTTTGTGGGTATCGATAAAGCGCGCTTCCGTCGTCCGGTCGAGCCGGGGGATCAGCTGATTCTCACCGCGACCTTGCAGCGGCAGATGCGCGGCATCTGGAAGTTCGAGACGACCGCGTATGTGGGTGACATCGAGGCCGCCTCGTGCGAGCTCATGGTCGCCCCCGAGGTGGGTAAGGCCTCGTCGGGCGGTGCGCAGTGAGTGGCGGGATCGATCCGCGCGCGGTCGTCGCGCCCTCGGCGAAGATCGGTGCGGGTGTCGAGATCGGTGCGTATTCGATCATCGGCCCCGATGTCGAAATCGGTGCGGGCTGTGTGATCGGACCGCATGTCGTGATCACGGGGCATACGGTGCTGGGGGCGAATAATCGCGTGTTCCAGTTCGCCTCGATCGGCGATGCGCCACAAGACAAAAAATACGCGGGCGAGCCGACGCGAGTGGTGATCGGCAGCGGCAACACGTTTCGTGAGTACGTCACCGTAAACCGTGGAACGGCCAAGGACAAAGGCGTCACGTCGGTCGGCGACGACAATCTTTTCATGGCCTCCTCGCACGTGGCGCACGATTGCATCGTCGGTAGCCATTGCGTATTTGCCAATCTCGCGACGCTCGCTGGGCATGTCGAAATCGATGACTTCGTGATCCTTGCCGGGTTCACGGGTGTGCATCAGTTTTGCAAGATCGGTGCGCACGCGTTCATTGCGAACAACACGGCAGTGACGCGCGACGTACCGCCCTACGTGATGGCGGTCGGCCATCCGGCCGAGCCACACTCGATCAACGCCACGGGGATTTCACGGCGCGGTTTTTCTGTCGAGCAAGTGCGCAACATCAAGAACGCGTACAAGACGCTCTATCGCTCCGACTTGCCGCTCGAGCAAGCGATTGCCCAAATCACCGAGGCTGCGAAGAGCCAGCCCGAGCTACAAACGTTCGTCGATTTCTTTCCGCGGTCGAACCGCAGCCTCATCCGTTGAGCGACCTCGAGCGAACCGAAGGACCTTTGATCGCGCTCGTCGCCGGGGAAGCTTCCGGCGACAACCTCGGCGCCGCACTCATCGCGGCGATTCGCGAGCGTGTGCCGACGGCACGATTTGTCGGCGTGGCAGGGCCGCGGATGCGCGAAGCGGGTTGCGAGGCCTTGGCCTCAAGCGATGAGCTCGCTTTGATGGGGCTGGCGGAAATTCTGCGTCACCTGCCGCGCTTGATCGCGCTGCGCGGGCGTCTCGTGCGTGAGTTGCTCGCTCGTCGTCCGGCGGTGTTCGTCGGCATCGATGCGCCGGAGTTCAATCTCGGTCTCGCCAAGCGCTTGAAGGCGGGCGGTGTACCCACGGTGCAGTACGTGAGCCCGCAGGTGTGGGCGTGGCGACAGGGGCGGGTGCGCGGTATCGCCGAGTCCTGCGACCGAATTCTTTGCTTGCTGCCGTTCGAACCGAAGTTCTATGCCGATCACGGCGTGACGGCGCGTTTCGTGGGGCACCCGCTCGCCGATCAATTTCCGCTCGAGGCCGATCGTGCCGGAGCGCGTGCCGCGCTCGGGCTGCCGAACGATGCCGAGGTCGTGGCGCTGTTACCCGGCAGTCGCATGGGCGAGGTGTCGCGGCTCGCCGCGCCGTTCGTCGCTGCCGCGCGCGTGATTGCCGCGAAAAGACCGGGTGTGACTTTCGTGGTGCCGCTCACGAGTGCGGCGACGCGGGCGAGTTTCGAGGATGCGC
>JBMTZJ010000197.1:0-2243 GCA_049455515.1 Steroidobacteraceae bacterium
ACAACGTCGGCGGCGAAATCCTCGATGCGGGTCTCGCTCACCTTAAACGGCATGCTCGCGTGGTGCTTTGCGGCGCGATCTCGCAATACATCGATGGAGTCGAACGCCCCTACGCACTCCAAAACGCTTTCGCCATCTTCAAAAAAATGGCTCGCATGGAAGCGTTTTTTATTTATGAAATGACTGAGCATTTCGAGCGTGCAGAAGCGCAGCTCGCCGAATGGATTGTTGCCGATCGACTGCATTATCGAGAAGACATTCTCGACGGACTCGAGCACATGCCCCGCGCCCTCGTTCGCCTATTCGAGGGCCGCAATATCGGTAAACAACTCGTTCGCGTATCACCCGACGCCCGTTAGTCTTTCAATCGAGCTCACCAAAGAAAAAGGCCCGGTGGTTAACCGGGCCTTTTTTGTTCGACCGCGTTGCGGTGAACGTCAGCGCGCTTTACCAGCGACCGCCGCCACCGCCGCCGCCACCGCCGCCGCCGCGGTAGCCACCGCCACCGCCGCCGCCGCCGCGGAAGCCACCCGGACGACCACCACCGCCACCGGTGCGGGGACGATCCTGCGCTTCGTTAACGCGCAGCGGGCGACCGCCCATCGAGTAGCCATTCAGAGCCTGAATGGCGCGTGCTGCGTCATCCTGACCCATCTCGACGAAGCCGAAACCACGCGGACGACCCGTATCACGGTCGACCGGAAGAGCGACCGAAGTCACCTCACCGTGCTGTGCAAACAGCGCGCGGACAGCCGCTTCGTCAGCGGAAAAAGGCAGATTGCCTACGTAAATTTTTGCCATCTCTGGAAACACTCTCTAACAACTTGACTAACAACATCGCCTCATTAGACGCGCTGACTTTCGACAACGACGCCCGCCGGGGCCTCCTGATCGATGTCGATTCAGCAATGCAGACCGGCGTTAGGACGCCCAGAGATGCAGACAGAAAGGCAACGATCGCCCGGGAGTCTAACACCGAACATCGACTGCAACACTACAATTTCGCGCGCTATAGTGTTGATCCTGCATTGAATTGACTGTTGTGTCCCGGCAACGGGGCGCTCCCCTCTGCACCTCGGACCTCCCATGAGCCTTTCCACGCCGACACCCTCCACCCCCCTGCCCGGCCTGCTGCTCGCCGCCGCCGTGGCCGCCGCCGCGTTCGGGATACGGGCCCTCGAGCTGCCGGGGGTTTCCAGCCTCAGCCCGCTGATGCTCGCCATCGTGATCGGCATGGTGCTCCGGAATACGCTCGGGCGCCCCGAAGTCGCCCGCGCCGGAATTGCGGCGTGTCTCCGGCGGCCGCTGCGCACCGGGATCGTGCTCCTCGGCCTGCAGGTCACGCTCGCCGAGATCTTGGGGATCGGTGTTGCCGGACTCGCCATCCTCGCGTTCGCCTTGCTCGGGACGTTCTTTCTGACGCAATGGCTCGGAGCCCGTCTCGGGGTCCGTCCCGGGCTCGCCACGCTCATCGCCACGGGCACCGGTATTTGTGGTGCCTCGGCCATCGTCGCAGCCAACACGGTCGTACGCGACGACGAGGAGGCCGTTGCCTACGCGCTCGCCACCGTCACCCTGTTCGGAACGATCGCGATGTTCGCCTACCCCGTCATCGGCGGTCTGCTCGAGCTCGACGCGCGCCGCTACGGGCTTTGGACCGGCGCCTCGGTGCATGAGGTGGCCCAGGTCGTTGCGGCCGGGTTCGCCCGTGGAGACACCGCCGGTGAATTCGCGACCGTCGCCAAGCTCGCTCGCGTGTTGATGCTCGCACCGCTCGTCATCGGGATGGGCCTTTGGGCGCAACGTCAACTCGCACGACGCTCGGCGAGCGGTTCCACCGAGGTTCAGGGCCGCGCCCCGATGCCCTGGTTCGTCTTCGGATTTTTAGGGATGGTGTTGCTCGCCGGCAGCGGGTGGGTCCCCGTCGAGGCCAAGCAGATCGCCGCACCGATCGCCCAAGCCTTGCTGGCGCTCGCCTTGGCGGCCGTCGGTCTCGAGACCGACATCCGAAAACTCATCGCCCAAGGCTGGCAGCCACTCGCGCTCGGCGCTCTGGCGACAGTATTCATCGCTTCGAGCACGCTCGGTCTCGCCCTGCTTTGGCAAGGCTGAGATCCATCACGCGCGTTCCGTTACGCGCGTTCCGTCTCGCTGGAGGTCAATAGTTTCGCGAATCGCGGCGCCAGCCAGCGTTCGAGATCGTCGACCACCGAGAACATCGAGGGGACGATGACGAGCGTGAG
>JBMTZJ010000198.1:0-2227 GCA_049455515.1 Steroidobacteraceae bacterium
GAATCGTCATCTAGGGGTCGAGCTCGAAGTCGAGTGAACAGGGGTGCGGGATCGCACGCCGATTGCGGCGGGAATCCATCAGGCCGTCAACGGTGGCGTATACGGTCATCGCATGTTCTTCGAGCGGGACGGGTCGCTCGCTGATGGCTTCGAGATTATCTCGCAGCCCATGAGTCTCCCGGCCTTGCGTGAGGCGTTCTCGTTTTTGCGTCGGCCCGAACTGGTCGCGGGGATTCGTTCGCATCGCACCAATACTTGCGGGCTGCACGTTCATGTATCGCGGACGGGCCTGTCGAATCTCACCATCGCTCGGGCGGTTACGTTCGTGAACGATCCGGGAAACGATGCGTTCATTACCGCAATCGCTCGACGCTATAACACGGGGTTTTGTCGGTACGTCGAAAAGGTCGTCGAGACGGCCCATCTGCCGGGGGATCGGTACGAGGCCGTCAATCTCACCAATGCGAACACCATCGAGTTTCGTATCTTTCGCGGGTCGCTCAAGTACGAAGCCGTGGTCGCGGCGATGGAGTTCTGTCACGCGCTGCTCGAATTCTGCGCTCGCGAGAGTACGACGGCCTCGGGCCTCAATGCTCGGGCGTTCTTGGCGTTCTGCGCGGCCTCGATGTCTGACGAGACGGCGACGATGCGGCGGTACGTCTCGGAGCGAACGGCGGGTCTATTTCAACACTCGGAAGCGGCCTAACGGCCCCGGAGGTTTTCATCATGTGCTTACTAGTTCATCAGCCGGCCTCGACTCGTTTCTCTGACGAGTTTTTGGTCGATGTCCACTCGGCGAATCGCGACGGCCTCGGGGTCATGTTCTCGGAGGGCGGCAAGCTGCACGTTCATAAGGTGCTGCCGAAAACGTCTCGCGAATTTGTCGATTTCTATCGGGCCCATGCGGAGGGCCGCGAGTGCGTGTGGCACGCTCGGATGATGACTCACGGCGATATCAACTTCGACAACTGCCACCCCTACCGGGTAACGGATCGCGTCTATCTTGCCCATAACGGGATTCTTTCGACGGGTAACGATTGGGACAAGTCGCGCTCGGACACTTGGCATTTCATCCGCAACGTCATCGGCCCGGTCATCGAGGCGCGTGAGTCGTTACTACTCGATAACGAGTGGCTCTCGTTCGTCGGTGATCTTATCGGAAGCGGTAACAAGTTCGGCATGATGAGCGCGGACGGTACGGTCGCAATCATCAATCGGAAGTCGGGTGTTACCTATGCCGGGGCGTGGTTGTCGAATACCTACGCATGGTCGGCCCATCGTTTCGGCGTGGCCTCGGCCCCATCGCGCTCCTATTCGAGCTCGCCGATCTGGTCGAGCGGTTACGGCTACGGCCTCGACGATGACGAGCTCGATGCGTACTCGCTGACGAGCTCGCGGTCGAGCTGGTCGGTGCGGAGCTCGCGGTCGAGCTCGAAGGCCTCGCGCTCGGGCGGTGACTCTCTTTTAAAAATCACTCGGGCGGCGCGTAACTCTTACGAGCGCGGGACGCTCGCTCAATGGGTGCAGGACGCGCCATCGAAGGCCTCGCGGTTACTCTCTGCCATCGAGGATGACCCAACGGGCGCGACAGGTGAGCGCGTCTACAAAAATCCCGATTGGGTGGTTGAGTGCATCGGCGAATACTTCGACGCGGAGGCCTCGGGGTTTCAGTAGTCGAGCTCGATGTCGAGCGCGGAGACGGCCCCGAATGGGGCCGTTTTCGTTTCTAGGGGTGCGTCATGCTCCCGGCGCGGTCGCGTCTCTGCGGCCTTCTCTGTGCGTCGGGTATTCATTCTCCGGCCTCGGTTCTCGGTGCTCGATGACGAGCTCGGGCGCGTCGGCCTCCCGTTGTCGGCCTCGATCTCCGGGCCCGGTCGTACTTGGCCCCGGCCCGTGGGCCGTGGTTCGTGCTGCGCTGCTCGCGGTATTCACTCCCGGCCCGTGATCCGTGATCCGTGGCGCGTGAGCTGCTGCGCGTCGGCCTTCGAGCGCGGCCCGTGGGCCTCGATGAGTTTGCCCAGGTACTCGCTCGAGCTCGCCGATCCGGGCCTCGAGTTTGCCCAGGTACTCGCTCGAGTTCGCCGATCCGTGGGCCGTGAGCTGCTGGTCGAGCTCGCCGATCCGGGGCCGTGGCGCGTGGTTCGCGGCCCCGGATCCGGTCGTCGTGTATGTCATTTCGCGCGCCGTGTATGTCATTTTTTTCCCGCTGCCCGGGGTCCAAAAAACG
>JBMTZJ010000199.1:0-2205 GCA_049455515.1 Steroidobacteraceae bacterium
GCGATCGCACGCCGCGTCTTCGAGGCGCACGGCGGACGAATCACCGCCGAAATCGCTGTGCCGCAGGGCCTGCGGGTTCGCATCCGATTGCCCGCTGCGTGCTAGGATTCGCGGCCCGATTTTGAGGAGCGCATCGTGCCCGGAAAACTCGTCCTCGTCCGCCATGGCCAAAGCATCTGGAACGTCGAGAATCTCTTCACGGGATGGCACGACGTCGACCTGTCGCCGCAAGGCCGTATCGAGGCCGCGACGGCCGGACGCGAGTTACTGCGCGAGGGCATTGCGGTCGATATCGCTTTCACGTCCATGCTCAAGCGAGCCATCCGCACGCTGTGCATCATGCTCGATGAAATGGATCGCATGTGGATCCCCGTCGAACGGTCCTGGCGCCTCAACGAACGTCATTACGGCGCTCTCCAAGGTCTCAATAAATCCGAGACGGTCGCTCGTCACGGCGAGGCGCAGGTCAAGATCTGGCGTCGCAGCTACGACATCCCGCCGCCGGCGCTCGAGACGAGTGATCCGCGACATCCGCGCTTCGATGCGCGTTACGCAGGGATCGATCCGTCTTTATTGCCCGCCACGGAATCTTTGAAAGACACGCTCGCTCGAGTGCAGCCCTTTTGGGAGGCGCGTATCGCGCCAGAGTTGCGTGCGGGTCGCAACGTGCTCGTCGCGGCGCATGGCAACAGCCTGCGGGCGATGGTGAAAATGCTCGACAACGTACCCGAAAGCGACATCGTCGAACTCAACATCCCGACGGGCGTTCCGCTGCTCTACGACCTCGACGACACGCTCAAACCCAAAGGCAGCCGGTACCTCGGAGACGCCGAGGCCATTAAGGCCGCTGCGGACGCCGTCAAGCGCCAAACCGAAAAACGCTGAAGCAACGCGACGCGCGCGTCAAAGACTGATCAGCTGATGGGCTTGCCGGGACCCGGTGCCCAGCCGTCGTACCGACCACCCGCCTCCTCGGCCAATTGACGCAGTCTCGTCGAGACCTCGCGTACGCCGTGAACGTTCAGCGACATATTTTTGAGCGCATGCACGCTCCACGGTTGATCGACGCTGTCTCGCAGCTCGCGGACATCCGTCTCGAAACCCTCGGCACGAAGACGAGACGCAATGCTTTCGGCCTGATCTTTGGAGGGGACGGCAACGAAAAAATCGACGTCGACCGGCTTGAATGGGTCGACTCCACTACGCCGAAGACGCTCGATCATCCGCGCATCCCAATCGTCCTCGCGGGACTTGGAGACATTACGGACGTTATAGACGATACGCCAAATCGCAATCGCGGCACCGGCGATCAGAAACACCACGAACCAATCCATTGTCCCCTCCGAAGCGGGCTGACCTCACGCGATTACGCGTGCGGTGTCGATCGATCACTCGTCGGGCGCGATCGTCACCCGCAGACCGTCGAGCTCATCGGTCATATCGATCTGACAAGACAAACGTGAGCCGTCTTTGACGTGAGCCAGCTCCTGCAATAGCTCGCGCTCGTCGGACATGGGCGCCGGAATCTTGGCGGACCACGCCGAGTCGACATACACGTGGCACGTGGCACAGGAGCACATCCCGCCGCAGATGGCGGCGATACCGTAATCGAGCTCCCGGAGCGTTTCCATGATTTTGACGCCGGAACGGGCCGGCACGTCGTGTTCGCGACCGTCGCGATCGATGACTTTGAGGGTAGGCATACGCATAGTTTGCCCGGGTCGAGCAGCCGATGCCACCCGCATCGACCACCGGGCGCCGTCAATGGCCGCTACCCCGCCAGCACCGCCGCGAGTTCTCGCCAAAGCCCGTCGAGCAATCGTCTGGCTCGGACGCGCGCGTCGAACTCGGCAGGCGCGAGACTCCAATCATCGAGCCCGCGGATCTCGAGGGCGAGCCCGGCCAGATCCTCATCGCCATGTCCGCCGTGCGCGTACTCCCAGTCGATCAGGCACAAGGAACCATTGTCGCGAACGATGACGTTCTCCGGTGTGAGATCGCCGTGCACCAACACGCTACACCCACTTGAAATCGCCATCATCCGATCGACACAGCCGTCGACTTCCGCTTGATAACGCTGCGCACGATGAGGCGCACATCGTGCCAAGCGCTCGTGTAGCGAAAGGAGTCGATTGCGAATATCGAGCACCGGAAGCCGCGAAGCGTCGATGTCGCGTAATTGCCCGATCAATGCGCGCACCGCGA
>JBMTZJ010000200.1:0-2202 GCA_049455515.1 Steroidobacteraceae bacterium
ACGTCCGCGCCGTACATCACGCCGACGGGTAACCCCACCGCGAGTTGTCGACGAATCATGGCGAGACGCGGTCGCCACGTCGCCAAGGTCTTGTAGCGTCGCGCGAGATCGCCCCGCAGCAGAAAGAGCATGCCCGCGAGCAACCCGATGAACTGCGCGACGTTCGTTCCCCAGGCCGCGCCGGCCATGCCCATTTCGAGCTCGAACATGAAAAACTGATTCGCGGGTACGTTCGCGATCGTGGTGACGACGGCGACGATGAAGGTGAGTCGCGTTGCACCGATCCCATTGAAGAAACTCACTAAGCCCCAGGTCATCGCACCGAGGAACGCCCCGGCCAAGCGCGGCTCCCAATAATCAAGCGCCAAGACGCGGATGCTCTCGTGTAGGTTGAAGACCGAGAGAATCGGGCGACCCGCCCAAGCGGCGATCAAAAAAAGCGGTAACGCCGCCAGGGACGCCCACATGGTGTTCCAAAGGCATTGAGACGCCCGTGCTCTGCGACCCGCGCCATCGGCCTGGGAGACGAAAGATTGGGTGGCAAGCCCCACCCCGCCGAGAACCAGAATCGCGAAGGACATCAACCAATAAATGGCCCCCATCGCCGCCACGGCGTCGGTCGAGAGGCGGCCGATGAACCAGGTGTCCGTCAGGTTGAGGACGGCCTGAATGGCATTCGTCACCATGAGCGGCGCTGCGATCTTGAGCAGCGCAGACGTGTCGACACGCAGACGACCCTGACCGTCGCGGCGCGCGACGGGTAATCGCGAGGCCTCCGTCGTCATTGATCGGTCGCTCGACTCTCAGTGCGCGCGAATACGGTTCCGAGCCATAGCGCAACAGCAAGCATCACCGCACTCACGCCCGCCAGTACCCAGGAGACGCCAGCAAGGCCGAGCCCTGCGACCAAGGGATAGGTCAGCTGGCTGACGCTGTCACCTCCTCGTTGAAGCAGGGTGTCGATCAGACTTTTACTCTTGAACTTGCTTTCGGGATTGAGAATGGTGAACAGCATTTCACGCGAGGGCTTGAACAGCCCGTAGTCGACGGCGCGCCGAACGACTTGGGTGACGATCAGCACGAGCCCGACCGGCATCAGTGCAAGTAACACCAACGAGCCGATGAGGATCACGGGAACGAGTCCGAGCGCGGCGCGTAACCCGCCGCGTGAGGCTACCCAACCCACGACGACCGTCTGAAAAAAGAGCGCCAAGACGCTCACCGCGAGGTCGATGCGGGCAAAGAGCGCTGCGCGCTCGGTCAAGGTCGTATACGCGGCCTCGACGTATTCGGCCTGTTCCTGGTACATGAAGCCGCCCAAGATTTGACCGCCGACGATCAAGCCGGCGATTGCGATCAAGTACGGAGAGGTGGCGAGCCTTTTGAGATCGTCGATTGCGCGCCCTCCGACCGGAAGCGCGAGACGCGCGTTGGGATCGATCTCCGCGCCCTCGCTGCGGACTTCCAAAAATTGCGCGCGCCGACCCAAGACGGTCGCGAGCAAAATCATCGCGCACGCAACGAGGATGGTGATCGTCGGGCCGAGTCGCTCGACGAATAACGCATTGAACGCAGGACCTGCGATCGCCCCGGCGCTGCCGCCTGCCGCGATGTAACCGAAGAGGCGCTTGGCGGAGGCCGAACGCCACGCGTCGACCATCACACTCCAAAACACCGAAACGATAAACAGGTTGAGCGACGTCACGGCTACGAAATACGCTGCGGGCAGCCACTTGTTGCCGGGATTCGCCGCCATCCCGATCGCCAACGCCGAAAACAGCGCGACCACGAACGCGTAAATGGCAGGAAACAACCATCGCCTCGGCAAACGGGCGACGACGAACCAATAGAGAGGCAGAATCGCCATCATCACGAAGAAGGTCACGTAAAAGAGGTTGGCGATTTGTGATCGGCCGACCTCGAGCGCAAACGCTTCGCGGAGACTACGCAGCATGTAGTAGCCGCCGAGCAGCAAGAAGTACGCACCGGCTGCCGCGAAGAGCGCACGCCCCTCACCGGGCGCAACGAGCCACCTCAGGCGCAGCGGAGCCCGGGCAAGGGTCTCGTTCACGGCGTCGAGCCGTCGATGACGACCGCTTTCTTGAAGTCGCGGCCAACGATGTATCGGGTGCTGCCGATCAGATCTCCGCTTCTCGGCGTGGCACTGCCATCACGCGAAATCTTTGCCGATACCTCGACCGT
>JBMTZJ010000201.1:0-2202 GCA_049455515.1 Steroidobacteraceae bacterium
GGCTATCTCTGCTGTGGCTATCCACAACGCGGCTCGGGCGACTTCGACAAAGCCGAGAAGATGATCACCGATAACCGGGTGCTCTTCCATCGCGTTGCCAATACGCTCAACTATCTTGATATCAAAACCGTCGTCGTTAGCTGCGGCACCTGCTTCGACCAGCTACAAGGCTACGAATTCGACAAGATCTTCCCGGGCTGCCGCATCGTCGACATCCATGAATATCTCATGGAGAAGAGCGTACGGATCGAGGGCGTGACGGGTGTCCGCTATCTTTATCACGATCCGTGCCACTCGCCGATGAAGACCTATGAACCCCTCAAGGTCGTCAATCAGCTCGTGAACTCCGACGCGAACGGCCGGGTCGCCAAAAACGATCGATGTTGCGGTGAATCGGGCACGTTCGCGGTCTCGCGTCCTGACGTCTCGACACAGGTTCGTTTCCGCAAAGCCGAAGAAATGCAGAAAGGCATGCGCGCTGCGCGCGCGGACGGTTTCACGGGCGAAGTCAAAGTACTCACCTCGTGTCCGTCCTGTCTGCAAGGACTCAAGCGATACGAAGACGAGACCGCACTTGATGCCGACTACATCGTCGTCGAGATCGCCAAGCACGTGCTCGGCGAAAACTGGATGCGCGAGTACGTCGAACAGGCCAATGCGGGCGGTATCGAGCGAGTACTGGTGTAAAGCCGAGGTATCGCCTGAGCGCCAAGCCTCGTGGCGTTGGAGCGCCGTATAAGCTACAGCGCTTTTCGAAAAGTCAGGTTGATGCGGATGCCGCCTTCTGGCTTTTGAACGGCGTGATAACCCTGACGTGCAGCGCCGCCCCAGACGAGCACGTCTCCGGGCAATAAGCGGACTTTCTTAGGCGATCCGCGGCGCGCTATGCCATACCAAAGAAAAGTGGCAGGCGTACCCAGCGTGACGCTCACGATCGGTTGCGAGAAATCTCGCTCGTCTGCATCGCGATGTGCGCCCATCTGAGCGGTTGGAGCATAACGATTGATGAGACACGTATCGGGCTCGAAGGGCCCGAAGCCCGCTGCGATCGACGCCTCAGTCGCGAGCCGCAGGAAACGATCCGGCATTGCTGGCCAGGATTTACCCGTCAAAGGATCAACTCGCTCGTAGCGATAACCCCGAGCATCGCTATACCAACCGCAAGCGCCGCAACTCGTCATCGCAGCGGACATCGATCGGCCACCCGGGGTTTTGAGGTGCCTAAACGAAGCGGCGGCCGAGATGTCCTCGACCGCCGCGTCTAGATCTTCGGTCGGCACCGCGAAGCCGTGCAACAGCACGACCTCGGGTGCGACCTCAATGAAGGTCAAAGGATCAGAAGCCGAACGTCACGCGACCGTAGACGAAGCGGCCCGAGCGACCGAAGGGCGAGAGGTTCGAGAACGACGTCGCACCGGTCGTATTGAGGCTCGGCGGGTTCGGATCAGGGTACTCATCGAACACGTTGTCCGCACCGACGGCGAGCTTGATGCGCTCACTGACGGTGTAGCGGGCTTCGAGATCGACCAGCGTCTTCGCGGTGAGCAGGCGGTCGCCAGAAGGAGCAGTTCCCGGGCTCAGAACATCGCCATAACGCGTCGCACGCGCGGTCAGACCAAAGCTACCCTCAGTCCACGACGCCGAAAACGCAAACTTGTCTTTCGGCGTGCCCTTCTCGAAGGTAAGCAGATTGCTTCGAGCAAACAGCGTCGGCGACGGACTCAAGGCTGCAAGCTGCGCCGTCGTCGGAACCTTGGAGACTCTCGTCTCGTTAAAGTTTGCCGTCGCCGTGATGTCGAGGCGGCCACCCGACTCGAGTTTGATCGGGTAGTTGAACACCACGTCGAGGCCCTCGGTCGTCGTGTCAACACCGTTAATGAAGAATCGGCCTGCAGCGCCCGGGAAACCTTGGTTACGCAGGAAGTTCTGCACAGCTACATCCGCTGCGCCCGTTCCGGTTCCGAGGTTTTCCGAAAGTACGATGCGATTCTCGAGATCGATCTTGTACGCATCGAGGGTGAGGCTCGCGCCATCGCCCAGCTGGAACACGACGCCGACCGACACGTTGGTGGAGTCTTCGGAGTCGAGCGGCTTCGCACCGAGTGCCGCAGCGACCGGGGCGGTCGCCGGGAACGTAGTGACATCAAACGGCACGCCGTTCACGAAGTTCGTGGATGTCGTCGTAAAGAACTGCTGCTGCAA
>JBMTZJ010000202.1:0-2192 GCA_049455515.1 Steroidobacteraceae bacterium
GGCCGATGAGGGCCGCATTCTCGCGACGGGCTACCTCGAGTATCCGCTCGGCAGGAACCATCACACCGAGGTCGATGACCTCGAAGTTGTTGCACTGCAACACGACGCCGACGATATTTTTGCCGATATCGTGCACATCACCCTTGACGGTAGCGAGCACAATTTTGCCGTTGCTGCGAGCCGCACCACTTTTTTCATGCTCGATGAACGGAACGAGATGCGCCACCGCCTTTTTCATCACACGGGCGCTCTTGACCACCTGAGGCAGGAACATCTTGCCCGCGCCGAACAGATCGCCGACGACGTTCATGCCATCCATGAGGGGCCCCTCGATGACCTCGATGGGACGCGCAGCGGCGAGACGCGCCTCTTCGGTGTCGGCGACGACAAATTCATCGAGGCCCTTTACCAGAGCATGCTCGAGACGTTTTGCGACCGGTAAGTTGCGCCATTCGAGATCGGCCTCGCGACGCGCCCCGCCCTCGCCCTTGAAACGCCCGGCCAGCGCCAACAGTCGCTCGGTCGCGTCGGCGCGTCGGTTGAGAATCACATCCTCAACGGCATCGCGTAGATCGGCGGGAATGTCGGCGTAGATCGCGAGCTGCCCGGCGTTCACGATCCCCATATCCATGCCGGCACGGATCGCGTGATAGAGGAACACGCTGTGCATGGCCTCACGGACCGGGTCGTTTCCGCGGAAGGAAAACGAGACGTTGCTGACGCCACCACTGACCATCGCATGCGGTAGACGCTGCTTGATCTGGCGGGTCGCCTCAATGAAGTCGACCCCGTAATTGGCGTGCTCTTCGATACCGGTCGCGACTGCGAAGATATTCGGATCGAAGATGATGTCCTCGGGAGGGAAGCCGACCCGCTCGGTCAGAATGCGGTACGAGCGCTCACAGATCGAGACCTTACGCGCGATGCTATCCGCCTGCCCCGACTCATCGAAGGCCATCACCACCACGGCAGCCCCATAGGCGCGCACCTTGCGCGCCTGAGCGATGAAGGCGTCTTCGCCTTCTTTCAGACTGATCGAATTGACGATGGACTTACCCTGCACACACCGCAGGCCCGCCTCGATCACCGACCATTTCGAAGAGTCGATCATCACCGGTACTCGAGCGATGTCAGGCTCTGCGGCGATGAGATTGAGGAAGCGCACCATTGCCGCCTCCGAATCGAGCATGCCCTCGTCCATGTTGACGTCGATCAGCTGCGCACCGGCGGCCACTTGCTGCCGGGCGACATCCAATGCCGCACTGTAATCACCCGCCTCGATCAGCTTGCGAAACTTCGCCGATCCGGTGACGTTGGTACGCTCACCCGCGTTGACGAACAGCGTCGCGGTACCAATGTTCAGCGGCTCGAGGCCGGACAACCGACACTCGATAGGCGGCGAGGCGCGCGGTCGTACCGGCGCAGTGCGTACGGCTTCGGCGATCAACCGGATGTGCTCGGGTGTCGTTCCGCAACATCCACCGACGATGTTGAGCAGACCCGAAGCCGCAAACTCCGCCAGGATGGCCGCCGTCTCCGCTGGAGTTTCATCGTACTCGCCGAACGCATTGGGAAGACCCGCGTTGGGATAAGCGCAGACGTAACGGTCCGAGATCCTCGCGAGCTCCGCGACGTAGGGCCGCATGTCCTTCGCGCCGAGTGCACAGTTGAGACCGATCGCAAACAGCTCGCCGTGTCGCACCGAGTTCCAAAACGCCTCGGTCGTCTGACCGGAAAGCGTACGACCGGAGGCGTCGGTGATCGTCCCCGAGACGATCACGGGCAGATCGAGAGCCAATTCCTCGAGTACCTCGCGCACTGCGAACAGCGCAGCCTTCGCATTCAGGGTATCGAACACTGTCTCGATCAAGATGAGATCGACGCCGCCCAGCACAAGCTGACGGGTCGCCTCGGCGTAGGCCGCGACGAGTTGCTCGAAATTAACGTGACGCAGGCCGGGGTCGTTCACATCGGGCGACAGGGACGCTGTACGGTTGGTCGGCCCGAGCGCGCCAGCGACAAACTTGGGCAGCCCCACCCGCGCACTCACCTCATCGGCGACCTCACGTGCGAGCCGCGCCGCGCGGTAGTTGAGCTCCGGGACCAGCGCCTCCATGCCGTAATCGGCTTGGGCGATCGTGGTCGAGTTGAAAGTGTTGGTCTCGACGATATCCGAGCCGGCCTCGAAGTAG
>JBMTZJ010000203.1:0-2181 GCA_049455515.1 Steroidobacteraceae bacterium
AAACCCAGTTCATCGTGAAGACGGTGGGACCGGCGTCGATCGCGGCATCGCCCACACGAACCTCGCGCATCTTGCCGCCCGGGGCAGCAGCTTTTTCGAATACGCTGACACGGAACCCGCGATGTGCGAGGTCAGCGGCTGCAGCAAGCCCGCCCATGCCCGCGCCGACGATCGCGACGTGATGTCTCTCGTGGTGCATCAAAATCTTTGATCAGCTGCCCGAAGGGCGAGCCGTCATTGCTTTAGCTTGGCGCTCGACCTGAAGTCGGTAATAGATGATGAGCGCGAGACCTACGAGGAGGGGAATCGACCACAGTCCCGGGTGAAGGGCGAGTGTCGGAATCGTGCGCACGGCGCCGAAGGCGAAGAACGCGGTGTACACGGAGATACCCGCACCGACGAGTGCCTTGATGTGTTCTTTGAGCCAGTCGATCGATGCAGGCTCCCGCTTGAGCATGAAGGCGAGGTTGGAGGCAACGGTCGCGAGGCCGATCGCCGGCATCCCGAGCATGATCGGTTGGCCGATTCGTAGCGCTTGCCATGCACAGTTGATCGACGCGACGAACAGTAGGATCTGCAACGTCATGTTGCGCCACTCAAGGTTACGTCGGTGATCGGTTTTATTGGTGAGACAGGAGTGGCCGTACCAGGCGAGATTGAGCGTGAGGATGGCGAGACCCAGCATCATCCAACCAAATATTCCGCGTATCCACTCGGCATCTTGCAGATGCGGATGGGTGTTGAGCGGATCGACCAAGGTGGTGATGCTGATGCCGATGGCCGCCGTTCCGGTGACCAGCATGCTCCAGGTAAATATCCGTCCCCACTGGCGGTGCATCAGGCTGCCCTTGCGGCTCGTGACGGGAATCCAGAAGGAGACGAGTCCGAGGCTGCCCGCCAGGATGTGCAGCACGACGAAACTCTCGAAGACGAGCACGATCTCCGACAACCCAGAAGCTTGCATGAGCCGGATGCTGCGCCCGTCACCGCGGGCTTGTCAAAATACCGGGCTGATCCGTTCATTGTCGTGGTCGTTACGGTGAGGTCTCTTTGCCAGAGGCCGATCCTGGCGTTAGGGTGGCGGCATGTACGAGCCGCCTCGTCCGACGTCCCTTGCCGCGATCGCCGCGCTGTTACGCGTGGCGATCCGGGGTGACGGCGATTTGCTCAGTTTATTGCCGGCGAAAGCGTACCGCGTCGATGCCGGTTGGCTGGGGTACTCACGTCGATCGATTCTGATCGTCAATGATCCCGAGATGCTGCGCGAGGTCATGACCGATCCGCTCGATGTCTTCCCGAAGAGCGATCTGATGGTCGGCGCTCTGGAGCCGCTCGTCGGAAATTCGATCTTCGTTTCGCACGGCTCGGTATGGCGTCGACAGCGCAAGATGATTGAGCCGTCGTTTTCGCATATGCGACTCGGTAAGGCGTTCGCGTCGATGAGCGCCGCAGTCGAGGACTACGAGTCGAGACTCGATGCGGCATGCGAGACGGGCGAGCGTTTCTCGCTCGATCTCGCCATGAGTCATCTGACAGCGGACATCATCTGTCGGACGGTGTTTTCGACCTCACTGAAATCTCAGACGGCGATCGACGTCTTCGAGGCCTTCACGTTTTTCGAGCGGACCTGTGCGCAGGTGGAGTTACGTCGCCTTATTTTCGATGAGCCATTCTCGAGCATTCCGCAAAAGAACGGCGTGCTCGAGGCTTGTGAGCGTATTCGTCGACATCTCAGCGATCTCGTCGACACGCACGTGGCGGATAGTCCGCTCGCTTGGGACGATATTGCCGCAGAGATCATTGCGGCGCGCGATCTCGAGACCGGCGAGGGCTTCACCCGCAAGGAATTGCTCGATCAGCTCGGCGTGATGTTTCTCGCGGGTCACGAGACCACGGCAAGTTCCCTCACCTGGGCGTTTCTCATTATTTCGATGCAGCCTGCACTCGCGCAACGCATTCGTGCCGAGGTGCGTGCTGTCGCCGGTGACGACACCTTGACCCTAGAGCACGTGCGGAAGCTCACTTTCGTCCGTAATGTTTTTCGCGAGAGTCTGCGTCTGTATCCACCGATTCCGTTCATGCCGCGCGTTGCAGCCGAGCCCGCAACGATCGGTCGATATAAGGTCAAACGCGGTGCAATGATCATGGTGTCCCCGTGGACCATTCATCGGCACCGAGATC
>JBMTZJ010000204.1:0-2121 GCA_049455515.1 Steroidobacteraceae bacterium
AAATCGATCTGCGAAAACACCTCGTGCGCGAGCAGGCCGCGGTCTCCGTCAAAAACGGCCGCTGCGGATTCGTCACAGGAGGATTCGATAGCCAGAATACGCATGGGGGCCGATGATTTTGCCTTTTGCTCCGCGGATCATTAGAATCCCCGCCCCTGTTTCCGCAGGGCGCTTTAGGAATTCCTTATTTATCAAGGGGTTGAGGTCGAGATGCCGAGCGTTCGTGTTCGAGAAAATGAGTATTTCGACGCTGCCCTGCGTCGCTTCAAACGTGCCTGCGAGAAGGCCGGTGTCCTCACCGAGCTTCGCCGCCGCGAATTTTACGAGAAGCCGACCCAGGAGCGTAAGCGCAAGAAAGCTGCTGCCGTGAAGCGCCATCAGAAGCGCTCCTCGCCGCGCACCAGCCTCTCTCGCGCGCGATAACGGCCGATGTCGCTCAAAGAGCGCATCACTCAAGACATGAAAGACGCGATGCGCTCCGCAGAAAAGGAGCGTCTCGGCGTCATTCGTATGCTTCAAGCTGCCATCAAGCAGCGAGAAGTCGACGAGCGGATCACGCTCGACGATGCCCAAGTCCTCTCGGTCATCGAGAAGATGATCAAGCAGCGTAAAGAGGCCATCGCCCAGTTCGAGGCGGGCGGTCGCACCGATCTCGCTGAGAAAGAGGCGACGGAAGCCAAGCAGCTTTCTGCTTACCTGCCCGCTCAACTTTCTCAGGGCGAGATCGAAGCGCTGGTTGCCGCGGCAATTGCCGAGACCGGCGCGGCGACAGTGAAGGATATGGGCAAGGTGATGGGCCTCGTCAAAACCCGCGCTGCTGGCCAGGCGGATATGGGCGTCGTGAGCGCCCTCATCAAGGCAAAGCTCAGCGCCGGCTGAACCGACCGCTTACTATTTGCCCATGAGCGGGCGCAGCGGCGGACTAATTCCTCAAACGTTTATCGACGATATCGTCGGCCGCACCGACATCGTCGAGCTCATTGGCGCTCGCGTCCCGCTCAAAAAAGCGGGCAAAGAGTTCCGCGCCTGCTGCCCCTTTCACGACGAGAAAACCCCCTCCTTCTGGGTCAGTCCGGACAAGCAGTTCTATCACTGCTTCGGCTGCGGGGCGCACGGGACGGTGCTCGGCTTTTTGATGAATTACGACCGGCTCGGCTTCGTCGAAGCTGTCGAAGAGCTCGCCTCTCGACTGGGTGTCGAGATCCCGCGGGAAGCGCGCCCAAATGACGATCGCAGCCGAGATCAGGCGGATCTGGCGGGGCTCATGGCGGAGGTCGCCAAGCACTGGAGCACCAAGCTCAAAGCCGATTCACGGGCGTCTAAATATCTGTCGGACCGCGGCCTCAGCGCCGAAATTATTCAGCGATTTAGTATCGGATATTCAGCCAATTCGTGGAACGAAGTCCTTGATCGTTTCTCTAAAGATACAAAAGGCCGAGAAGCGCTCCTAGCTTGCGGATTGATCATCGAGCGGGAAAGCGGTACCGGACGTGACGGCGAACGTTATTACGATCGGTTCCGAGACCGGATCATGTTCCCCATTCGGGACGCTCGGGGCCGCGTGATCGCCTTCGGCGGACGGATCATCGATCAGGGCGAACCCAAGTATCTGAACTCGCCGGAGACGGTGCTCTTTCACAAGGGTCGAGAGCTCTACGGTCTGTACGAAGTTCGGCAGAGCCGCGCGCCGCTCCATCGCCTCATGGTCGTCGAGGGGTACATGGACGTCGTCCGACTCCATCAGGCCGGCATCCACTACGCCGTCGCCACGCTCGGCACGGCCACGACGCCGGAGCACCTCAAGCGACTGTTCCGGCTCGTGAGTGAAGTCGTCTTCGCGTTCGATGGCGATCGCGCCGGTCGCGCGGCGGCATGGCGTGCGCTCAACAACTCGCTGCCCGAAGTTCGAGAGGGGCGGCAGCTGAAGTTCTTGTTCCTGCCCGAGGGTCACGACCCCGATACCTTGGTGGGCGAAGAAGGTCGAGAGGCGTTCGAAGGCCGCCTCGATCAGGCGCTCCCGTTATCCGAGTATCTCGTTCAGGAGCTCACCGCTCAGGTCGATCTCACGCATGCGGACGGTCGCGCCCGCTTCGCGGAAATCGCTCGCCCGCTCGTGGCGAA
>JBMTZJ010000205.1:0-2112 GCA_049455515.1 Steroidobacteraceae bacterium
GCAATGGCGACGTTGCCTTCGATCCCATCGACGAGCACCTGCTCTTCGCGACCTACTCGTGCGGCGAGGCGTGCGGCACTGATGCGCTGAGCGACTTCCATGAAGCGCGCGAGACGCTCCTCTTGGACCTCTGGCGCAACATGCGCCGCGACATCGTTGGCCCTTGCGCCCTCGACCGGCGAATATTTAAACGCGCCCACTCGATCGAGCTGTGCATCTTCGAGCCAGGTGAGCAGCTCGGCGAATTCAGCCTCGGTTTCACCGGGAAACCCGACGATGAATGAGCTGCGTAGCGTGAGATCGGGGCAACGGGTACGCCATTTTTTGATACGTGCGAGGGTGTTCTCGGCATGCGCGGGTCGCTTCATACGCTTGAGTACGGTCGGGCTGCCATGCTGAAAGGGAATGTCGAGATAGGGAAGAATCTGTCCTTCTGCCATGAGATCAACGACCGCATCGACATGCGGGTACGGATAGACGTAGTGCATCCGCACCCAAGCGCCAAGGCTGCCGAGGCCGCGTGCGAGATCGAGGAATCGTGTCTCGTGCTCGGTACCCCGCCAGGTGGCCTTGGCGTAGCGCAGATCGGAGCCATAGGCGCTGGTGTCCTGGGAAATGACGAGTAGCTCTCGAACGCCGGCGTTCACCAGCTTTTCGGCTTCTCGCAGTACATCGTCGATGCGACGACTTGCGAGTTTTCCGCGCAAGTCGGGAATGATGCAGAAGCTGCACGTGTTGTTGCAGCCCTCTGAAATTTTGAGGTAAGCGTAATGCTTCGGCGTCAGTCGGACACCTTGCGGCGGAACGAGATCAACGAATGGATCATGCTTGGGCGGCAGGTGTTGGTGCACCGCGGTCAGGACGTCCTCGTAGGCGTGAGGACCCGTCACTTTGAGCACACGAGGATGGCGATCGAGAATCCGCTGCGGATTTGCACCGAGGCAACCCGTGACGATCACCTTGCCGTTTTGTTCCAGCGCCTCACCGATCGCCTCAAGTGACTCATCGATTGCCGAATCAATGAATCCACACGTATTGACGACGACGAGATCTGCAGAGTCGTAATCGGCCGCGACCGCATAACCCTCTGCCCGCAATTGGGTGAGGATACGTTCCGAATCGACCAGTGCCTTGGGGCAGCCGAGGCTGACGAATCCGACCTTGGGGTTTTTTCTGGACACGCCATATTTTACCGCTGCGTGGCCGCGCTTGTCCGCAGTCTGGACGAGGTATCTGCCGTTCTTCTGATGACGTCTGAAGCTGAGGCTGAATACGTTTAGTGAAGAACCTCAACATCGGCATCGTAGGTGGTGGCATCGGCGGCCTGTCTGCCGCGCTGGCGCTGCAGCGCGTGGGCTTTCGTCCCGTCGTGCTCGAACAAGCCCCGGTGCTCGCCGAGGTCGGAGCAGGGCTCTCATTGAGTCCGACGGCTGCGCATGCGCTCAATCATCTCGGGCTCGCCGACGAACTGCGTGCTAAGTCCTATCACCCCGAAGATCAGTGTGTCCGTCACTACAAGGACGGTCGCCCGCTCAATTGGATCAATCGCGGTCGCGCATTGATCGAAAAATACGGTGAGCGTTATTACCTCATCCATCGCGCGGATTTGCACGATACGTTGGCCGATGCGGTACGTGTGAACGATCCGCAGGCGATCGAACTCAATCGTCGGTGTCGAACGGTTTCACAAGATAGCTCGGGCGTGACGGTCGATTTGACCGATGGCACCCGCCGACGCTTCGATATGCTCATCGGTGCCGATGGCTCGAGATCGGCTGTGCGGCACGAGATCTTCGGACCCATCGAGCCGAAGTACACCGGATACATCGCCTGGCGTGGCGTCGTTCCCATGGAGCTCGTGCCGCCGGAGATTCTGCAGCCGCCATCCGGCATATTTTTGGGACCCGGCCATCTCGTCAATCGATACCCCATCCGTGGCGGTCGGTTGCTCAATTTCGTGGCGTTTGCCGAACGAAAAGAATGGGCGGAGGAAGGCTGGTCGATTCGCTCCACGGTCGAAGAGCTCCTCAAAGAATTCGAAGGCTGGACGCCCATGGTGCGCCGCATCATGGAACTCGTTCCGCCCGACCTGCTGTTCAAGTGGGGCCTATT
>JBMTZJ010000206.1:0-2090 GCA_049455515.1 Steroidobacteraceae bacterium
TCCGACTCCTACGTCCCGAACGTAGTGCTCTACCAGGCTGAGCTACATCCCGATGCTGGCGGGCCCGCGGGGGCCGGACTCAAGAAGTGCGTTCGACGGCAAACCGTGCGAGCGATGCGAGACCTTGTTTGAACGGCGACTCGGGCAGCGTTTGGAGGGCTGTAAGTGCCTGATCGGCCTCGTCTTGAGCGAGGGCGCGAGTGTACTCAAGAGCGCCGGTCGATTCAATTGCGCCCACGATCACGTCAAGTTGCTCGAGACCCCCATTTTCGATGGCCCCGCGGATGATGGACCGGGTCCCCGGATCTGAGGCCTTCTTCAACGCCTGGATCAGGGGAAGTGTCGGCTTGCCCTCGGCGAGATCATCACCCAGATTTTTGCCGAGCTCGGCCGGGTTCGATTGGTAATCGAGAACGTCATCGATCAGCTGATAGGCCGTTCCTAGATGGCGACCGAAGTCGGCGAGGGCGCGTTGCTGACTCGGGCTCGCGCCGGCGATCACGGCCGCCACTTCGGCGCCGGCCTCGAAGAGTTTCGCGGTCTTGCGATAGATCACCTCGAGGTAGCGTTGCTGCGTGGTGTCGGGGTCGCCCGCGTTCATCAATTGCAGCACTTCGCCCTCGGCGATGACGTTCGTCGCCTGGGACATGATTTCCATGACGCGCTGCGAGCCGATCGCTGCCATCATTTGAAACGCCCGCGAATACACGAAATCGCCGACGAGTACGCTCGCCTGATTGCCATACACGGAGTTCGCAGTCGCCCGACCTCTGCGCCGCGAAGATCCGTCGACGACGTCATCGTGCAGTAACGTCGCGGTATGAATGAATTCTATGAAGGCCGCCGCATCGATATGGCTCGCGCCGCGGTAGCCGCCCGCGCGGGCGGCGAGCAAAACGATCAGCGGTCGAAGGCGTTTTCCGCCCCCGGAGATGATGTGTTCAGCGACCTGATCGACCAGGGCGACTGAGCTTTTCATGCTGGCGCGGATCACGGCATCGACGGCCAAGAGATCCTGACGAACCAGCTCCTTGACCGAGGCCAGCAGCGTATTCACGGGGCGGGATGGTAGCCCACCCGGGCTCCTAAGCCATAAGTCCTTGAAACCCAAGGAAACAGGTCGTCGGGCAGGGGTTTGACCGACCGTCGGTCGCTCAGTAGAATGCGCGGCCTTTTCCGGAGGTCTCTACATGTACGCGGTCATCGCCACGGGCGGAAAGCAATATCGGGTCGAAGCGGGCAGCGTGCTCCGCATCGAGAAGCTTCCCGTGGAGCCGGGCTCTGAAGTGAAGTTCGGCGAGGTTCTGCTCGTCGGCTCCGGGGAGTCGGTCAAGGTGGGCGCGCCCATGCTCTCGGGTGCCTCGGTCTCGGCGACGGTGCAACGTCATGGTCAGGGTGACAAGGTGAGCGTGGTCAAGTTCCGCCGCCGCAAGCACTACCTGCGCATGAAGAACCATCGCCAGCAGTTCACAGAAGTTAAGGTCACCGGCATTCACGCCGGCTGATTTCGGAGCAGACACATGGCACATAAAAAAGCAGGCGGTAGTACCCGCAACGGTCGCGAGTCCCACAGCAAGCGACTCGGCGTGAAGGCCTTCGGCGGCGAGCAAGTGCTTGCCGGCAACATCATCATCCGTCAGCGTGGTACGCAGTATCGCCCGGGTGCCAACGTGGGCATCGGCACCGATCACACGCTGTTCGCCCTCGCCAATGGCAAGGTCGAGTTCAAGCGTCGCGGCGCCGAGAAGAAAATGTTCGTGAGCGTGGTTGCCGACTGACGGCGAGACGCCTTCCGCATTCGAAACCCCGGCCGCGCGCCGGGGTTTTTGTTTGCGGCTTTTGCAGAGGACGCGTTCATGAAATTCGTCGATGAGGCTCGAATCCGCGTGCAGGCCGGTAATGGTGGCCGGGGTTGCCTCAGTTTCCGTCGGGAAAAGTTTGTGCCTTTCGGCGGACCTGACGGTGGCGACGGAGGGCTCGGGGGTAGCGTGTATCTGCGCGCGGCGCCCGGGATCAATACGCTCGCGGATTTTCGAGTCGAGAGAACCTTCAAAGCAAAATCGGGTGAGGGCGGTAGCGGTAACGACTGC
>JBMTZJ010000207.1:0-2068 GCA_049455515.1 Steroidobacteraceae bacterium
GATGGCGCGCGCCACGCTCACACGGACGTGGTTTTGGCGTCCCCTTCTTGGGGCCAACGGGACGCGGGGCGCTCCATCGCCGATCAGCTGGCTGCAATCACGCCCGCTTGTAACGGCACAAACGACACCGCCCCGAGCTTCTCTTTCTCGTAACCCTGCTCGCGCCGCGTGATTCGCAGCAGTTCCTGCTTGCCCTCGCCGCCCACCGGCATGACGAGACGTCCGCCGATAGCGAGTTGCTTGAGCAGTGCCTCGGGCACGGTCATCGGCGCGGCAGCGACGAGGATGCCGTCGTACGGTGCGTGAGACTTCCACCCTTCGTACCCATCGCCGTGACGGAACTTCACATTCTTGATGCCGAGTTCTTTGAGTCGCGACTTGGCACGCGCGAGCAGCGGCTCGATGCGCTCGATGGTGCACAACTTAGTCACGAGTCCCGACAACACGGCCGTTTGGTAACCACAGCCCGTGCCCACCTCAAGCACATTGGCGCGCGGTCCGCCGTCGAGCAGCGCCTCAGTCATGCGCGCCACGATGTAGGGTTGGGAGATCGTCTGCCCGAAACCGATCGGCAAAGCCGTATCTTCATACGCCCGACTTGCGAGCGCTTCGTCGACGAACAAATGTCGAGGGACGTTGCGGATCCGCTCGAGGACAGCCGGATTTTTGAGGCCCTGCTCCGTTAGTCGTTGCACCAGCCGCTCGCGTGTACGCGCGGAGGTCATGCCGATCCCGTTGATCCGAGGATCGACCATCAACCGATTCCCTTCAACCAATCGCTCACGGTATTGATCGACGCATGACGCGTGAGATCGACCTGCAGCGGCGTCACCGAGACGTAACCTTCGGCGACCGCATTGAAGTCGGTTCCCTCACCATCGTCCTGACCCTCGCCTGCCATACCCACCCAGTACACCTCACGGCCGCGCGGATCCATGCTCTTGACCGAACGCTCGGCGCGATGACGATGCCCGAGTCGGGTCGATTTAAAACCGCGAAGTTCGCCGAACGGGCGATGCGGCACATTGACGTTGAGGATCATGTTGCGATCGAGCGGGTGCGTGAGGAGTCGCTCCACGATGAGTCGCGCGACTTTGGCCGCCGCCGAGTAATCCATCTCGCCGTGCTCGGGACGGCGCAAAGAAAACGCGACCGTCGGCAATCCAAGAAAACGCCCCTCGATCGCCGCAGCAACGGTGCCCGAGTACAGCACGTCATCACCCAAGTTCTCGCCGTTGTTGATGCCCGAGACGACCATGTCGTGCTCGAAATCGAAGAGCCCGGAGATGGCGAGATGCACGCAGTCGGTCGGCGTGCCGGTCACAAAATGACAGTTCGGCTCGAACTCGGTCACCCGTAGCGGGTGCTCGAGCGTGAGCGCGTTGCTGGCACCGCTGTGGTTACGCTCTGGGGCGACGACCGTCAAATCAGCGAGACCCTGGAGTGCCCGACGCAGAGCAATGATGCCCGGCGCCCGATACCCATCGTCGTTGCTCACGAGGATTTTCATCGAGCTGTATCTTGGAGACCTGTGAAGGCAGACAATATACTGAAACCCCGGAATCCGAGGTAGCAGGATGCGCAAGCCCTCAGAGGACGACATTCGGGCGTTTCGCGATGCGGTGAAGGGAACTCGACCGCTCCGAGCCACGCCGCGCGTGCGCCCGAACCGCCCCAAACCCAAGCCCCGCGCGCAGTTTCGTCGTCTCGGTGAGGCCGAGGTGCTCGAAGACAGTCTGCAGCTCAGCCCCATCGACCTCGAGGTCGAATTCGGCGAGGAGCTCACCTACCGGCGCTCGGGCATTCAGGATGCCGTGATGCGCCGACTGCGGCGCGGGTATTACCGCGTCGAGTCGGAGCTCGACTTGCACGGTCTTACGGTTCCGGAGGCCAAGGCTGCGATGCGCGATTTTCTCGCCCGCACCATTGCGAGACAGTGTCGTTGTGTGAGGGTGATCCACGGCAAGGGCTTGGGCTCCGGGCCGCGCGGTCCCGTCATCAAGCAGGCGGTGAACGTGATTTTGCGACGCACCGATGCCGTGGTCGCCTTTTGCACCGCTCGTCCGGT
>JBMTZJ010000208.1:0-2044 GCA_049455515.1 Steroidobacteraceae bacterium
GAAGATTTTGCCAAGAGCCCAAAGGGAACCGCGCTCATCGTCAGCGAGATGGGGCAGGGCAGCCTCGAGTCGCGCGGCGGTCGACTCGTAGCCTATCTGCCGGATGCCGAGGGTCGGCTCGGTGACATCCGAGTGCTGTGGCCGCGTTCATCTGCCCCCACGCTGCCGATTTCCGTTGCCGCAGACGCTGCGCCGCTCGGCGATCCGTCGTGTCCTGCGCTTGGCGCACAACGCTTTGCGCCGCACGGTATCAATGCCCGACGTCTCGAAGATGGTCGCCACGTGCTCTACGTCGTCAACCACGGCGCTCGCGAGTCCATCGAAATCTTTGAAATGTTCGATGATGGTCGGGAAGTGGTGATCGAACCGCGGGGCTGCGTACTCGCACCGCCCGATTCCACCACCAACGACGTGGTGGTGCTTGCGGATGGCGGATTCAGGGTCTCCGACAGCTTTCGACGCACTGAGAACGTCATCGTGTCCGGATTGCGTATGCGTTACGGCACGCATCGCCCGGGACTGGCCTGGGAGTGGCGCTCCGGCAAGGGCTATTCGCGAATGGCCGGTAGTGACGTCGCCTACGCCAACGGGATCGAGTCGTCGTCCGACGGAAGATACCTCTACCTCAACGGGTACTTCGAAAACGCCGTGATCAAAGTGGATACGACGACCGGTGAGCGCGTCGCTGAGGCGGCCGTGATGGGTCCGGATAATGTCACGTGGTCCGATAACGGACGTCTACTCGTGGCCTCTCATCACGCGGGTACGTTCGATCTTCTGAAGTGCCTCGGTATCGAGCGAGGAAATTGCGGCTTTCGATTTCAAGTCGTCGAGGTCGATCCGGACACCATGGCGACACGCGTTCTGCTCGATCGGTCTGGACCTCCGATCGGTGCCGTGACCGTCGCGCTACCCTTCGACGATCGACTCTATCTCGGCACCTTCGCGGGCGACCGTATCGCGTGGATGCGGATACCCGAGTGACGCCTCGAGTGGGTGATCGAGCGGAGGGTTATGTGACCGAGCTGCCGTACACGCTCGGTTACTACCCCGAGCTTAACCCCCGTCGGATCAATGAAACGCTAACCGCGGCGGGGTTTGGGGCCGTCTCCATACATCGTGCCTGCGAATTGGGTTTTGGTCGGGGCTTGAGTCTCGCGATCCACGCGATAGCGGGGGACGCCGAGTGGTGGGGAAACGATTTGCTTCCCGCGCACGTCGACGAAGTACGGGAATTGACCCGCGATTTGCCCGGACGCCCCGAGATCTTTGATCAGACATTCGTCGACTTTTGCGCGAGGGACGATCTACCGAATTTCGATTTCATCGCGATGCATGGCGTCTGGAGTTGGATCTCCGAGGATAATCGCCGCGTCATCAAAGATTTTATCGATCGAAAGCTCAGGCCGGGCGGCGTGCTGTACCTCTCCTACAACACGCGCCAAGGCTGGGCATCCGTATTGCCGTTGCGTGATTTCCTCGTATCCGAGGCGGCTCGCCCTGCGCTGGCCGGACGACCGCTCACCGAACGTATCGAGGCGGCTCTCATCGCTGCGCAACAGGCGGTCGCTCGCGATCTCCCTCCAGCGCGGGACGATCCGACTTTTGAAAAACATCTCAGAAAAATTCGTGGCAAGGCCAAGAGCTATCTCGCACACGAGTATTTCAATCGAGACTGGGCCTTGTTCGATGAGGGCGATATTGCGGAAACGTTCGAGCCCCTAAGTTTCCGGTACGTCGCACAGGTGAAAGGGAGTTCAGCGTCGACGGAGGCCTCCGGATTTCGTCGCGATGTTTGGATCCGCGATCGCAAGGGGGGATTATCCGAGTCGGTGCAGCCTAAGGGCTCTCCGACGTCCACAGATCCTGCGTCCGTCCATGCGCTCAACACGCGCTTATTGCAGAGAGCGCTCGATGAGCCGTATCTCAGCACCTTGGCATCTCCTTCGACCGGAGGCGGTATCGAGATCGGGTGGCGTGGCTTGCTCGCGCTCGGCGCCTTTCGAGCGGGCGCGTGCGAGGCCGGGGCCATCGCCGCGGCCGT
>JBMTZJ010000209.1:0-2011 GCA_049455515.1 Steroidobacteraceae bacterium
TCCTGACTCATGACGCCAGCGCTCCCGCAAGCTTCTCGCCGAGTCGAATGCGGGTTCGGTCGTTGACGCGACCCGCGAGCTGGCCACACGCCGCGTCGATATCGTCGCCGCGGGTACGGCGGATCGTCGCGAGCACCCCGCGCTGAATCAGCTCGTCACGAAAACGCGTGATGACCGGCATGGGTGAGCGGCGGTAATCGGTGCCGGGGAACGGATTGAACGGAATGAGGTTGAGTTTCGCGGGCTTTCCTTTGAGGAGCCGCGCGAGCGCTCGCGCATGTTCGAGCTGATCGTTGACCCCATCGAGCATGACGTACTCGAACGTGACACTACGGCCGTTCTGCTCGTCGATGTAGTGCCAGCAGGCATCGAGCAGTTCGGCGATCGGATGCTTACGATTGATCGGCACGAGCTCGTTGCGCAGCGCGTCATCGGGCGCATGCAGCGACACGGCGAGCGCGCAGTTCACTTCTTCGGCAAGCTTGTACATGAGCGGCACGATGCCGGAGGTCGACAGCGTCACGCGTCGACGCGAAATATCGAAGCCGAGATCATCGAGCAGGATGCGGATCGCCGGCACGACGTTACGAAAATTGGCGAGTGGCTCACCCATCCCCATGAATACGACATTGGTGATGCGACGCTCACCGCCCGGCTCGAATCCCAGTTCTTTGTTCGCAAGCCACACTTGACCGACGATTTCAGCGGTCGTGAGGTTGCGATTGAAGCCCTGCTGCGCCGTCGAACAAAAAGAGCAGTCGAGGGCACAGCCGACTTGAGAGGAGATGCACAGCGTGCCGCGGTCGACTTCCGGAATGAACACCATCTCGAACGCTTGGGTGCTGTCGGCACGCAGCAGCCACTTGCGTGTCCCGTCGGCCGAATCGTGACGCGAGACGATCTCGGGCGTACGAACTTCGGCCACCTCGGCGAGCTGCGCACGAAAATCGCGAGCCAGATCGCTCATCGCAGCGAAGTCACCCTCGCCTCGCTTGTAGAGCCAGCTCATCAACTGCCGCGCCCGGAACGGCTTGTTGCCGAGCGCAGTGACGAACGCCTCGAGCTCGGGCTTTTCGAGCCCGAGGAGGTTGGTTCGTACTGCGGCGGCTTCGGTCATGGCAATTAGGCGCGCGGGCAGATCTCGATACCGCGGAAGAAGTATGCGATCTCTTGCGCGGCAGTCTCGGGACCGTCAGATCCGTGGACCGTATTCGCTTCGATGCTCTGGGCGAGATCGGCCCGGATCGTGCCCGGCGCGGCCTTCTTGGGGTCGGTGGCGCCCATGATCTCGCGGTTCTTGGCGATGGCATTCTCGCCTTCGAGCACCTGCAGCATGACCGGACCCGAGGTCATGTACTTGACCAGGTCCTTGAAGAACGGACGCTCACGGTGCACCGCGTAGAAACCCTCGGCCTCAGCCTGAGAGAGGTGAACCATGCGGGCGGCGACAACGCGCAGCCCCGCCTGCTCGAAGCGGCGATAGACCTCGCCGATGAGGTTACGGGCTACGCCGTCTGGCTTAACGATCGAAAAAGTGCGCTCCAGCGCCATGGGACAGTTCCTTGTAAAAGTGAAAGGGAAACGGGCAATCGCGTAGTTTACTCGCGACGGACCCCTGTCGGCAACGCGAGAGCGCGCGCAAGTGACTGGTCTGGAAGGGTTTTTTAGACGTTGAAGCTTTCTCCGCAACCACATTCGCCCTTGATGTTGGGGTTGCGGAACTTGAAGGCCTCGTTGAGGCCCTGCTTCACGAAGTCGACTTCGGTGCCGTCGATGTACGGAAGGCTGTCGCGGTCGACGAACACCTTGACGCCTTGATCTTCAAACACGATATCGGCCGGGGTGGTTTCGTCGGCGTAATTGATGACATACGCGAAGCCGGAGCAGCCGGTTTTACGGACCCCCAAACGCAGGCCGATGCCCTGCCCTCGGGTTCCGAGAAAACTGCGGACTCGATCCGCGGCCGCTGTCGTCAATGAAATCGCCATGATCTCCTCACCGTGCCGACCGA
>JBMTZJ010000210.1:0-2002 GCA_049455515.1 Steroidobacteraceae bacterium
GCCCCGAACGCCGCCGCGCGCGTCACACCACGATGCAAGCGAACCGAGGATCACCGCCATCGGGTGAACCAGAGCCGGCTCGTGCAGGCAGTCCCACTCCTGATTATGAATTTGGTAGCTGTTGATGAACGCAGCGGTGCTCGCTGGTACGCGGCGCCCAGAGCCCCACAGTCGCGCCGATTGGCCCGCCCCCCAGTCGTCCGAGAGCGCTTCGAGATCTGCGACCAAGGGGACGCGGGAGCCGGAGAGTCCGACCCCGAGAGAGTCCAGGATGAAGGTTTTGGCGCACTCGACGGCGTTGGGCGTCAAAGTGTCGAAGCGTGTCGAGACGGCTCGTTCCACGAGGCGGAGAGTGATGCTATCGGGGCTGTTCATAGATCGCTCGATGCTACAATTTTGGGCATGTCCGATGCTATACGGCCGAGCTGTGCGCCGCCCTGGAGCGATGCGGGTCAGCACGCGATGTCGCCCGTCGCGACGCACGATGATATCGCGCGTTTCAATTTCCTCGCGAACTTCAACAAGTACATGGCGAGTGCCGTCGTCGGTGGTAATGAGGTCGCGTTCAGGACGCGCGCCGAACCACGCTGGTCTGCGACGCACGGAGAGGTGCCCGTGAGTCGGCGCGACATTCGGGACGCCATGAGCGAAGACCCGTACTACCGGATGTGGAGTTCCCTGCGTCGGACAGGCATGGAAATGCGGCAACAGGCGGGTCGCGCGATGGTGTTGCGCCAAATGCAGTCTTTGCGTGATCGTGCGCGGGCGCTGAATGCGTCGCAGCCTGAGTCGTTGCGGCTAGACCCCACCGTCGCCGTGCCGCGTTATCAGAGCGAGCTCGACAATCACTGCATGCCGGGAAGTTATTTCGCCGAATACATCGATGACGATGTCGCAGCGGCCGCCAACTACGATGCGGGAATGTTTGCGACGACGACGGGACTCTTCGGCCGATACCTCGATGGTGCGGGCCGCGGAACGGCGGACTGGCTGAAGCGTCGTCGTCCGAATTGGGCGCCGCGTCGCATCTTGGATTTAGGCGCAGGACTCGGTCACAACGTGTTGCCGCTTGCGCGGGCATTTCCTGCAGCCGAAATCGTCGCCGTCGATCTTGCGGCGCCGATGTTGCGCTACGGGCATGCGCGTGCGATCGGCATGGGCATCACCAACGTCGTCTTTCAGCAAGCCAATGCAGAGCGCTTACCCTACGAAGACGGTCGGTTCGATTTCATTTGCAGTGCGATGTTTCTCCACGAAACCTCTCACGCTGCGCTACGAAACATTCTTCGAGAGGCGAAGCGTCTGCTCGCGCCGGGCGGTATCCAGATTCATCTTGAGCAGCCCCCGTATCGCGGAATGAGCGCGTTCGAGCAGTTTCTCCGTGATTGGGATTGCCAGAACAACAACGAGCCCTTCTGGAGCGCTTTGCACGAAAGCTCGCTGCCCTCAATCATGAAAGAGCTTGGGATCGAGGGGAGCAAGATCTTCGAAGTCGACATTCACGCGCTGGTGGAGGATGAGATGCCGAAAGTGTCTTCGGAGGTCGAAGATTTCGGACGGGGCGGGCTGTGGTACGCGTGCGGCGCCGAAGCATGAACGACATCGAGTTGCAGAAGCTGATCAATGCGGCGGCGAGCGGAAAGCGGCCTTTTTTCTTTGCGGATCATGACGTCGATCGTCTGCTCGCGATCGTTTGGGCGATGGCGGGCGAGCTTGCCGTCACGCGTGAGCGTCTCGATACGCTCGAGCGGTTGCTTGCTGAGCACCGCTTGCTCGATCGTGATCTGATCGACGCTTACCGTCCGGATGCGGTGGCCGCTGAGGAGCGGGGACGCTGGCAAATCGAGTACATCGCCCGACTGCTGCGAATCTTGCAGCAGGAGGTCGATGCGATGAAAAGCGGTACGACGAAATAAGGGCGGTCGTAGCCCGTGGTCTCCGACCCGCTAGACGCCGAGCGCCCAGAACTTCCAGTCGAGCACGCGGGTTTCGTCTTCGGGAT
>JBMTZJ010000211.1:0-1998 GCA_049455515.1 Steroidobacteraceae bacterium
AAACTTTCGGAATAACTCATGCTCGACTCCAAACAGCTTCGTACCGACACCGAAAACGTCGCGCGTAATCTCGCCCGACGCGGCTTCGTGCTCGACCTCGCGGCGTTCCGCGCACTCGAGGAGCGACGTAAAGAAGCTCAGATCGAAGCCGACCGACTGCGCGCAGAGCGCAACGCGAACGCAAAAGCCGTCGGTATGGCCAAGGGTAAGGGCGAGGATGCGAGTGCGCTGCTCAAACGCGGCGAGGAGCTGACACAACAGCTCGGGAGTGCGGAGTCGGCGCTCACTGTCGTGCAGGCCGAATCCGATACGTGGCTGATGGGTCTCCCGAATCTGCTGCACGATTCGGTGCCGGAAGGTCGTGACGAAACGGCGAACGTCGAGGTTCGTCGTCATGGAGCGCCGCGAAATTTCGAGTTCACGCCGATCGATCATGCCGACCTCGGCCTGCGACTTGGTCTCGACTTCGAAGCCGCCGGAAAAATCTCGGGTGCTCGCTTTGCGGTGCTGCGAGGAGGTATGGCCCGACTGCATCGGGCGCTCGCGCAGTTCATGCTCGATCTACACGTGAGCGAGCATGGCTACCAGGAGATCTACGCGCCGTACATCGTCTCGGGCGATGCGCTCACGGGGACCGGTCAGTTACCGAAGTTCGAGCAAGATCTATTTGCCCTCAAAGGGGATCGTGCGCTCTATCTCATTCCGACCGCCGAGGTGCCCGTGACCAACCTCGTGCGTGATCAAATCGTGTCACCTGAGCAATTGCCGATGCGGTTTGCGGCGCATACGCCGTGTTTTCGCTCGGAGGCGGGTGCAGCGGGCAAGGACACCCGAGGCATGATCCGTCAACATCAGTTCGACAAGGTGGAGCTCGTACATATCGTGCGGCCTGCCGACTCTTACGCCGCGCTCGAGATGCTCACGGCGCACGCCGAAGAAGTACTCAAGCGCCTTGAGTTGCCTTATCGTGTACTTGCGCTCTGCGCGGGCGATATGGGTTTCGGGAGCGCCAAAACCTACGACCTTGAGGTGTGGTTACCTGGCCAGGGTAAGTACCGCGAGATTTCTTCGTGCAGCAACTGCGAGGCCTTCCAGGCGCGACGCATGCAGGCGCGATGGCGCAATCCCGAGACCGGCAAGCCTGAGCCGCTGCATACGCTCAATGGCTCCGGGGTCGCCGTCGGACGTGCGATGGTGGCGGTGCTCGAGAACTACCAGAATGCCGATGGTTCGGTGACCATCCCGAGCGCACTTCGTCCCTATATGGGCGGGCAGGAGTGTCTGCTTCCAGTAAACTAACGATCCTCCGGAGAGGTGGCAGAGCGGTTGATTGCACCGGTCTTGAAAACCGGCGTCCCTTCACGGGGACCGTGAGTTCGAATCTCACCCTCTCCGCCAGATGAAATGAAAAGGGAGCCTTGCGCTCCCTTTTTGTTTTCTAGGCACGATCGGAGTGCGAGGACGAACTCTCCGCCTCGTCTCTTGAAGGAATGGATATTGTATTCATACAACATAGTATGTATGCTTAAAACACATAACCTGAGGATGGGAAGGCATGGCAAAGGAAGAAAAGAAGTTTTACTGGGCGCACGGCGTGTCTCGAGAAGAGGTCACTCGAGCGCTGTCGGATCAGAAGGACTCGGTGCTTTATCGACAGAATACTCGTCGATCCCTGGTTATTTTCGCGTCACTTTCGATAGTGGCGTTGGTGATCTCTGCCTTCCTCATCGACGGCAAGATTCAGAGTTACATTGAAGGCATCGCTATTGCTTTGGCCATTGCCTTGCACTTCGTACTTCGAAAGTCTTGCAGGCTGATTGCCGAAGCACCCGCCGAGCTTCTAGATGAGCGTTTGCTCGACATTCGGAATCAAACTTATGTGGCCTCTTACGGAATTCTTGCGTTCGTCGTAGGTCTGGCCGTTGGCGGGGTTTGGATGAGCGATATCGCGTTCGACAGCGGAATGATTGACGAACCAATTCTCCATCGCGAGTTGAT
>JBMTZJ010000212.1:0-1996 GCA_049455515.1 Steroidobacteraceae bacterium
GGTTTGTCGACGTTTGCCGGGCGGCGGGCGTCGCGGCGCCCGAGACCGCGTCGATCGATTCAGTGAATGCCGTAACGCTTTCGAAAGCTCACGACTACGTCGTCAAGCCGGTATCGTCGTGCTCGGGACGCGGTGTCCGATTTTTCGATAGCGGCGCACCGCTACCCGACGTCGCGGAACCTTCGATCGTCCAGCGCCGGATTTTCGGTAAGCTCGTCAGTAGTTTCAGTATCGCGAGGCGTGGTGATATTCGATGCACCGTGCTCTACCGTGGGGCCGTGATGCAAGGTACGGTCGCCGTGTGCTTCGAGCGTATCGACGTTCCTGCAGAGGTCGATGCTTGGATTCGACGGTTCGTCGCACACACGAACTGGGACGGGTTCATTTCCTTCGATCTAATCATTGACGAAGCGGGCATCGTCCACGGAATCGAATGTAATCCGCGGGCGACGAGCGGCATTCATTTCATAGAGCCCTCGGGCCTCGCGCAGGCGATACTCGATCCGATGGCCGCCGATCGTCCGACCTTTCGTCCAGAACGCTTATCGCAACAATTTTTTCCTTGTCTCACCGAGACTCAAAAGTCCGTTTTTACAGCGAGGTTCCGTCACAACCTGCGCTGTCTGCGCGAGGCGCGGGAGGTCACCTGGCAGGCGTCCGATCCCTGGCCGTTCCTCGGCATGCCCGTTACCGCCTGGAACATCATTGCCCTCGCGTCCAAAAAGGGGATGACTTTCGGTGAGGTGGCCATGCTGGATTTCGCCGAATTTGCGGCGGGCAAAGACAACGTCGTAAAGTGATACGGCTGTGAACGCATTCGACAACACGGTGGCAGGCGGCGCGTCCCTTAATATTGCGGGACGAGATCTGCGTGCCTCAGCGGCTGATCTTGCCGAGTGCAGAGCCTCGATCCGCGTCGGATCGAAAACCTTTCACGCCGCATCGCTACTCTTACCGCGACGTATTCGAGGGTCGGCCCTCGCGCTCTACGCCTTCTGCCGAGAAGCGGACGATGCTATCGATCGTTCGGACGAACCGCTGCGGGCGCTCGAGGCGTTGCAGCATCGTCTCGAGAGAGCGTATCGCGGAGATCCGATAGACAACGCCTCCGACCGTGCGCTGTCGGCGGTCGTCACGCAGTTTCAAATCCCGCAAGAATTACCGTCTGCATTGCTCGAAGGTTTCGCCTGGGATGCCACGGCGCGTACCTACGAGACGCTGTCCGATATTCGCGCGTACGGGGTGCGCGTCGCTGGAGCGGTCGGGGTGATGATGTCGTTACTCATGGGCGTGCGATCCTCCGGTGCGCTCGCGCGAGCCGCTGATCTCGGTGTTGCCATGCAGCTCTCCAATATCGCTCGCGATGTGGGTGAGGATGCCCGCATGGGCCGGATCTACGTGCCCCGGCAATGGCTGCGCGAGGCGGGTATCGACCCTGATCTTTGGGTGCGCGATCCGAAGTTCGAGCCGCGCTTGGGTGTGCTCATTGATCGTCTAGTCGAGGAGGCCGAGCAGTTGTATCAGCGCTCCGCGGCCGGTATCGACGAACTTCCCGTGGAATGTCGACCTGCGATTCACGCTGCGAGACTGATGTACGCGGCGATCGGTCGCGAAGTCCGGCGACGCGGTGGAGATTCGGTGTCTTCGCGCGCTGTCGTTTCAGCGCGGCGCAAATTATTCCTGCTCGCCGAGGCGATGATCGCAGCGACGCGTCGCAGCGGAGCCCTCCAGCATTCGCCTTTGCCCGAGGCCGAGTATCTGCTCGAGGCCATCACGCGCCATGATCGCGCACGAGGAGTTGCCGGTGATCCGCTCGCGAATGAGGGCCTTTTCACGCGCGAGCTCTCCCGTGTGCTCGGCGTATTCGAGCGTTTGGAGCGTCTGGACCGCTCGGATCGTGACGCACACGCCGCGGGTTGATGCGCTTCGGTGTGTGCTCTAACGCCGAATTCTTCGGCGAGGCAGTCGTACGGGAAGCAATGCTTGCACCCAGCGC
>JBMTZJ010000213.1:0-1994 GCA_049455515.1 Steroidobacteraceae bacterium
CGTCAGAGTCCGAGCGCGGCGGCTACGGCCTTATGGGTGACTTTCCCGGCGCTGACATTGAGACCCGCGGCAAAGCCCGGGTCGCTTGCGAGTGCGGCGTCGAGGCCGCGATCCGCCAGCAGCCGAAGGTAGGGCAGCGTCGCCGCGTTCAAGGCGAAGGTCGAGGTCCGAGGCACGGCTCCCGGCATATTGGTGACGCAGTAATGCGTGACGCCGTGTCGGGTGTAGGTGGGTTCGGCATGCGTCGTCGGGCGGCTGGTCGCGAAGCAGCCGCCTTGGTCGATGGCAATGTCGACGACCACGGATCCTGCCCGCATGGAAGCGATCATCTCTTCGGTGACGAGCTTTGGGGCTGCAGCACCCGGCACCAGCACCGATCCGATCACGATATCCGCGGCAGCCACCTCGCGCCCGATGGTGTCTGAGGTGGATGCCAGCGTACGAACATGACCCCCGAAGCGCGCGTCGAGCTCTCGAAGACGAGGCAATGATTTATCGAGGATGGTGACCGATGCGCGCATGCCGAGGGCGATTTCGGCTGCCGCGGCGCCGGCCACTCCGCCACCGATTACGAGAACCCGTGCTGGAGCGGTCCCGGGTACGCCTCCGATGAGGATCCCGCTGCCGCCTGCCGCTTTTTGCAGCAGTGTCGCGCCCACCTGAACAGACATGCGTCCCGCCACTTCGCTCATGGGGGTGAGAAGCGGAAGACTGCCATCCCGTGCGATGACGGTTTCGTAGGCGATGGCATGGGCACCCGACCTCATCAGGGCCTCGGTCTGCGGACGATCTGCGGCCAGATGAAGATACGTAAAGAGGATTTGACCCGGTCGAAGCATTGCGCACTCGACGAGTTGAGGTTCCTTTACTTTGACAACGCATTCCGCAGCATCGAATACGGATTTCGCCGAAGGCACGATGGCGGCGCCTGCAGCGCGATAGTCGTCGTCACTGCAGCCGATACCGGCTCCGGCAAGCGTCTCGACGACAACCTCGTGGCCCGCGCGCACCAGTTCGTGGACGGAACCTGGTACCAAGCCGACCCGGTATTCGTGAATCTTGATTTCCTTGGGTACGCCGATTTTCATGCGGCATAGTGTACCCCGATCATGAGGGGCCGTCGCCAGCTCGCCGGTTTAGGCGATCGCGACGATCCGGCTCGGCTTGGATTGAAGGCCGGAGGTTTCGCGATCTCTCAACGATAGGTCGTAGCACTCGCATGATGCATCATGGAGCAATAGCTGATCGCGAATGCTGACGCGTCCGCGGGTCGTTTCGATCGCGCCAGCCAAAGATAGCCGCGAAAGACTTTCAGTCACCGCCTCACGTCGAACACCGAGCAGACTCGCGAGCTCCTCGTGGGTGATTTCAAAACGTTTTGCCGATGATGCCTCTGCGGCGGAGAGTAACCACCTCGCGAGTCGTCGCTGCAGAGGGTGATGCATGTTGCACGCCGTTGCGATCCCGAGTGAGCGCGTCAGCTGAAAGAGCTGATCCTGCAGTTTGCGTTGTAGCTCGATATGGCGAGACCACTCTGCGATAAAAATATCGAGGGGTAGTCGAAGCGCGTAGCCCGATACGATGACCCGTGCCGCGCCCGGCAGCGGCGGCTCCGAGACGTAGCGCATGCCGACGGCGTGCTGATACCCGAGCAAGGCGAGGTGAGCCTGAAAGCCATCGGTCATTCGGATGTCGACCGAGTACAGACAGGTCAAGGGGAAAAATACGAAATCCTGGCCGTCGGAAGGTGGCTCTGATAGGGCCCCTTTTCTGACCTCAATGATTTCGGAGTGCGTATCGAAAACTTCCTGTATCGGCCGTGGTAGCGACGACAGGAATCGGTTCTGGGACATTACTGGTTTCATTGAGCCTCCGCACGTAACCCCCAGTTCCCGATTGTCCTCACTTATTTTGAATAGGCCATCGTTGATTGATCCGAAGTGTATGGAATCACGCACTTCGTTGGATCATGGGTGCTCCCATAAAGGCGGTAG
>JBMTZJ010000214.1:0-1982 GCA_049455515.1 Steroidobacteraceae bacterium
GCAGATAATCGAGCGCCGCACGCGTCGACTCGATGACATCGCGCCGCCCGTCGTACCACCAGTTCTGCGGCAGTCCGTAGCGACTGCCCGTATCCGGAATGAACTGCCAGAGCCCCGAGGCTCGCGCCTTCGAGTAGGCGAAGGGTTCGAACGCACTCTCGATCACGGGCAGCAGCGCAAGCTCCATCGGCATGCCGCGGCGCTCGACCTCCTCGACGATGTAGTGCATGTAGAGCGAGGCGCGCCCGAACACCCGATCGAGATAGGCGGGGTTACGCTCATACCACGCAAGCTGCACATCGATCGCCGATCGGTCCTCCTCGGCAATCTGGAAGCCCGAACGAATCCGCTCCATGAGGTCCCCGGGGGCCGCGACCACCGGCATCGCCGCCGGGATCAACACCGACGGGGCGGGCGAGGGCGGGGCGCGCTCGGCGCGGGTCTCATCGAAGGGTGGGCCCGGCGGCGGGGTCTGCAGCACCGGCTCGGGGACCGGACGCGGCGCGGCGAGATACGCACCGACGCTCGCGTCTTCGAGGGTCGCACAGGCCGCGAGCGAGAGCATCGCGAGCAGTAGCGCCAAGCGCGTGAGGAGAGCGGACCGCATTGGGCGCGTATTTAACCGGCACCGGCCGAAAATTGCTATGGTTTCGCCCGTGCTCGACCCCCGACTGCAAACTTGGCTCTCCACGGATCGCGGCCAGACGCTGCTTGCGACCGAGGGGCGCGTCATTGGGGAGTCCCTCGAAGATTGTTTTGGCTGGGAAACCCTGCAGATCGGCGTATGGGGCGAAACCCGCTCGCTCGTCGGTCACGCACGTACGCGCTCGCAAACCGTGCTCGATATCGATGCCACGCAAGGTCTCGATGCCATCGGTCGTCCGAGTCAGCTGCCCATCGCGAGTGATTGCATGGATGTCGTGCTACTCGCGCATGCGCTCGAGTTCGAGAGCGACCCGTATGGCCTCGTGCGCGAGGCCGATCGCGTGCTCGCCGGTGACGGCAAACTGCTCGTGCTCGGGTTTTCGCCCATGAGTCTTTGGGGACTTCGGGCGCGCGCGAGTCGCAGCGGTTTTCCGCCGGGATTACGGCGAGTATTGCCGGAGCGCCGGGTGCGCGATTGGCTGCATTTATTGGGCTACGACGTGCTCGAAGTTCGTCATTACCTCTATGGTCTGCCCTGGGGCGAGCCCGCGAGTGTGGATCATCAACTGCGTCGCGGCTGGCTCGCGCCCTGGCCCTCGGGGGCGTATTTGCTCAAAGCCCGTAAACGCATGCATGCCCTGACGCCGCTGCGGCCGCGCCTGCGCGAAGCACGCCGCTCGCGTGTGCTCGGCGGACTCACCGAACCTTCGGTCAACCGTGACCCGAGTTGAGATCTACACCGATGGCGCCTGTCGCGGAAACCCCGGCCCCGGTGGCTGGGCCGCGACGCTCGAGCTCGGTGAGCACCTACGTGAGCTCTCGGGCGCCGAGGCCGAGACCACCAATAACCGCATGGAGCTTACGGCCGTCATCCGCGCGCTCGAGGCGCTCAAGCGCTCGACGGCGCTGCGCATCCATACCGACTCAGAATACGTCCGCCGCGGCATCACCGAGTGGATCGCGAACTGGAAAACTCGCGATTGGAAAACGGCTGATAAAAAGCCCGTCAAAAATCGTGATCTTTGGGAGCGACTCGACGAGCTCGCGGGTCAGCACGACATCGAATGGCGCTGGGTGAAAGGGCACTCCGGCGTGCCGGGAAACGAGCGCGTGGATGCGCTCGCCAATGCCGCGATCGATGCGCTGCTCGGCTGACGCACCCTCGGATACACTTCACCCATGCGACAGATCATTCTCGACACCGAAACCACGGGCCTCGAAGTTGGCGAAGGGCACCGCATCATCGAAATCGGCTGTCTCGAACTTGTGGGTCGCCGCCTCACGGGGCGTCAGTTTCATAAATATTTGAACCCCGAACGCGAGATCGACGAGGGCGC
>JBMTZJ010000215.1:0-1978 GCA_049455515.1 Steroidobacteraceae bacterium
TTGCCTCAGCTTTGGCGCGTGAGTCTCTACGCCGACGAGGGTGAGTCGACGGAGAGTGCGCTCTCATCAGAATCCATCCAAGCCAAGTTGCAGCGTATCGTACAAACAGGACAGCCCTACGAGGTGCTCGAATCGAGGCCGTACCGAATTCATCAAAGAATCGTCGACAACTACCGCAAGGGTCGGGTGGTGTTGGCGGGCGATGCTGCCCACCTCAATAGCCCGAGCGGTGGGATGGGCATGAACGGCGGCCTGCACGACGCCTTCAACTTATGCGACAAACTCGTCCGCGTGTGGCACGGCGAGTCGGAAGATCTCATCGACCAATACGATCGACAGCGTCGACCGATCGCGCAACAGCAGATCATCGCCCAAGCCCACCAGAACCGGACGCGGATGCAGGAGCGCGACCCTGTCAAACGCCGCGAGACGTTGCGCAGCCTCCAAGCCACGGCAGCAGACCCGGTCCGGGCACGCGAGTACCTTTTGCGTACCTCAATGATCACGGGTTTACGCGAGGCGGCGACACTTCCATAACGAACGCGTCGACGATCGTCGATTACGCTCCTCTTCCCTCGTATCGCCCCGTATAATTTGGGGCATCTCTTCGATCGATCCGACGCTATTGGGGGACTTGGATGGCAACCGAAACGACTTGCGGATCGCTCGCGCATACGAGACTACTCGCCGCAGCGGTGTGTTTATCCGCCATCAGCCTTGGGGCCTGCGGTGGTGGTGGCGGTGGTGGCAGTACACCGGCGCCGCCGCCCGTTGCCGGCCCGCCTCCCGCTCCGCCTCCGCCCACGACGAGTGGCCCGACGTGGACGCAGGGCGTGTTTGCTGCAGCGAGCTCCTTCAAAGATCGCTGCGAGAATCCCCGCTCGGGCGTCGATCTCAACAACCGACCATTCCCCGACCGCGCCGGCACGGCGTTGGAGGAGAGATTCTGGTTGCGCTCTTGGACCAATGAGACCTACCTCTGGAACACGGAGGTCACCGACCAGAACCCCGCGAATTTTTCCTCTCGCACCGCGTACTTCGCCGTTCTCAAAACAAATGCGATCACGCCATCGGGCAAAGAAAAGGACGACTTCCATTTCAGCGAATCCACGGTGGCCTATCAACAGCGACAAAACTCGGCTCCGCGCGCCACCTTCGGCGCGGATCTAATCGCCCTCTCGACTCGTCCGCCCCGCGACTACCGAGTGGGCTACACGGAGCCACAGTCGCCCGCTGCAGCACTCGTGGGTGGACAGGCCAATCTCATTCGCGGATCGCGCATCTTGAGAGTGAACGGTGTCGATCTCGTCAACGCAAATACGCAAGCGGAAATCGACCAACTGAATGCAGGCTTGTTCCCCGCCACGGCGGGCATCTCGACGACGTTCGTGGTTCGTGATCCGGGTGCGTCGACTGACCGTACGGTCACCATGACGTCGGTGTCGTTGTCGCCGAGCCCTGTCAATCGCACCCGCATCATCGATACGCCGACGGGCAAGGTCGGCTACATCCTGTTCAATACCTTTAGCCCATTCGAGAGCGAGCGAGCCATCGTTCAAGCGATGACGGAGATGCGGATCAATAGCGTGACCGACCTCGTGATCGATCTGCGTTACAACGGCGGCGGACTGCTCGGCGTCTCCTCACAACTCGCCTATATGATCGCCGGGGCGAGTCGCACATCGGGTAAAGCCTTCTCGCGTCTGCGGTTCAACCAAAGCGCAGGCTCTACCAACCCGGTCACCGGCGGAAACAACAGTCCGACACCGTTTTACTCGCAAACCCTCGGGTTCACGTTGACCGCGGGTACCGATCTACCGACGCTCAACCTTTCGCGTGTGTTCATTCTCTCGACCAACGAGACCTGCAGCGCCAGCGAGGCGGTCATCAATGGACTGCGCGGCATCGATGTCGAGGTGAATCTCATCGGCACGACGACCTGCGGCAAACCTTTTGGTTTCTATCCGCAGGACAATTG
>JBMTZJ010000216.1:0-1976 GCA_049455515.1 Steroidobacteraceae bacterium
GGCCGGGGGCTGCACGACACGAGGGCTTTGGTGACCCCCGCGCGGCGCCCCCACGACGGGAGCGCCGCGATTTTTTTGGTCCAAAGTCAGATCAGGCCGTGCTGACGCTTCAGCGCGTCGATGCGCTCGTCGAGCGGCGGATGGCTCATGAAGAAGCGCTTGATCCCGCCCGGAACGCCCGCGTTGATGCCGAAAGCGGCCATCTGCTGCGGCAGACCCTCGGGCTGGTGCGCGCGCTTCAGGGCTTCGAGCGCGCCGACCATGGCCTGCGGGCTCGCGAGCAAGGCGCCGGCGGCATCTGCACGGAACTCGCGCTTACGCGAGAACCACATCACGATGACGCTCGCGAGAATGCCGAGCAGGATCTCGCAGACGATGACGACGACAAAGTAACCGATGCCACCACCGTTTTCGTTCTTGAAGATGGCCTTGTCGACGAAGTTGCCGATGATGCGTGCGAGGAAGATCACGAACGTGTTGACCACGCCCTGGATGAGCGTGAGCGTGACCATATCGCCGTTGGCGACGTGGCCCACTTCGTGGCCGAGCACGGCTTCGACCTCTTCTTTGCGCATGCGCTGCAGCAGCCCGGTGCTGACGGCCACCAAGGCCTTGTTCTTGTTCGCACCGGTGGCGAAAGCATTCGGCTCCGGCGAGTCGAAGATGCCGACCTCTGGCATGCCGATGCCGGCCTCTTGCGCCTGACGGCGCACGGTGTCGACGAGCCAGCGCTCGACGTTGTCGCGCGGCTGGTCGATGAGGCGGACGCCCATCATTCGCTTGGCGCTCCACTTCGACATGGCCAGCGAGATCAGCGCGCCACCAAATCCGAAGACCGCCGCGAACACGAGCAGCCCGAAGGCGCTACCACCCTGGGCGGCGATGTACTGGTCGATGCCGAGCACCTTCATGGCGACCGACAACAACAACACGACGGCCAAGTTCGTGACGAGGAAGAGCAGAATGCGTTTCATGGGTTCCGAGGACTCCTAAAAGCGGTGGATGCGAATTGGACTCAATCCTAAGACCGAAGTTTCACCGGCTGCAACAATGTAGCCAAGCGCTTCGCTCCCCGCCAGAGGTGGGGGTAACTACCCTGATTTCAAGGGCTTAGGAGAGTCGCAGGACCCCGAGGTAGAGGCTTTCCGGGCCGAGATCGAAGCTCGCAGAGGCCCGTCCGGAGGCCCCCGAGACCTCTAGAGCGTAGCGTCCGCTACCCGGGGGCAGTCGGTCGATCTTGAACTCACCGAACGTGTCGGTGGTGGCCCGCCCGATTTCGCGCCCGTCCTGACGGAGTACGACCGACACGCCGGGGGCGCATTCCTCGATACCGCTGGCCTCGTGGACCACCGTGGCACCGACGAAGCAGTGGGTCATGAGGTGAAGGTTTTTGTAATACACCCGCGGTCGCGTGCCGAGCTCGGGTCGCTCCACCTGCAGATTTTCTTGTTCGGCGAGGCGCTGCATCTCGGCATCTTCAACGCGAACGGTCTGAAATACGTTCGTCGGGCAGGCCTGCTCCGCGCGCACTTTGTCCCAGCCGGCATCGAGCAGGTGGGCATCGAAGATCCAGTGTTGTGGTAACTGTTTTTCTTCGTTCCACCACACGGCACCGTAGGGACAGGCATCGACGATCTGTTTTTGACCCTTCGCCTTGACGGGATCGATGATCACGATACCGTCGGCGCGTTTTTGCACGGCTCCATCACGGGCTGCCTTCATACACGGTGCGTCGTCACAGTGGTTACACATGACGGGTTGGAAGCGCGCCTCGACGAGGGGGTAGCTGCCGCGCTCTTTGCGACGGATATCGAGCCAGTGATGACCCTGCGCCGGCTGCGCTGCCGCATAGCCCGGAAAGTCGTTGCCGGCGTGTTCATCTTTGACCGCGATATAGCAGCCGCGACAGTTATCGCAGCGTTCGACGTCGACGATCAGGTTCCATTTCTTTGCCATCACGCCGTCTCCGCGCGCGG
>JBMTZJ010000217.1:0-1933 GCA_049455515.1 Steroidobacteraceae bacterium
TTGCGACGACCGTTCTCGCCGGCTTCTTCCCGGTGTTCTTTCAGCAGTTCTGGAGCACGGGTGTCGATCCCACGATCAGCACCTCACGACTCGGATTCGCCAACGCGATCGCGGGCATCATCGTTGCCGTGCTCGCGCCGGTACTCGGAGCGATCGCCGATCGCATCGCCGGTCGAAAGCGCCAACTCGTCATGTGGGCCATGCTGGGGGTTATCGGCACGGCCTCTCTCGGATTTATCGGGCAGGGCGAATGGTGGTGGGCCGCTGCATGTTTCGTCATGGCCGGTATCGGATTCAATGCCGCGAATGTCTTTTATGACGCCTTACTCCTCGATGTGGCGTCCGATAACGAGCTCGATCAAGTCTCGGCTTTCGGTTATGCGCTCGGCTACCTTGGCGGCGGACTGCTGTTTGCCGTCAATGTGCTCATGACCCTAAACCCACAGTGGTTCGGGCTCGAGAGTGCGGCAGAGGCGGTGCAGTTTTCGTTCTTCACGGTGGCGGCATGGTGGTTCCTCTTCACCTTGCCGCTCGCCCGAAACGTGCGTGAGAAGCCTGCGCCCGCGCCGGCCGCGGGTCTTTGGGTGGCGGCACGCGACGGACTTCGGGAATTGCGATCGACGATCCGCCATATCGGCCAATACCGACACATCACGCTATTTTTGGTCGCGTATTGGCTGTACATCGACGGCGTCCACACGATCTACACCATGGCCGTCGATTACGGTGTGGCGTTGGGCTTGCCGTCATCGAGCTTGCTGGCGGCACTGTTGCTGACGCAGTTTGTCGCGTTCCCGTCGGCGCTGGCGCTCGGTTGGCTCGGTAATCGCTGGGGACCGAAGCGCGGTATTTTACTTTGCATCGTCGTTTATCTTTCGGCCACCCTCTACGCCTATTTTCTCGATACCGTCGTCGAATTCTTTGGCCTTGCGGTCGTGGTCGGCCTCGTTCAGGGCGGAATCCAAAGCCTCTCCCGATCGCTCTTCGGACGACTCGTTCCCGAGGGCAGGGGCGGTGAATTCTTTGGTTTCTTCAATCTCATGGGCAAATTCGCGAGTTTCCTCGGGCCCATGCTGATCGCTTCGGTTGCGCTGATCACCGGGGATTCGCGTTTGTCGGTGACCTCGCTCGTGGTGCTCTTTATCGCGGGGGGTCTCGTTCTTTTGAAGGTGCCGAGTCGATGAGTGGATTTCCCTACCTGCCGCCCGAGACGCCGCAGGTCAAAAGTTGGTGGCGACGGGGTGTGGGGCAGCTTGTGCTGCGCCTTGCGGGCTGGCGGATCGAGGGCAATCTTCCGAACCTGCGGAAGTTCGTATTGATCGTGGCGCCTCACACCTCGAATTGGGACTTCATCATCGGTTTCATGGTGTATCTGGCGCTGCGCCTCGAGACCCTCTGGTTCGCAAAGCACACGGCGCTGCGAGGGCCTCTCGGCCCGCTCGGTCGATATTTCGGTGCTGTGGCAATCGATCGAGCGCGCGCCGGTAATGTCGTGCAGGCGTATATCGACGAATTCGCAAAGCGCGATCGGATGATCCTGACGCTCACACCGGAGGGGACCCGCAGTCGCGTCAGCGACTGGAAGCGAGGCTTCCACAATGTCGCAGTGGGTGCGGGGGTGCCTATCGTGCCCGTCGCCCTCGACTTCGGGCGTCGACGCGTGCTGCTCGGGGAGCCGATCACTCCGACCGGCGACTACGCGAGTGATCTCGCGCGGATCAAGCCGTTTTTCCGTGCCGACATGGCCAAGGACCCTTCAAAGTTCGACGACTCCTTGCCAGCGAGCTGAGACTGCCAAATCTCAGTCGGCCGGTCCGGCGGAGTACCACGATACGGGATCGAGTTTGAAGGAGTCGCGCAGTAGGACGTAAAGCGTCGGATGTCGCTCGTACAGCTCGAGCGGACGTTCAAAGAAAAACTCTGCCGACACCGC
>JBMTZJ010000218.1:0-1883 GCA_049455515.1 Steroidobacteraceae bacterium
GATTCCCTTCGATACGACCCAAGCCGGCACGGCACGGTACGTTCGCGTGGCCGTCGATGACGTGGCGACGGGTACGAGCCTCGCACAGGCGCTCGGGTTCACCACGCTCGAGGTATCGGCGAGCGCCGTAGCGGGACCGAGTGCGCCTCTCGCAGAGGTATGCAGTGTGTTACCGATCGCCGTGTGCGGAACGGCCCAAAAACCGAACTTCGGATTTGTACCCGGACGCGTCTATCTCCTGAAAGGTAAGAAAAACATCGGTGATGGAACGCAGTTCGGTGACTTCCATTTTCTTTCGATGTCAGGTTCTGGCGCGTCGGTTTTACGCACCGACTTCGCCGGAGGATTCGCGTCCTGTGTCGTCGTGAGTGGAGGAATGACGGTACCGATCAAGTCCGGCGATAACGTCGGGCCGGTTGCGCAGGGCGTGAACACCCGGTTTAACGAGTATGCATCAGGGCTGACGAGAACGGAGTATCCGCCGGATGTACTGTGGAAGGGTACCGGTCAGCCGCCGGATAGCCCGATCTCGGCGGATGCAGATGGAACTTTGCGACAGGGTTCGAAAGTGATCGTGTGGGGCTCGGATGTCGCAGTACCGAACCGGACCGATTATTTAAATCGACTCGCATCCGGTTCGTATGACAGCCCCTTGTTGCCTGCCGTGGATGGCGGCGCGCTATTGCGTCGTGAAGTGGCGGTCCCGATTGCAGATTGCTCAACGATACAGGGAAACAGCATCACGCTGCGTGGCGCCGCCTGTTTCTTTCTTCTGCAGAAAATGAGTTCGAGTGGCTCCGAGTCGCAACTCATCGGCGAGTTCCTTCCCGACTGTGCGGCCATTGGAGCGCCCGGTCCAAACCCCGGGACCGGTGGACCCTACGTGATCCAGCTGTTCCGCGATCCGAGCAGCAGTGACTCATGACGCGCCCCTCACGCATTTTGGGGATCGCCGCGGTCGAGATGGCGATCGTCTTACCGCTCTTGCTATTGCTTCTGACGCCGGTGGCAGAACTCGGGCGGGCCTTCATTCAGTATTCCCGGCTGTCGCATCGTGTACAGGCCGGCGCGCGTTTCGTTACCGATAACGCCTTCCAAGGTTCTACAGGTGTGCCGTCGCTGACACCAGAAGTACGACAGCGGGCGATCAACCTGGTGTTGTACGGGCGGACAGCGTCTTCCCCTCAGGATCCTCTCGCGGTTCCCGGGCTGACGGCTCAGCACCTTTTCATCGAGGTGACGACGGGTGGGCAGGTGACGCTTTCGGCCGATTACACCTATCAGCCCATGATCGCAGGGCTACTACCCATGTTCGATTTTGCTGACGACCTCGATATCAGTGCGCTCCGATTACAGCCGCGTGCCGTGATGAGGGCGCTATGAATCACAGCCGACATCGCGGGGCGACCGCCGTGGAGTTCGCGATCGTCGCGGCGACCTTGCTGATCGTCATCTTCGGCGTGCTCGACCTCTCGCGCATCGTGTATCTGCGAATGACCCTCGAAGAGGGCGTGCGGCGTGCGGCTCGCCTTGCTGCGGTGTGTCCGCCGGGTTCGCCCCTGATCAAAAAAGCAGCCGTGTTTCAGGACTCGGCGGCGCAAGGTGCGGCGATTCCCGGGGCCTCCCTAGAGAACGTCAATGTGGTTTATCTCAATGAAAGCGGTCTGCTCGTCGATCCGCTCACGCAATTCACATCGGTACGGTTCGTACGAGTCAGTGTAGACGGTGTTTCGCTGTCGCTTTTTATTCCTTTTGTCACGGGCGTCTTCGCGCCGACAAATATCAGTTCGACGTCTTCCGCTGAAAGCCTTGGTGTCCTACCTGCAACGGGATCTTCGGTACCGCTGCCATGCAACTGAAAAAAATTTTGATTCTGGCGTCGG
>JBMTZJ010000219.1:0-1878 GCA_049455515.1 Steroidobacteraceae bacterium
ATGCGCCCATGCTCGAACTTGCCGCTCTGACCCTGCTGACGACCGCCAACCCCACACTCGAAGAGGTGGTGGTCACCGCACAAAGACGCGAAGAACGCCTGGTCAATGTCGCCGCCAGCGTCTCGCGGCTGTCTCCCGGTGAGTGGGGCCGGATCGACCTCACCCATCACGCCGAGAGCCTGAATCGTGTCCCGGGCGTCTTCTTGCAGCGGGGTAGCGGCCAAGAAAGCCTGCTCGCCATTCGATCGCCCGTGCTGACCGGTGCAGGCGCCTGCGGCGCCTTCCTGTTCCTCGAGGATGGTTTCGCCTTGCGGCCCACCGGATTCTGCAACGTCAACGAACTCTTCGAGACCAACACTGCACAGGCCGCGGCCGTCGAGGTGATGCGCGGCCCCGGCAGTGTCGTGCATGGCGCCAATGCCGTGCACGGCGTCATCAATGTTTTGACACCGTCCGCTGCGGATCTTGCGGGCACCCGACTCAGCGCCGTCATGGGCGCGCATGATTTTCGATCCGTCGGCTTTGCGGTGGGTGATGGACGTCAAGCCCTGCAAGGTCTCGTTCGACACGACGGCGGATTCCGCGACGACTCCGAGGTCAAGGAGCTCAAAATTAATCTGCTGCACGACCGCGAACTCGCAGGGGGTACGCTGCGTTGGCGTGCGGCCGCGACGCGCCTCGATCAGGACACGGCAGGATTCATTCGCGGCTTCGATGCCTATCGCGACTCGACCCTACGTCGCTCCAATCCCAACCCCGAAGCGTTCCGAGAGGCCGACAGTCTGCGCATGTCGACCGTATGGACGCGCAATGACTGCCCCGGCTGCGACGATGAAGTCCGTGCTATCGCGCGTCACTCGTCGATGACGTTCCTGCAGCATTTCCTGCTGGGTAAACCGCTCGAAAAAAATGCGCAGACGAGCATCGCGCTCGGTTTCGCGCGTAGCCGACCACTCGCGGTGCAAGGCTGGTCGTGGCGCGCAGGCGTCGACGCCGAGTGGGCGAACACTTCGCTGCTTGAAATTCAGGATGGCCCGACGCTCGAGGGGAGCGCCTTTGCGCGATCGATTCGACCCGCGGGTCGGCACTACGACTATGAAGTGGGCGTGGCCTCCGCGGGCGCCAACGCCTCAATCGAGCATCGCAGTGACACCTGGCTCTGGCGCGCCGCGTTGCGCGCCGATTACATCGCTTACGCGTACGACAATCTCATGCGCGACGGCAACACGGCTGAGGATGGGACCCCCTGCCCGGGCGGATGTCTCTACAGTCGCCCGGCAGATCGTGATGATCGGTTCTCGAGACTGACGCCGCGAATCGAGGTCATCCGTCATCTGAGCGCCACGCAGCACCTCTATGGCGTGCTCGCCGAAGGCTTCCGTCCGCCTGAAATCACCGAGCTCTATCGACTGCAACGTAACCAGTCAGTCGCCGAGCTGGATGCTGAGCGTATGCAAAGCGCCGAGGTCGGTTGGCGATTCGCGTTCGGCGAGAGCCGTACACCCCCGCTGCGCGGCAACCTTGCGCTCTACCGGGCGCGTAAAAGCTACGTCATCCTGCGTGATGCTAACGGCTTCAATGTGATCGGCGGCAAAACTCGTCACCAAGGCATCGATTACGAATTCACCTGGCAAGCGCTACCCGGGGTACGCGCTGACCTCGGCGGTACCGTCGCGAGACATCGCTACGATTTTTCTCGCGCGATCGAGGGCGGCGAGACGATTACCGCCGGTCGCGATATCGACACCGCGCCCCGACAGATTCACCGCATCGCGCTCTCCGTTAAGCCTCATCCGCGCCTCGATCTCGAAATCGATGCCCGACGTGTCGGCGCGTATTTCGCCGATGCCGCCAACGCTCGGCGACATCCCTCGCAAA
>JBMTZJ010000220.1:0-1869 GCA_049455515.1 Steroidobacteraceae bacterium
ATCGACGCGGAGTCATCCGCGATATCGCCATACCCAATCCCGAATTGCTCGATGAACTCGATGCAGGTTGGATCGGTAAATCGTTGATCGATACCGTGACGGAAGACAGTCGTCCCAAGGTTGAGCTGCTGTTTTCCGACCGTGCCGCGGGCGAAGTTCGTGCCCGACAAGTTAACCACCCGCTTCGGGACGGTCGGACCGTGCCGATCGTTTATGCGCTCTCGCCACTCGATGAAGAAGGGCGTTGCCTTGCGCAGGGGCGCGATCTTCGTGCCGTTGCGGCGTTGCAGCAAAGATTGATCGAGGCGGAGCAGGCACTCGAACGCGACTACACCAAGCTCCGGCTCGCCGAGACTCGATATCGACTTTTGCTGCAATCGATCGGTGATGCGGTGCTCACGGTCGATACGGGCTCGCAGAAAGTGGTTGAGATCAATCCTGCTGCCGCAAGGTTGTTCGGCGAGGATGGGAAGCGCCTAACGGGCCGCACGTTCGATGAATTCTTCAGCGCTCAGACCGGCCGATTGGTGGGCGAATGGTTGTCGGGATTGCGCACCTCGGGTCGTGCGGAGCCGCTGCGTGTCAGGCCGCCGAATGCGAAGCGGGATTATCGCCTCAACGGCGTTCTCTTTCGTCACGATAACGCCTCGCACGCGCTGTTGCGGCTGGAGCCGCTCGGCGAGATGCCGGCGCTGGGTAGCGTCCCGCTCGGACCGGGCACTCTGGCGGAAGTGGCCCTGCAGTTGCCCGACGCCATCGTCGTCACAACGCCTGACGGTCGCATCGTGACTAACAATCGAGCTTTTCTCGATTTGGTGCAGCTCGCGACCGATGAGCAGGCGAGGAACGAGACTCTCGAGAAATGGCTCGGACGACCGGGCGTCGATCTCGGCGTTCTGGTGGCCAACTTGAAACAACACGGCAGCGTGAGATTGTTTGCGACCACGATGCGCGGCGAGTACGGGGCGGTCACCGACGTCGAGATTTCAGCCGTCGCCATCAATGAAGGCGCGCAGGCTTGCCTCGGTTTTTCGATCCGCAACGTCGATCGCCGGCGGCCGAGCGAGATACGTCCAGGCCGAGAGCTCCCCCGATCGGTCGAGCAGCTCACGGAGTTGGTGGGTCGGGTCTCACTGAAGGAGCTCGTCCGGGAGACCACCGACGTCATCGAAAGGCTGTGTATCGAAGCGGCGCTAGAGCTCACCCGAGACAACCGGGCGTCGGCCGCTGAAATGCTCGGTCTGTCGCGTCAGAGTCTCTACGTCAAGCTGCGTCGTTACGGTCTCGGGGATCTCGACGGCGCGGAGTGAGGGGGCCGCGGGGCGGACCCAAGTTGGCCCAAGCCCGAATACGTGTAATCTTCAATTGACACTTTAAGGTGTCATGGCTATTTTCCAGTCATGGCACGGCCCGCTGGCAGGCTGATTTTCGAACGTCGCCCCGCATGGCCGGCCATGCTGGAGCTGCTCAAGCCCGTGACTTGGTTCCCGCCCATGTGGGCCTTCCTGTGCGGGATCGTCGCCTCCGGCGCCTCAACCGCCGGTCATTGGCCGCTCATCATCTCGGGTGTGATTTTGGCGGGGCCACTCATCTGCGGCACCAGTCAGGCAGTTAACGATTGGTACGATCGCCACGTCGATGCGATCAACGAACCTCGTCGGCCGATCCCCTCCGGCCGTATGCCCGGACGTTGGGGTCTCTATATCGCCATCGTTTGGACTGTCATTTCTTTGATCGTGGCCGGATTGCTCGGCAAATGGGTGCTGGCGGCATCGGCGCTCGGCATGGCGCTCGCGTGGGCGTACAGCGCACCGCCGTTTCGCCTGAAGAGAAACGGCTGGTGGGGTAACTCAGCGGTCGCGATCTGCT
>JBMTZJ010000221.1:0-1866 GCA_049455515.1 Steroidobacteraceae bacterium
CCATGCGTATCGCCCGCGAGGAAGCGTTCGGTCCGGTCGTGTGCGCGCAGCGATTCGCCTCGGAGGAGGAGGCCATCGCGATCGCCAACGGCACCGATTTCGGTCTGACTGCTGCGGTGTGGACGCGTGATTTGCCCCGTGCGCTACGCATGGTTCGCGCCGTTCAAGCGGGGACCGTGTGGATCAACACCGCAGGCCAGCATTTCGTCGGGACGCCGTTCGGCGGATGGAAAGACAGCGGCCTTGGCGGTGAAGAGTGCCTCGAGGAGCTACTCAGCTACTCCCAGGTCAAGGCTGTTCACGTGTTCCCTTGAACGCTCGCCATAACAGCCACGCCGCAATCGGATTGGCGATGAGCGAGGTCAGCGAGAGGGACCAACCGACTTTCTGCTCGTCCGCGAATACATAATCGGTCGTGAAGCCGACGAGGAAAGGACCGAGCGTCGCTCCGACCAGCACGAGCGAAAACTGATACATCGCGCCAAACTGCGCGCGCATGGCCTCCGGCGTGATCGATTGAACGTAGGCGCCGGCAGGCCCGGTCGCCGCCGAACCAAAGAAAAACATCACGAAGATCACGACGGCGTTGGCGAGCATGCTCGGCATCAGCGGCGCAATGATGCCCGGTAACAAAAGTCCGATACCGCAACCGCACAGCACGCGCAGCTTCGCATGACGATCTCCGCGCGATTCGAGGTAGTCCGAGAGCCATCCTCCGGAAAAGGCGCCGAGCAATCCGCCGACGAGTGCGACGGTGCCGATCACGACGGCCGCTTCGGGAATCGTCGCGCCGTACTGCCGTTGGTACAGCGCCGGCGTCCAAGTCATCACCGCGAAGGCCGTGATGGAGGTGGTGCCGTATCCGGCAAACACGTAGCCGTATCGAGACAGATTACGTCTGAAGTGTTGCCAGACCTCGGCGACGGTTGAGCGCGTGAACCCTTGAGGGCGCGACGGCTCGCGGACGAACAGCATCAGCACGGCGACCGGTAGGCCGATGGCGCCGACGATCACCATGACGAGTCGCCAACCGGCGAGCTCGCCGAGCAGTGGCAAGGTGATCGCGCCTTGAGCAAACACCCAGCCGATCACGGCACCGCCCAATAGGAAGGCCATGCCCGTGCCCGCCGTGACGCCTGCGCTGAAGATGCCAATGGCGAGAGCAAGTCGTTGGGGCGGGAAGTAGCCCGCGAGCATCGAGTAGGCCGACGGTGAGAGCGTCGCCTCGCCAACACCCACGCCAACCCGATAAAAGAAAAGTTCCCCGTAGGATCGAGCCGTGCCCGCGAAGGAGGTCATGAGGCACCAGAGCGTGACGCCGGAGGTGATGATCCACTTTCGGCTGTATCGGTCCGCCCATCGGGCGATCACGAGACCCATGCCGCAATAAAAAATGGCGAAGGCGGCACCGGCGAGCAGGCTGAAGGCGGTGTCCGAGATGCCAAGATCGGCTTTGATCGGTTGTACGAGTAGCGAGAGTATCAATCGATCGATGAACGAAACGCAGTTAGCGAGTGCGAGCACCGCCACCACGAACCAGGCATAGACGGGCTGGAAATGCGTGGTGTTCCCGAGCGTCGCTTCGGAAGCGTTCGAAGTGGTCACTCTGCTTTCTACCTGTTTTAAAGACCTCGGGGCCGGAGTATATCTGCCGAGCGTCGTTCGGCGAGTCCAGAGTCAGTTCGCGGGGTGCGTCATGCGTTGGCTCGGGTGGTTGATCAAAGCGCTGCTGAAGGGTCTGTTGGGGTTGGTGCTTGCGATCGGCGTGCTGCTTGCGATCGGAGCCGTCGTTTATCGCGACACGCCCGCTACGGAGGTCGAGGCCAAGTGGGCGACGCCACCCTCCAAGTTCATCGTCATCGACGG
>JBMTZJ010000222.1:0-1857 GCA_049455515.1 Steroidobacteraceae bacterium
ACCGAGTTCATGCTCGCTTCCGAGTCCGTCGCGCTCGACATGCTCGGGTTCACGCAGGTGCGCGATGTCGCACCGGGCGAAGCCGTATTCATCGACGAAGCCGGTCGCTTGAGCGCGCAGCAGTGCGTCTCAACCACGCGGCAGGCGCCCTGTATTTTTGAGTACGTGTACTTCGCGAGACCCGACAGCATCATCGACAACGTATCGGTCCAGCGCGCCCGCATGCGCATGGGGGATCGCCTTGCCGAAAAAATTCGTCGCGAGCGGCCCGATCACGATATCGACGTCGTGATCCCCGTGCCCGACACGAGCCGCGTCGCCGCGCTGCAGCTTGCGCAGGGCTTAGGGATCAAGTTCCGCGAGGGGTTCATCAAAAATCGTTACATCGGCCGCACGTTCATCATGCCCGGCCAAGAAGAGCGTCAAAAGTCGGTGCGCTCCAAGCTGAATGCGATTGATCTCGAGTTCCGCAATAAGAACGTACTGCTCGTCGACGACTCGATCGTCCGCGGTACGACCTCTGCCCAAATCATTGAGCTGGCTCGCGAAGCTGGTGCGCGCAAAGTGTACTTCGCCTCGGCGGCGCCGCCTGTGAGGCATCCGAACGTCTACGGCATCGACATGCCGGCCTCGAGTGAGCTCGTCGCTTCGGGTCGAACCGAAGAAGAAGTCCGGCAGGTCATCAATGCCGATTGGTTGATCTACCAAGATCTCGCCGATCTCGAGCTCGCCTGTCAGCACGACGACTCTCACGTCACCGAGTTCGATACCTCGTGCTTCTCGGGCAAATACATCACGGGCGATGTGACCCCCGAATACCTTGAGCGTTTGCAGCAAGAACGTTCCGACGCCGCGAAGGCGCGTCGACGCAGCGGCGGTTCGCTCAAGGTCGTCCGCGGCGTCTGATGCGCGCGCCCTTGCGCGCGGCGACCCCGCCGGAGTGGGTCGACGAAGCCATACGTCGCTGGCCCGAACTGCTCGCCGATCACGCCAACTGCGAGAAGAAGGCGGCCTCCACCGCACTCGCGCTGATGTTCGCGTACCCCGAAGACCGCGCGCTCGCGACGCGACTCTCAAAACTCGCGCGTGAGGAGCTGCGGCACTTCGAGCAGGTGGATAAATTGATGCAGACGCATGCGGTGCCGTACCTGCGCCGCAAGCCCGGTCGCTACGCCTCGGCATTGCGCGAGGCGATGAAGACCCACGAACCCTATCGCAAGCTCGATCTCTTGCTCTGCGGAGCGCTCATCGAAGCGCGATCGTGTGAGCGATTTCAGTTGCTTTCGAGTCGTGCTGAAGCGCAGGGTTTGCCCGAGGATGTCGCGGCGCTCTACGAAGGTTTGCAAGCATCCGAGGCGCGACACTTCGAGCTCTACCTCAAACTCGCCGAGGCACACGTCAAAGCCCACCCCGAGAGCGAGCGTCAAAAGAGCTGGTCAGCGCGCCTTGAGGAACTCGCGGTCATCGAAGCGGATCTCGCGACGAGCCCCGATCCGGAGTTCAGGTTTCACTCAGGATTGCCGACGGGCTAGCGCGAGCGCTCGAGTCGATAGTGATAGCTAGGATCCCAGTCGAGGGATCCCAACAAGCCCAGCAACGTTGACTGTTTGCGTCTCGCGATGAATTCTTCGAGCGCTTGGGTGACGACTTCAGACGCTGAGAGATGGTCACTGACCTCAAGCGCATCCTCAATTAATCGAGGATCAATTCGCAGGTTCTCCGCCATGAGTCCTCCGAATAAGACAAAAAATGTCTGACTAATTTACCCGTTTTCGCTGCCAGCCGCCCGCAGTGATGTCTAAAAATTCCCCCGCCTCATCCCACGCCGCGAGCACCACACGTTCAGCTTCTCCGTGA
>JBMTZJ010000223.1:0-1843 GCA_049455515.1 Steroidobacteraceae bacterium
TGTTCCTGCGTGGCTCGTCGAAGACGAGACGGAGCTGCAGCCGATATGGCTCGAAGGAGTGCGGACCGTCGGCGTCACAGCCGGTGCCTCGACCCCCGAGTACTTGGTTCGCAAAGTTTGCCTACGACTTCAAGAGTTCGGCGCGCAGTCGGTTCGCGAGTTACCCGGACTCGCCGAGACTATCCGGTTCCGGCTGCCAGAGGCCTTACGGCAGATCGCCTGATTTTTGCTCGGCCGACTCAGTCGATTTGACTGCGCGTCAGCAGTCGCAACACACCATTGAACATGGCGTTATCACGCATACGAAGGGGTTTGCGGCTGCGTGCGCTCTGCATCTCGACGATCGCGCAATGACGTGCGATGGCGTCAAAGATACCGGGGACGTCAAGGCCCGCCTCCTGCAAGCATTGCTCACGCGTGCCGTGTTCGATCGCTCGATCGGGTAGGCCGAGTCGCAGCACCGGGATCTCGATCCCGTGGCTACTCAGTAGCTCGGCGACCGCAGAACCTGCGCCACCGGCGATCGCGCTCTCCTCGAGCGTGACGAGAATGCGGTGATCGGCTGCGAGCTCAAGGACGAGGGCTTCGTCCAAAGGTTTAACGAAGCGCATGTTGGCGACGCTCGCATCGATGATCTCCGCGACATCATGTGCGGTATCGAGCAGGGTGCCGAAGACCAGCAGAGCGATCCCCGAACCGCGACGCACGTACTCGCCGCGGCCGATGGGCAAAGATCTCGGACGGGGTTCCCCCGCGGCCAGAGAGCCGATCGCAGCCGTTCGCGGATAGCGCACGGCACAGGGCGAACCGAGTTCGACGGCCGTGCGCAGCATGGCGCGTAGCTCGGTGGCATTTGAGGGTGCCATGACCGTTAAATTCGGAACGCATCGCAAGAAGCTGTGATCGAGGCCACCATGATGCGTGGCGCCGTCGGGGCCGACGAGTCCCGCGCGATCGATGGCGAAGGTGACGGGGAGTCCTTGCAGACAAACATCATGAATAAGCTGGTCGTATGCGCGCTGTAAGAACGTTGAGTAAATTGCGACGATTGGTCGCAACCCTTGAGTGGCAAGCCCCGCGGCAAACGTGACGGCATGTTGCTCGGCGATACCGACATCGAAGTAACGTTCGGGGAATTTTTTGGCAAAAGCGACGAGGCCGGAGCCCTCGCGCATGGCCGGTGTGACCGCCACGATTCGCGGATCGGTTTCGGCCAGCTCACAAAGGCTCTCACCAAACACCTGCGTATAGGTCGGTGCGGCCGGAGCGCTGGCGACGATGCCACGCTCAGGATCGAAAGGGGTGACGCCGTGATATTTGATCGGGTCGGCTTCTGCCGCGGCGTAGCCTTTGCCTTTCTGCGTCACGACGTGCAGCAGCCGGGGGCCTGGCGCGTCGCGAAGTGTCTCGAAGGCGTCAACGAGTGCGTCGATGTCGTGTCCGTCGATAGGACCGTGATACGTAAAGCCTAACGTACGGAAGAACGTCGCGGCGTCGTGCGCCGGTCCCCGTCCCTGCGTGGTGAGGCGTTGGGAGAGCGCGCCGACGTTCTCGGAAATCGACATTCCGTTGTCGTTGAGCACGACGAGCAGATTGGCGCCGATTCCTCCGGCATGGTCGAGCGCCTCGAAGGCCAGACCCGCCGTCAGCGCACCGTCGCCGATGATCGCCACGGATCGCGAGTCGCGCCCCTGAAGTGTCGCTGCACTCGACATGCCAAGTGCCGCACTGATCGACGTGCTGGAATGACCTGCGCCAAAGAGATCGTGATGGCTCTCGTCGCGGCGAAGGAAGCCGGAGATACCCGGACGCTTGCGGATGGTGCGTAACTGATCTCGCCGAC
>JBMTZJ010000224.1:0-1837 GCA_049455515.1 Steroidobacteraceae bacterium
TCATCGAGCAATTCGGGATTGGGTATGGCGATATCGCGGATGACTCCGCGTCGATCGACGATGAGGGCGATATCAGCCGAAGCTACGACGAGACCGGCGACCGTCTCCGCATCGAGTCCGGTCAGGGCCTTCCTTGGCGCCTTGAAAGTTTTCACATAATGACCGTGTCAGTTCCTTCGACCCAGTAGCTCCAGCAATTGTTCGGCTCGATCCACGGCGTCTTTTCCGTCGATGGCCGTCGCATCCGCCCCAACTTTGGCGACCCGGTCCGGATGCCCTGCGAAGGGCAAACCGCCCACCATGATACGGACGTTCCGATTGATCGAGATGCGCCGAACTTTGCGGATCAGCGCGGCTAACGCGGGTAACTGCGATGCTGCACTGATCGAGAAGCCCACCACTGCAAACCACTCTTTTCCGACGAGCGAGAGTATATCGGGCTCGTTGGCACCGGGGGCATCCCATACGTCCCACCCTGCCCGTCGCAGGAACTCCCCGACGAGCTGCGCGCCGAAAACATGCTGTTCTTTGGGTAGTGCCACGAACAACGCACGCCGACCTGCTTTGATCGGCGTCTGCGACGCGCTGTTGGCATCGCTCAGTTGGTGGGCGAGATCCTGAAGTCTTTTCAGACCGAGCGTCACTTCAACGAAATCGCTGGTCTCGTCTTCCCATCGGCTGCCGAAGTGGCGCGCGACCGGCGCGAGCAGTTCAAGGTAAATCGTCTCGGTACTCATCCCGAGGGTTTGAAGACCCCGTAGATAAGCAAGCGCCTCGGCGGCATTGCCGCGCAAGACGATTCTGGCGAGTTCGAAGATTTCTGAAGAACCCGGCCGAAGCGGGCTCGAAAGATCATCAGAGCGGTTACCGTCTACGACCGCTCGATGCGCGAGAATAAGGCGCGGAATGATCTCGCCTTCGATGGTTCGGAGTAGCGCCGAGTGTTCGCCCTCGGTCTCGCGAATAGACAACGAATCAGTCATCGGCCCACCTAACCCTCGAATACGCCCCTAAGGTCGTATTCCCAAAAGGCCCCCGCGCGACGACGTCCGTGTTCCAGTGGAGGGGGGTGGTTTCCCTCGGTCAACCCCCCGTTTCGCCGCAGGATGGCACATATAGACCCCCGGGGGCTACCTGTCAATTTTTATAGACGTAAATCCAGATTGACATAGCCCTGCCCCTTCACTAAATTCGGGGGTGATTCTTCTATTACTGGTACTCAGGCCCATGCCCCAACGCCCGCCGGCGGTTGTCGGCCGCCAGCTCTACACCCCCGAAGAGCGAGACCGCCGGGACCGCTCCCCTTGGACCGTGGTCCAAGGCGTGCTCGCCCCCGTGCAGCTGCTCGCCTTTCTGGTCAGCCTTTGGTTGGTCATCGGCTTTCTTCGGACCGGCGACGGGGCGACCGCGGCGACCGTATCCGTCATCGTCAAAACCGGCTTGCTCTACGCCATCATGGTGACCGGTGCGATCTGGGAGAAAGACGTGTTCGGCGTCTGGCTGTTCGCGCGCCCGTTCTTCTGGGAGGACGTGGTGAGCATGGGGGTGATCGCCCTGCACTCGGCCTACCTCTACGCCTTCCTGACCGATGCCCTCGACCTGCGCGGTCAAATGCTGCTCGCGCTCGTTGCATATGCCGCCTATGTCATCAATGCGACGCAGTTTTTCTACAAATTGATACTCGCGCGGCGCGAATCCGGCGCGGAAGACGGGCGCCGTTGGGTGGCCTCCACATGACGCCCGGCAAACTGCGTTACGACCCGCGTTTTCTGCCGTTTGCCGATGCCGCGAGCGACGACCTGCCGCTCGCGCGGTTGTTGCGTCTGTCTTTGTTTCA
>JBMTZJ010000225.1:0-1830 GCA_049455515.1 Steroidobacteraceae bacterium
GCCGCGTTTGGCGCTCGGACGAGAGTTACTCGAGATCGCCACCGCCTGTATCGACATCTCGGACGGGCTCGTCGGGGATATCGGCAAGCTCGCTGCCGCTAGCGGGTGTGCTGCGCTCATCAATGTCGAGCGTGTCCCACGTTCGTCGGCGCTCACGTCGCTCGTCCGTCAGGGCGTTTTCGAAGAGCGTGAAGCCCTGCGCTTCGTGCTAGCCGGAGGCGATGACTACGAACTGGCGTTCACCGTGCCGCCCGAGCATCGCGAGCGACTCAACGAGCTCGAGGCGCGAGGGGAGGTGTCCGTGATCGGCACACTCGTCGCGGCTGAGCCAGGCACACCCCGTGTGACGGTCCGCACCGAACAGCCGGCGTTACAGAAGTATCTTGACGCTCTGCCGTCGAGCTTCGATCACTTCAAAGATTAAGGCTCAGCCCGCCGCGTCCTTATCGCGCTCGATCAGGGCGTAGGCCGAGTGGTTATGGATCGACTCGAAGTTCTCCGCCTCGACGCTGTAGGCCGCGATTCGATCCTCGGCGTTGAGCCGCATGGCGATATCGCGCACCAGATCCTCGACGAACTTCGGGTTGTCGTAGGCCTTTTCCGTGACGTACTTTTCGTCGGGACGCTTCAGGATGCCGAAGACTTCGCAAGAGGCCTCGGACTCGGCAATGTCGATGAGCTCTTCGATCCAGAGGTGCTCGCGTAACTTCGCCGTGATGGTCACATGCGAGCGCTGGTTGTGCGCGCCGCGATCCGAAATACGCTTGCTGCACGGGCAGAGGCTCGTAACCGGCACAACCACGCGCACCCATAACTCCGCAGCCGTGCCGCGCTGCTCGCCGATGAGCGTGGCGCGGTAATCCATCAAGCTCTCGACGCCCGACACGGGGGCTTTCTTCATGACGAAAAATGGAAAGCTCATCTCGATATGACCCGACTCCGCCTCGAGGCGGCGCGTCATCTCGCCAAGCATCTTCCGAAAGTTTTCCACCGAAATCTCGCGCTCGCCATGCAGGATCTCGACGAAGCGCGACATGTGCGTGCCTTTGAAATCGTGCGGCAGATTCACGTACATGTTGAACGTGGCGACGGTGTGCTGCTCGCCGCTCGAGCGATCGCGGAGCCTTACCGGGTGCGTGATGTCCTTGATACCGACTTTATTGATCGGTAGCTGACGCGTATCCGCTCGCGACTGGACGTCCTCGACCGTCTGAACCCGCGCAGAGGTCATGACTCAAGTACCCGTGCGCGAGAGGTTACGCTGCGTTTGCCACCAACCGTCGATGTGCTTCGCGAGTCCTGCGGCATCGAGGCCGGCGAGGGCGAGGCAGTCCTCGCGGCTGCCATGCTCGATGAATCGATCGGGAATGCCGATGAGATGCAACGGAATAGAGATATTTGCCTCCGCGAGCGCCTCGGCAACCGCCGACCCTGCGCCACCCTGAACGGCATTTTCCTCGACCGTGATGACGGCGCGATGACGAGTCGCGATCTGCCTCACGAGCGCGACATCGAGCGGTTTGATGAAGCGCATGTCGACGATCGTCGCATCGAGCCGCTCCGCAATCGGGCGTACGGCGTGCAGCAGCGTGCCGAACACCAGGATCGCGAGCCCGCTCTGTCCTTCACGAAGCACGACGCCGCGACCGATCGGTATCTCCGACATCTCGCGCACGACAGGCGTCCCGTTACCGATACCGCGCGGATATCGTACCGCCGAGGGGCCGGAGAGCGTCGTCGCGGTGTAGAGCATCTGCCGACATTCGTTCTCGTCCGAGGGCGCCATCAGCACCATGTTCGGTATGCAGCGCAGGTACGAGATGTCGTAGG
>JBMTZJ010000226.1:0-1821 GCA_049455515.1 Steroidobacteraceae bacterium
GTCGATTCTCGTACGGCTCGATATGGATATCCGAGGCGTTATCTTTGATCGCCTGAGTGAGCAATGCATTGATGAGTCGAATGATGGGCGCGTTATCTTCGCTTTCGAGGAGGTCCGCTTGCTCAGGAAGATCTTGCGCGAGGAAAGTGAGGTCAGCGGTTTCTTCGAGACCGCCTGCTGCGGCTTGCGCATCACTACCGGCCTCGTAAGCCGCGCGGAGGAGTTCCTCGAATCGGTCGGCGCTCACCCGTTCGAGCGAGAACGGGCGACCCACATGGCGTCGGGCTTCCGCAATTGCGAGCGGCGTAGCATCGGGATTGAGCGACAACTGCAAGTCACCGCCCTCGAGTACGCGCAGTAACACGCCGTGTCGGCGGCAGAAAGACAGCGGCAGCAGGGGTGTCGGGGCGGCAATCGCGCCCGACTGGGCGTTCATTTCGGCGGCTCCGTAGCCGGTCCGGAGGGCGACCCTTCTGAGGTCGATGCCGGTGGGGGCGCGGCCGGGATCTCCGGCAGGATGGCACGAGCCTCGCCCGGCAGTAGCGGCAGTACCTCGCGCTGAGGTCCGAGCAGCCGCTGTTGATCGCGCATGTAGTTGTACTTCTGGTTGGTTTCGAAGGTGGCATCGGTGCCGTCGCGAAGAATGCGCGGCTGGATGAACACCATCAGATTGGTTTTAGTTTTTTTGGCGCTCCGGGTTCGGAACGCCTCGCCGATCACCGGGATGCGTCCGAGAAAGGGCACCCGCTGCTCGCCGCCTGTCTGTGAGTCTTGGATGAGGCCCCCGAGCACGACCGTGCCCCCGTCCTCGATCAGGACGTGAGTGCTGATCGTCCGTTTGTTCGTGATGAGATCGACGGCGCCACTACTGCTTGCAGCGATGCTCGAGCTCTCCTGCTCGATCTTGAGCATCACGGCATCGCCTTCGTTGATTTGCGGGGTGATCTTCAGGATCGTACCCACTTCCTGGCGCTGGATCGTCTGAAAGGGGTTCAAAGTATTGCCGGCGTTGCCGCCCGCGTTCGTGAACTGTCCGGTGACGAAGGGGACTTCCTGCGCCACCTTGATCTCCGCCGCCTGATTGTCCATGGTCACGATCGACGGCGTCGCGATGATATTCGTCGTCGAGTCGCCGCGAAGCGCGCGCAGCACTGCCGCGAAGTTGATGCCCGTGTCTGCCAACCGACCCACGCCCACGGTCGTTCCGCGGGGCGCGCCCGTGATCGTCGCCGGGTCCCGCGCCGCACGGACGAGATCAAAGATACTCGTTCCGCCGACCGGTTCGATGAAGCCGCCGACGGCTTGATCGGAGTTCGAGCCGTCGATCAACCAGTTGACGCCGAGCTCCGCTGATTTGTCTGCCGATACTTCGACGATGATCGCTTCGACGATCACTTGCGCGCGACGAATGTCGAGCTTGTCGATGACCGACATCAGCGAGGTCATGGTCTTAGCGGGCGCGGTGATCACGAGCGCGTTGGTCTCAGGTTCGGCCCAAATCGTGGTGCCGCCACCCACCGCCGAGGTCGTGCCGGCGGCAGCGCTCGATGCGCCCGCGGGGGCCGCGACCTGCTCCTTGAGTTTGACGGCGATCTTTTCGGCATCTGCGTAACGCAAGTAGCGCACGCGCGTATCGCCGCCTGTCGCAAGCGGAGTATCGAGATACGCGATGAGCGTTCGCGCGCGAAGGCGCTGGGTTTTATCACCCGCGAGCAAAATGCTGTTCGAGCGTTCGTCTGCGACGACGCGTAGCGGCGCCATACCGCCTTCGGCCTGCGCCTGCGCGGGGTTGAGTGCCGTCATCGTACGAACGACCTCAGC
>JBMTZJ010000227.1:0-1814 GCA_049455515.1 Steroidobacteraceae bacterium
CTCACCGAGCCACCGGGGCTATTGATGTAGAGCGAGATATCTTTGTCCGGGTTCTCGCTCTCGAGAAACAAGAGCTGCGCCACGATGAGGTTCGCCATCTGGTCCTCGACCTCACCGACGGCAAAGATCACGCGCTCTTTGAGCAGGCGCGAATAAATGTCATAGGCACGCTCTCCGCGGGCCGTCTGCTCGACGACCATCGGCACGAGGTTCAAAGCTTTCTCGTTCATGGGGCTGCTCCTTGTCCGAAGCCGGTCAACTCGCTGAAAGAGTACGCTTTATCGCTCACGTTCGCTTGCGTGAGCACGTAGTCGACCACTTGTTCTTCGAGTGTCTGGCTCTCGATCTGGCGCATGGCTTCGGCGTTTTGCAAATATTGCCGGCGCAGTTCGTCGGCACTCGGGTGATCGCCTACAAGCTCATTGAGCTTCGCGGTCACGCGCTCACGCTCGACCTTCAAACTCCCGGCGCGAATGACTTCGCCCACCAAGAGCCCGAGCGCCACGCGACGACGCGCCGGCTCCTGCAGGCTCTCGGGGTTCGGCAACTGGCTCGCATCTTTAAGACCCATGCGGCGTGCGAAATCGAGCTGCATGCTCTGCACGGTCTCGGCGACCATGCCGCGCGGTACCTCGATGGGGTTGGCGTCGAGCAGTTTGTCGAACACCTGCGCGCGCACCTTGCCCTGAATGGCCTTGGCGAGCTCACGCTTCATCGACTCCAGCATCTCGGTTTTGAGCGCCACGAGGCCACCTTCGTTCACGCCAAAGGCAGCACAGAAGGCGTCATCAATCTCGGGGAGTTTTTGCTCTTCCACCTTCTTCACGGTGACCGAGAAGATGGCCGTTTTTCCGGCGACCGCGGGGCTGCCGTAATCGGCGGGAAAGTTCACGGTGACTGAGCGCGTCTCGCCCACCTTGGCCCCGCGCACGCCGTCTTCAAATTCTTTGAGCATGCGGCCTTGGCCGATGACGAACGGTATGTCGCTCGCCGTACCGCCCTGGAAGGTCTCGCCATCGATGCGGCCTTCAAAATCGACCGTGACCTGATCGCCCTCGCCCGCTTCGCGCTCGACGGCGACGTAGTCGGGACGCTGGCGGCGCATGGCCTCGATCATGGCGGTCTGGTCCGCATCGGTGATCTCGGCGGTCGGTCGTTCGAGGGCGAGATCGCCGAGCGATTTGAGGGTGATTTCGGGCATCACTTCGAGCAGCGCGACGTAGCGCATATCGGCGCCCGGCTCGGCGGAAATCTGCTCGATTTTGGGGTCGGTTGCGGGGCGCAATTTCTGCGAGGTGATGGCCTCGCTGTATGTTTCGCGCAACAGGTCGCCGACGACCTCGGACTGCACTTGCTGCGAGAACTGCTGTCGCACAACCGGCATCGGCGCCTTGCCCGGGCGAAAGCCCTTGAGGCGGGCCGTGCGCGCGAGCTGCTTGAGGCGGCTTTCGATTTCGCCCGTGAGGCGGGCGGCGGGGACGGCAACCTCGAGACGACGCTCAAGACCCGAGACAGTGCTGACTGATACCTGCATAACGATCCCTGAAACTAGGTAGAAGAAAAAATGGTGCGAAAGGAGAGACTCGAACTCTCAAGGGTTACCCCGCTGGAACCTAAATCCAGTGCGTCTACCAGTTCCGCCACTTTCGCAATCGAGGCGGGAGTGGTGGGCCGTGTAGGGATCGAACCTACGACCAATTGATTAAGAGTCAACTGCTCTACCAGCTGAGCTAACGGCCCAAACACAAAACAAGTGGGGTGGACGATGGGACTCGAACCCACGACGGCCGGGATCACAACCCGGGGCTCTACCA
>JBMTZJ010000228.1:0-1750 GCA_049455515.1 Steroidobacteraceae bacterium
GGCGCAGACGTTCGTAGTTGGCGGTACTGAGTCGAGCTACTTGCGCCAGAACGCTGCCGTAAAGAGCACGAGGACACTAAAAATTTCGAGGCGCCCGAGAATCATGCCAAGGGTGCACGCCCAGGTCTGGAAATCCGTGAGCCCCTGATAGTTTCCCATCGGGCCCACCGACCCGAGGCCCGGGCCTAGGTTGTTCACGCTCGCAACGGCGGCCGAGAAGGCGGTGATGAAATCGAGCCCCGACAGCAGCAATACGAACGTCAGCACCGCGATCGTCATGAAATACAAAAAAATGAACGCGAGTACCGATGTCGCGATCCGCTCCGGAATGATCTGGCCGCCGGTACGGATCGGAATCACCGCTGAAGGGTGGAGGATCTGTTTCATTTCGCGACGCGCCTGCTGGATCAGTAGCAGCGTACGAAACATCTTGATGCCGCCACCCGTTGAACCTGTGCTACAGAGGATGCACGAGAGGAAGATAATCCAGAGCGGGGCGAACAGCGGCCAGCCGTCGTAGGCCTCGCCTGAGAAACCGGTCGTCGTGGCCACGGCGACGACGGCAAAGGCAGCGTGACGCAGTGACTCGAGTACACTGCCGTACTCACCTTGAACCGTAAGCAACGCCGTGATGCCGATGATGCTTGCGCCGACTAGCAACAGCACCGCGCGCACCTCCGGATCTTTGCGATAGGGTGCCAGGGAGCGCGTGCGCACGGCCATGAAGTGACGCGCAAAATTGAGCGCGGCAGCCAACATCAGCACGATCAGCACGAACTCGATGAGCGGCGAGTCGAAATGTCCGATACTGGCGTCGTACGTTGAAAATCCGCCCAGCGCCATCGCCGAAAACGCGTGGCAGACCGCATCGAACCAGCTCATTCCGGCAAGCCGCAGTGCGATAACGCCGATCAGCGTCATCCCTGCGTAGGTGATCCAGAGCGCTTTAGCGGTTTCAGTGATACGAGGCGTAAGTTTTTCGTCTTTGATCGGTCCCGGCGTTTCGGCGCGATAGAGCGCCATGCCGCCGACACCGAGCAGGGGGAGCACGGCCACCGCGAGCACGATGATTCCGATGCCGCCGAACCAGTGCAATGCATGCCGCCAAAAATTGAGCGAAGGCGGCAGAGCGTCGAGACCCGTGAGCACGGTTCCACCGGAGGTTGTGAGTCCGGAAACGGCTTCGAAGTAGGCGTCGGTAACGCTGAGATCGGGCAGGGCGATCAAAAACGGAATCGTCGCTGACGCCGACATCAAGACCCAAGCGAGCGTCACCAGTAAGAAGCCGTCTCGCGCTTTGAGTTCGCGCTTGTGGCGGCGCGTGAGCGCGGCGATCAACAGACCGAGCACGACGTTGATACCCGCCGCCACGGCGAAATCGATGAATATGCCGTCTTGCAGGATGATCGAGCAGATCATCGGCAGAATAAAAGTGACGGCGAAGAACGCCATCATCAAACCGAGGACGTGGGCGACGGCGAGCATGCCTCGAGCGCTTCGCCTAGCGCCTGCCGGCGGTTTCGCCGAGGAAGAGACGCTCGACTTGATCGACGTGACGCCGGTCGGTGATGAACAGCACTACGTGATCATCGGCCTGAACGACGGTGTCGTGATGCGCCATGATCACTTCCTCGCCCCGAACGATACAGCCGATCTTGGCGCCCTCCGGTAGCACGATGTCTTCCACGCGCTGACCGACGACTCGAGAACGGCGGGTATCACCATGAATAATGGTTTCGAGTGCTTCCGC
>JBMTZJ010000229.1:0-1706 GCA_049455515.1 Steroidobacteraceae bacterium
GGTGCCGTGATCGCTCCCGTGGGGCATGCCGGAATGCAAGCCTCGCAGGTCCCGCAATGCGCTCCGGTGGGTGAGTCGATGGGCAAAGGCAGATCGGTGTAGATCTCGCCGAGAAAAAACCATGAGCCCGCATCTTTCGCGATGAGGTTGGTGTGTTTACCGATCCAGCCGAGTCCCGCATTACGCGCGAGCGCTTTTTCGAGGACGGGACCCGAGTCGACGAACACGCGATATCCGAAAGGACCGATCTTCTCCTCGATGCGATCGGCGAAGTCCTGCAAAGCGTTACGCAAAATCTTGTGATAATCGCGGCCGAGCGCATAGCGAGAGACGTAGCCAAGTTGCGGTGAGTCGAGCACGGCTTCTGCGTCGGCGGCTTCGTTAGGCCAGTAATTGAGTCGTACGCTGATGACGCAAACCGTTCCGGGTTTGAGCTCGGCGGGTCTCGAGCGACGCGTGCCGTGCCGCGCCATGTAATGCATCTCGCCATGTCGGCCTTCGTCTAACCAACGCCGCAGATGGTTCTCATCGTCGGTGAGGTCGAGATGGGCCACGCCGATCGCCGAAAATCCGAGTCCGGATGCCAGCGTCTCAAGTTCGTCTCGCAGCGCATGAAAGTTCGGAGGCGACATGCGATGAGTATATCGACGACCGTATACTCGCGCGGAATGCACCGTCGACATCAAGAACCGGGAAAAGAGAGCGCGAGTCCGTCAGGGCTCTTCAGCGTCGAGGTCGTTCGTGCGCTCGAAACCGCGGCGATTCAGGCGGGTACCCCGGGTTTTGCACTCATGCACCGCGCCGGGGTGGCGGCGTTGCAGGCGTTGCGAGCGCGTTGGCCTGCAGCGCGCGAGATTCTCGTGTTATGCGGCGGAGGTAACAACGGCGGTGACGGGTATGTGTTAGCGCGCCTCGCGCGCGATGCCGGGTTGTCGCCTCGCGTACTCGCTGCGGTGCCGGTTGATCGTCTGACCGGCGATGCCGCGCGTGCCGCCGCGGATTGCGCGAAGGGCGGTACGCCCATCGAGACCGCGAGCGTATCCACGCTCAATGCGGCCGATGTCATCGTCGATGCGCTGCTCGGGATCGGTCTGCAGGACGATGTTCGGCCCGAGCTCGGCGCGCTGGTTCATCGCATCAATGAAATGCGCGTTCCAGTGCTCGCGCTCGATATGCCATCGGGTCTCTGCGCGGACACGGGCGAAGTTCGTGGGATGGCGGTGCGTGCGGCGCTGACCGTCACGTTCATCGCCCGCAAAAAAGGCTTGTGGTTGGGCGCGGGACCCGATTACGCCGGTGAGGTCGTACTCGCGGATCTCGACGTTCGCGCCTCGCACGTCGACGCATCGCTTCATCTTTTGGACGAGACCGATCTTTTCCTCGGATTGCCGCCGCGAGCCCGAGACGTGCACAAGGGATTGTTTGGGAACATTCTCATTGTCGGGGGCGGCGAAGGAATGCCGGGAGCCGTTCGGCTCGCCGGTGAGGCGGCGCTGCGTGCCGGAGCGGGTCGGGTGACCGTCTGGGCATCGCCAGAATCCGCGTTGGCGGTGGCGGCGGGCTGCCCGGAGTTGATGGTGCGTGGGATGGGGACTGCGACGGCGCCAACGGAGGTTCTCGGTGTCGCTGAGGTCATCGCGATCGGACCGGGCTTGGGTCGCGGCGAGTGGGGACGCGCGAGCTTCGCTAACACACTCGAGGTGGCC
>JBMTZJ010000230.1:0-1672 GCA_049455515.1 Steroidobacteraceae bacterium
AGTGCCCTATGCGCCGGAGTACACCGGTAACGCGGGTATCGACATCAAGTTCCCGGTCACCACGAACTGGACCGTCAACGCCCGTATCGACGGCTCGTTCGTCGGCGAGACGTGGTTCCACCCGGTGCAGAAGCAGCGCTTGCCGAACCTCTTCACCTATTTCGGTTTCGGTCAGGGCGAGTTCTCCAAGATGAAGCGTGATCCGTACCACTCGATCAACGCGCGTCTCGGTATCACGAACGGCACCTTCAGCCTCACGGCTTGGGGTCGTAACGTGACCGACGAGGAGTACCTGCAGGAAATCATTCCGGCGCCGGAATTCGGCGGGTCGTTCATCCACGACTCGGCCGGCAAGAGCTACGGGTTGGATTTCACCTACTCGTTCCGTTGATCTAAGGTCACCGGCACTCCATCGGAGTGTCGTAACGAACAGGACCGGAGGGGCTTCCCCTCCGGTCTTTTCGTTTCAGGATCCTTTGCGGGTGTAAAATTCCGCCGTGAGTCGTACCGACATCGAGTTTCCGCCCAAGCACGCGGCCTTGCGTGATGACGTTCACATGCTGGGCGGTCTGGTCGGCGAGGTGCTTCGCGATCAAGGCGGTGATGCCTTGTTCGAGATCGTGGAGCGAGATCGCACCCTCGCGATCGCCCGTCGTCGGGGTGATGCCGCAGCCGATGCAGAACTCGAGGCGCGAGTCGCCGGTCGTCCGCCTGCCTTGGCGCGGGAACTCGAGCGCGCGTTCTCCAGCTGGTTTCAGGCCGTCAATCTCGCCGAGCAGGTACACCGGATTCGCCGACGTCGGGCGTATTTTCAGGATGATGCAGAGCGTCCTCAGCCGGGCGGCGTAGACGATGCGATCGGCCGGCTCAAGGCGCAGGGGCTATCGCTCGCTGAGATCTTGGAGCTCCTGCAGTCCTTGCACATCATGCCGGTGTTCATGTCGCATCCGACGGAGTCGACGCGACGCACGATTTTGCGCAAGCAGCTGAAACTCGCGCAGTTGCTGTACGACCGGCTCAATCCCACGCTCGCGCCGAGCGAGCGTCGAGCATCGATCGGTCAGATTCGCGTCGAGCTGACGACCCAGTGGCAGACCGAAGATCATCCCCGTCAGCGTTTGACGGTCGCGGATGAACGGGAACATGTCCTGTTCTTCCTGGCCGAGGTGCTCTACCGCATCGTTCCGAACTTCTACGAAGAAATTGCCGAGGCGCTCGGCAAGCACTATGGCGTCGATCCGCAAACGGTCGAGCTCCCCACGATCTTGCGTTTCGGCACCTGGGTGGGCGGCGACATGGACGGCAATCCCGACGTACACGCCAAGAGTCTGCGCGATACCTTGGCGCGCCAGCAGCAGACCATCGTGAATGCGTACTTCCTCGAGGTGCAAGCGCTCGCTCAATTGCTGTCGCAGAGCGCGAGTCGCATCGGGATCAGCGCCGCGCTTCAAAAACGTAGCGACGAATACGCTACCCTGATTCCAGGTGCGAAGTCCTCGGCGCCCGCGCGACACGATCGCATGCCGTACCGAGTATTCCTAATGCAGGTGGCAGAGCGCCTGCGAGCGACCTACGACGGTCGGCCCTCGGGATACGAGGGGCCTGTTCAGCTGCAGCGCGATATCGCCCTTGTTGCAGAGAGTCTGCTCGCGCATCGTGGTCAGCACGCGGG
>JBMTZJ010000231.1:0-1671 GCA_049455515.1 Steroidobacteraceae bacterium
CCGCAGCGCACGGTCGCCTGGCACGGTATCCGTATGGCTCGCGGTCTGAACAACCAGTACCTCGTTCCGCTCACCGAAGTATTCCCCGCCAATCGCAAGGGACCGCTGGGTGACGTGGCGAAGATCAACTGTCAGACCTGCCATCAGGGCGTGTACAAGCCGTACTTCGGCGAAAGCATGGCGAAGGCGTATCCGGAACTGCAGGGTGTGAAGAGCCCCGCTGTCGATCCGGCTGCCGCTGAGGGCGCTGTGTCGACCGAGGCCGCAACGACACCTTCGACTGCGGCGCCGGTTACTGCGCCTGCCGTCGAGGCTAAGCCCAAGGATCAATCGAAGATGGCTCAACGCAGCGGTCCGACGACGATCGCTGCTGTCTTCGACCGGTAACCGGCGATGGATGTGCTGCTCGCGCAACCCCGCGGATTTTGCGCGGGAGTCGCCCGAGCGATCGAGATTGCCGAGCGTACCCTCGAGCGGTTCGGGGCGCCGGTCTACGTCTACCACGAGATCGTGCACAACGGTCACGTGGTGGGCGATCTCGCTGCGCGAGGTGCGGTGTTCGTCGAGAGGATCGCGGACATCCCGGTGGGGTCAGTGACGGTTTTCAGTGCTCACGGCGTATCGACCGCGGTGGTGGACGAGGCGCGTGAGCGCAAGTTGCTCGTCATCGATGCGACCTGTCCGCTCGTGACCAAAGTGCATTTACAGGCCCAGCGTTATTCGCAGCGTGGCTACACCATTGTCATCGTGGGTCATGCGGGTCACGAGGAAGTCGAGGGGACGCGCGGCTCGGTCACCGGTCCCGTCCATGTCGTCGGTCGCCTCGAAGATATCGAGGCGCTACCGATGGGTTCCCAAGATCCGGTGGCCTACGTCACACAGACAACGCTATCGATCGACGATACGCGCGGTCTGATCGCGGCGCTCGAGGCGCGGTATCCGCAGATCGTCGGACCTGGGCTCGACGACATTTGTTATGCGACGCTCAATCGTCAGCGCGCGGTGCAACAGCTTGCACGTCGGGTCGATCTCGTGATCGTCGTGGGCGCGCATAACAGCTCGAATTCGAACCGACTACAGGAAGTTGCCGCAGATCACGGTGTTCCTGCGTGGCTCGTCGAAGACGAGACGGAACTACAGCCGATTTGGCTGGAAGGGGTGCGGACCGTCGGTGTCACCGCCGGAGCGTCGACTCCGGAGTACTTGGTACGCAAAGTTTGTCAGCGGCTTCAAGAGTTCGGTGCGCAGTCGGTTCGCGAGTTACCCGGACTCGCAGAGACCGTCCGATTCCGGCTGCCCGAGGCCTTGCGGCAGATCGCCTGATGGTCGATCGGTCGTTGATTCAGTCGATTTGACTGCGCGTCAGCAGTCGCAACACGCCATTGAACATCGCGTTGTCCCGCATGCGGAGCGGTTTACGGCTACGTGCGCTTTGCATCTCGACGATCGCGCAATGACGCGCGATGGCATCAAAGATACCTGGGACGTCAAGACCCGCCTCCTGCAGGCATTGCTCACGCGTGCCGTGTTCGATCGATCGATCGGGTAGGCCGAGTCGCAGCACCGGGATGTCGAGCCCATGACTATTCAGCAGCTCGGCGACAGCAGAGCCTGCACCACCGGCGATCGCGCTCTCCTCGAGCGTGACGAGAATGCGGTGATCGGCTGCGA
>JBMTZJ010000232.1:0-1665 GCA_049455515.1 Steroidobacteraceae bacterium
GAATCGAATTGGCGCTGGAGACGGCAGTCGCCTCCTGTGATGCCCTCGGCTGTCCACCTCGGCTGGCGGCTGCGATCCGCTACGCCGTATTCCCTGGTGGCGCCCGCATTCGTCCGAGGTTGTGTCTCGCGATTGCGGCAGGTTGCGGGGAACCGCAATCACCGCTTGCGATCGCCACGGCCGCCTCGATCGAATTACTCCACTGCGCCTCGCTCGTACACGATGATTTACCGTGTTTCGACGATGCGGAGGTCCGCCGCAATCGGCCGTCGGTGCATCGGGCATTCGATGAGCGGATCGCTCTGCTCGTCGGTGATGCGCTCATCGTGCTCGCCTTTCAAAACGTCGCGCGTGCCTTCGCAAACTCGCCCGATCGATTGCCGAATCTCGTTTTGGCCTTGACGCGCGCCGTGGGCGCCCCGGGCGGCATCGTCGCGGGTCAAGCGTGGGAGTGCGAAGAGACCGCGCCGCTCGAAGAATATCGCCGTCAAAAAACCGGTGCGCTGTTCATCGCTGCGACGGTCGGCGGTGCGTTATCCGCAGGTGCAGATCCCACGCCGTGGCGCGTTCTGGGTGAAACGCTCGGCGAGGCGTATCAAATTGCCGACGACATCCGTGATGCGCTCGGAACGGACGACGAGCTTGGAAAACCCGCAGGACGCGATGCGGATCTCGGTCGTCCCACCGCGATTGCCGAGCTTGGTATCCAGGGGGCTGTCAAACATTTCGAAACCTTGATTGCCGGGGCGACGGCCTCCATTCCCGAGTGCCCAGGCGCCGAGTTCTTGCGCGAACTCGTAGATCTCGAGGCGCAGCGCTTACTGCCGGCCGCTTTGCTGCAGCGCGCGGTCTGACCGGGTTTTCCGCCATGTGGCGCGATTGGCGTAATCGCCTGTTGATGAGCCCGCGTTTCCAGCGGGCAGCGGCTGCTTTTCCGTTTACGCGAGGCCGGGCGCGCACCGAGGCTCGCGAGCTGTTCGATATCGTCGCCGGGTTTACCTACACGCAAATCACGCTCGCCTGTGTTCGGCTCGGCTTACTCGAGCAACTACGCCACGGCGCGAAGTCGGAGAAATCTTTGATCGCCGTCATGGCGATGACTGATGCTGCGGCGCGCACACTGCTGCGTGCGGCAGCAGCCATCGAGTTACTCGATGCGCGCGAAGATGAGGCGCAGCGGGCGGCGTGGGCCCTTGGGCGCCGCGGCGCGGCTTTGCTCGGAAACCCCGGCGTACTCGCGATGATCGAGCATCATGCCGTTCTCTACGCTGACCTCGTCGACCCGGTCGCGATGTTACGAGCACCGCGCGGTTCGACGGGTTTATCGAAATACTGGCCGTACGCGAGTGCGACGGTTCCCGGCGAGGTCGCGGGCGAGGGAACCCACGACTACACACGACTCATGGCGGCTTCGCAAAGTCTCGTCGCCGAAGAAATTCTCGATTCCTATGACGTCTCGACGCATCGTCGCGTACTCGATGTGGGTGGCGGGGACGGCACTTTTCTGCGGGCGCTCGGCAAACGGGCGCCATCGACGACGCTCGTACTCTTCGACTTGCCAGGCGTTGCGGAGGTGGCGCGTCGGCGATTCGCTGAGAGCGGGATGGCGCATCGCGCCGAGGTGATCGGGGGTGATTTTTCTCGCGACGCGCTGCCCCGCGGCGC
>JBMTZJ010000233.1:0-1659 GCA_049455515.1 Steroidobacteraceae bacterium
CGCAAGGCTCGTGATACCGTCGCCTGCGATACGTTCGCGCGATGCGCGATATCGATGGATGTTGCCTTCAGCGGCCTATTGGACATGGACCCCCGAGCCTCGCCTCGATGAGACGGATGACTCGACCCCCTCCTTGTTGGGAAAATGCCCTTCCCGGCTCGATGGTATCCCAGAACACTGATCAAAGGGGTGAGCAGCAAGTGAGCGTCAATCCAGACTTACACAAACGGATGACCCTACGGGCGATCACAAGCGTCGGCGCGTTCGCGGCCGCAAGCGCGGCCCTCGGCCATGCTGCGTTATCCAACGCAGGCGCCTCGGAGGGGCGGATCGAGACCCTCGGATCTTGGGCCTCGAAGGGGCTCGCCCCCCGGCGGGTCCAAGTATGGCTCCCGAGCGACTTTAGCGAGGATCGAACCTACGACACGCTCTACATGCACGACGGGCAAATGCTGTTCGACCCCTCCAAGACTTGGAACCGAAAGGCGTGGGAGGTCGACCGGATCGCCTCGATGTTGCTCAGCGGCGCGGGATCACGCGGTTTTCTAATCGTCGGCATCGACAACGACCCGACCCGGCGTCACGCAGAGTTCTTTCCAGAGGCGGCGCTCGCGCACCTGCAGCCGGTGCAACTTCGTAAAACGTTCATCGAGCGCGCCCTCGGCGACCGACCTGCAGCCGACGATTACTTACGCTTCATCGTGGATACGGTAAAACCGGCGATCGATCGGCGCTTCCCGACCAACCCGGAGCGCGAGTCGACCTGCATCATGGGGTCGAGTATGGGCGGACTCATCAGCCTCTACGCGGCGTGTGAGTACCCGCATATATTCGGTGGCGTCGCCGCGCTCAGCACTCACTGGATCGGAACGTACGACCGAAACACCGAAATACCGATGGCCCTCAATACGTACTTCCGTCAAAAGCTGCCGCCTGCCGGAACGACCCGGATTTATATGGACCGTGGCACTCGGGATCTGGATGCCCTCTACGACTCGGCACAGAACGACGTAGACGCCCTCCTGAGAGAGCGCGGATATCGGGAACCCGATTTCGTCACCCGAGTCTATAAGGACGCTGGACACGATGAAGAGGCTTGGAGCGCCCGGGTGGAGGTGCCGCTCAAGTTTCTTTTTGGTCGCCGCTAGTCGAAAATCTCGCTTCAGATGCTCTCTCTGAGTGAAATGATCTTCGGCATGGTGGGACTGCTCGTCCTGCTCACCGGTGGCATCGTGGTGTTCGGACTTCGAATGTTGTCGAAAATGCGGTCCACGTCCTCTCAACCCAAAACCGACTCGGAAGATCAAAAAAGGTCAAACCCATGATTCGTGTCACCTACATCAGCCAGGCTTCCGAACCACTGTCCGCGGATGGCCTCCTCGGATTGCTCACGCAGTGTCATCGCAACAACACGGCCAAAGGGCTTACCGGCATGCTGCTCTTCGGTAACGGTACCTTCCTTCAATCGATCGAAGGAGAGCGCGCGATCGTCGACCCGCTGATCGAGCGAATCTCCCAAGATCCGCGTCATCGCAACGTCAATATCTTGCGCCGTGACGAGATCACGGAGCGCCAGTACTCCGAGTGGAGCATGGGTTTCGAGCGAGTCACAGAATCGACTCTCGCGGCCATCCCGAGCTTGCGTAACTTCGGCTTGCG
>JBMTZJ010000234.1:0-1639 GCA_049455515.1 Steroidobacteraceae bacterium
TTACTCGCTCGCGGTGCGAGCCTGCCATCGACCGACTTGAACATGCACGTCTACGATGCCAATCCTTCCCTACGGTTCATTTTGTTGAACGGTCAGCGGCTGCGGGAGGGAGAGTCGTCTCGAGAAGGCCTCCTCGTGGACCGTATCACACCGGAGGGTGTCGTCCTTCGGTATGGCAATAGCGCATTCGCTGTAACGCTTCAATGAAAAACGACTGGATCGAACTCGACGGCTTGCAACTCGCGAACTTACTGCGAGCCGGTATTTATCGCCTGTTCGAGAAAACCGATCACATCAACAAGATCAATGTATTCCCGGTGCCTGATGGTGATACGGGAACAAACATGTCTTTGACTCTCTCCGCGGTACTCGCGTCTCTCGATCGGGGGCCGGAGCCTCACGCGGGAAGCATGCTGGTCCGTGCTGCCGACGCTGCGCTCGATGGCGCAAGGGGAAACTCGGGAGCCATTCTTGCGCAGTTCTTGCTCGGTCTCGGTGACGCTGCGGGGCATCTCTCTCGTCTCAGCATCGGGGAATTCGTCATCGCACTACGAAAAGGTGCGGGCTATGCCAAAGAGGCGCTTTCACAGCCTCGAGAGGGCACGATACTCACCGTACTGCGGGAGTTTGCCGATGCGGCAGAAGCGCAGGCCGCACGATCCCAGAATTTCCAGAGTCTATTCACTCACTCGCTGACGCGTGTGAACGAGGCCCTCGAAGCGACGCGCCATCAGCTCGAGGAATTGCGCTCCGCGAATGTCGTCGATGCGGGAGCGCTGGGCTTCGTCGAGGTGCTCGAGGGCATGCGTCGCTTCCTCGATACCGGGGAACTCGGTACTGCAGTGGCACCGGTACACACGGGCGACGAACTCATGGCCGGATCGGCGGCGCCCTCTGCAGATCAGGATTATCGTTACTGCACCGAATGTCTTATCACAGCTAAGGTCGGTACGGAGATCGACCTGCGACAGCTTCGCGAGACGCTCGCCGCATCAGGTGCCAGCCTCGTCGTGAGCGGCAGCAAACGCAAAGCTAAAATCCATATTCACGTCGATGACCCGGAAACCATATTCCGTATCGCTGAAGATTTTGGTGAGCTGAGTGGTCAGAAAGCCGATGACATGCGCATGCAGCAAAGCGCAGCGCATCATCGTCGCGCTCAACGCGTCGCCGTCGTCGTCGACTCCGGCGCGGACATTCCCGAAGATCTCGCAGAGCGTTATGGTATCCACGTCGTTCCGGTGCGCATTCACTTTGCCACGCACTCCTACCTCGACAAGGTGAGCATGACGCCGGGCGAGTTCTATCGGGAGCTCGTCACCAATCCCACCCATCCGAAAACGTCGCAGCCTCCGCCGGGTGATTTCCGTCGGATGTTCGAGTTTCTGGCTTCGCATTACGACGCAGTCGTCTCCGTGAATCTCACCTCGCGACACAGTGGTACGTGGGATGCCGCGACGAAAGCTGCGCAACGTGTCGCGACGGAAGGCAAGCCCGTATCTGCTGTAGATAGCCGAAATGCATCGGTCGGCCAAGGGCTGATCGCCATCGCTGCGGCCGAGGCTGCAGCTCAAGGAGCGGACGCTCCAGCCGTGGTCGCGGCCACTCAAGCCGCGATGGATCAAACCCAAACTTTCGC
>JBMTZJ010000235.1:0-1628 GCA_049455515.1 Steroidobacteraceae bacterium
CACGGCATCGAGCGTGCGAGCGAGCGTCGTCAGTGTTTGGCGCAGGGTGTCGAGTTGTTGGGCGAGCGCACGGTGTAACCGTGTTTCGAGCGTGGCATGACGATGTGCGATACGCTGCAGGTGTGCCGCCGGCGAGATCCGAGCGAGGCGGGTCGAGAGCGTTTGCAGCCGATGTCTTCGGTCTGCCAGCAGAAGTTGTACGCGACTTGCGAGACGCTGCTCGAGTTCGTCGAGGCGCTGCGCGTTTTGTCGCAGGCGTTGCCCCGGGTGCGCGAGCGCGAGCCGACGTCGCATCGCCACGAGATAGTCACTGTCGTTGCGCAGTTGTCGGCGTATCGCCTGTAGTAATCGTTGAGCGACACGTGCAAAGCCCGCACGCCACGTCGCACCGTCGGGCACGACGAGCTCTGCGGCACCGGAGGGTGTCGGGGCGCGCAAGTCAGCGACGAAATCCGCGATCGTGAAATCGACCTCGTGACCGATACCCGTCACGACGGGCATCGGCGTGACGCGCAGCGCACGCGCTACGGCCTCGTCATTGAAGGCCCATAAATCTTCGATCGAGCCGCCGCCGCGCGCGACGATCAGGACCTCGCACTCGTTGCGGGCTGAAGCCAGCGCGATCGCTTCGAGCAACTGTGGAACGGCATCACGACCCTGCACGGCGGTCGGATAGATGACGACCCGCGCCGCCGGAAATCGACGGCCCAAAATATTGAGGATGTCGCGGATCGCGGCACCGGTCGGCGAGGTGATGACTCCGATGCAGCTCGGCACGGTGGGCAACGGACGCTTTTTCGATGCATCGAAAAGGCCCTCGGCCTCGAGACGGGCTTTCAGACGCTCGTATTCGCGACGCAGGGCGCCGACGCCAGAGTCCTCGAGATGCTCGACCTGCAGCTGATACTCACCCCGCGGCTCGAACAGGGTCACCCGCGCCCGCGCGAGCACACGCTGACCATCGGCGGGCGTAAATCGCAGCAGGGCGTTGCGTCCGCGGAACATCGCGCAGCGCACCTGGCTATCGCGATCCTTCAGGGTGAAGTACCAGTGACCCGAGGCCGGACGCGAGAAGTTCGAGATTTCGCCCTCGATCCACAGCTGGGGGATGCCGTGCTCGAGCAGCATCCGGACCTCCTTGTTAAGGCGGCCGACGCTATAAACGTCGCGGTCTGCCGGGGCGGTGGGGGGCTGGGGCAAGTGGAGTTCCGGTCGGAAAAACGGCCTCTGGGGGCGCCAAGTTTACCGGGTCCGCTGGGGTGCGTAGAATGCGCCGTCCAATAGCTCATTGGACGGACTCCCCGCATGCGTATCCTCCAGGAAGCACTCACGTTTGATGACGTGCTTTTGGTCCCGGCTTATTCGGAAGTTCTACCGCGCGAAGTCGACCTGTCGACTCAACTGACGCGCCACATTCGCCTGAATCTGCCGATGGTCTCGGCGGCGATGGACACGGTCACCGAAGCCCGCCTCGCCATCGCCATCGCCCAAGAAGGGGGCATCGGTATCGTCCACAAGAGCATGACCATCGAGGCGCAGGCCCTCGAGGTTGCGCGGGTCAAGAAATTCGAAAGCGGCGTGGTGCTCGATCCGATCACCGTCTCGCCGGACACCACCATCCGTCAGGT
>JBMTZJ010000236.1:0-1605 GCA_049455515.1 Steroidobacteraceae bacterium
ACCCTCTCCGCCTGCGCCACTACGCAAACCGCGGACTCGCGCGACCCCTTCGAGCCGATCAATCGCGTCTCTTATGCGGTCAACGACGGACTCGATCGCGCGCTCGTGAAGCCCGCCGCCAAGGCGTACAAGACGGTGATGCCGCAGTTCGTGCAGACCGGCGTCTCCAACGTTTTCAGCAATGCCAAATACCCGGTGACGCTCGTCAACAACGCCTTGCAGGGCAAGTTCGGCGCGGCCGCTAATGATGCAGGTCGCTTCCTGCTCAACTCCACGGTCGGTCTCGGTGGCTTGCTCGATCCGGCAACCGCGGCGGGACTCGATCGCAACGACGAGGACTTCGGTCAGACGTTCGGCGTCTGGGGCATCGGCCCCGGACCGTATTTCGTCATCCCCCTTTTCGGACCGACCACATTGCGAGACGGCTTCGGCAGCATCGCCGACGACTTTGCCGAGCCGCGCTCCTATCTAAAGGACAGTCGCACGCGCTGGTCGCTGTGGGCCGTGGATAAATTCGAGACTCGTGTTCGGTTGCTCGACGCAGATACCGTACTCGAGCGGTCAGGCGATCCGTATGCGTTCGTACGCAGCGCTTATCTGCAGCGGCGTGAATTTCAGGTCCGTGACGGCAATATGCCCGCGGAAGATCTGGAAGCGGAATTTGCCGAGGACGAAGACGCGGAACCCGCCGCGGAGCCCCCGCCAACGCCCTGACCGATCAGGCTGCTTTGATCAGCGCGTCGACTTCGCTGATGCGCGCGAGGCGTTCGATAGCCGCCGGAAGCCCGAGATAAACGAGCGTCGCGCCTCGCCGTGTGGCCTCGCCTTTCCACTCGATCAGCACCGAGAGGCCCGCACTATCGGCCTCGATAATCCCTGCGCAATCGACCTCGTAGCAGGAACCTCGCTCGAGCGCGGCGATGCGACGAAACCCGTCGGAATACGCCTGATAAGCGGTGGCAAAGGTGAGTTCACCCTGCAACGCGCAGCGCGTCGGCCCCAGATCCTCGAAGCGAATCACGTTCAAAGCGGCACTCCACGCACACCGGCAGGCTTCGGTCCGCCATTCTGGGCGGCACGATTTTGCGCTTCGAGCCGGGTGATCACCGCATCGAGACCTTTTTGGTCGATCTCGGAGCCGAAGTCCTCGCGGAAGCTCTTCACGTAGCTGATGCCTTCGATGACGACATCCCACGCCTTCCAGCCCGCCTCTGTTTTGCGGAGCGTGTAGTTGACCGGAATTTTTTGACCGTTGCTGCGCTTGACTTCGGTCCGAACGGTGGCGGTGGTGGCATCCGCTGCAACGGGTGACGGCAGCACCTTAATGCGATCGCCCGTGAACTCGATCAGCGCATCACCATAGTTGCTGAGCAACGATCCATAAAACGCATCGATGAAGCGCTTGCGCTGCTCGGGCGTCGCCGTGCGCCAGTGACGCCCCAAGACGAGACGGGCGGCGTGCTCCACGTCGAAATGAGGCAGCAGCACGCGCTCAACGAGCGCGGAGACCTTAGAAGGATCTTTGCGGAATTCGGCGCGCCGCGCATCGAGCTCGGAGATCATGATGTTCGCCGCCGAGTCGATGAGCTTACCCGGCTCACTCGC
>JBMTZJ010000237.1:0-1598 GCA_049455515.1 Steroidobacteraceae bacterium
AAAATTTCTGTCTTTGAAATCGTTCGTATTTCCGGAGGTTGATCATGGTTCGACGACATCGTCTCGACACGGCGTTCGTAGCCTTGCTGCTCTCCCTCGCGACAGCGAACGCGCAGGATTTGAGTTCGCGTCTCGATACTACGATTGCGACACTGGAGCCGCGCGTCATCGAATGGCGACGTGACCTTCACCAAAATCCGGAGTTGTCCAATCGCGAGTTCCGGACATCTAAGGTCGTGGCCGAACATCTCATCCGACTCGGTCTCGAAGTGCAAACGGGGATCGCAAAAACCGGCGTCGTCGGAGTTTTGAAAGGCGGGAAACCCGGACCGACGATCGCTTTGCGGGCGGACATGGACGCCTTGCCGGTCGTCGAGCAGACGGATGTTCCATTTCGTTCGCGTGTCACCACGACCTACCGAAACGAAACGGTGGGCGTGATGCACGCCTGCGGACATGATGTCCACACCTCTGTATTGATGGGCCTCGCCGAGGCATTCGCCGGCATGCGAGCCGATCTGCCAGGGACCGTGATTTTTTTGTTCCAGCCGGCTGAAGAAGGAGCGCCGGAGGGCGAGGACGGAGGCGCCTCGCTCATGATTCAGGAGGGAGTGTTACAGCGCTATCGGCCCGAGGCGGTTTTTGGTTTGCACGTGTTCGCCAACATGCCGACCGGCATGATCGGCTATCGCGGGGGTCCGTTGATGGCGGGCTCGGATACGTATCGCATTCTTGTCAAAGGGAAGCAGACGCACGGCGCACGACCTTGGAGTGGCGTCGATCCGATCGTGATCTCCTCGCAGATCGTCGGAGCCTTGCAGACCGTCGTGAGCCGTCAGACGGATATCACGCAGAACCCCGCCGTCGTCACCGTTGGTGCGATCAAAGGTGGAATCCGCTTCAACATCGTCCCGGATCAAGTCGAGATGCTCGGCACGATCCGTACGTTCGATCCGCAGCAGCGAGCAGCAGTCATCAAAAATATCGATCGGATGGTGACTAATATCGCCGAGGCGAGCGGAGCGACGGCCACATTCGAGATACAGCCCGGCAGTAACCCGGTGGTTCGCAATGACCCCGCGCTGACCGAGCGCGTGCTGCCCTCGCTACGTCGTGCGGCGGGTGCCGCCAACGTCCGTGCAGTACCGCTCGTCACCGGTGCCGAAGACTTCGCGTTCTTCGCAGAGAAAGTGCCGAGTTTCTTTTTCTTTGTAGGCGTGACGCCACGCGATCAGAACATGCTGACGGCAGCGTCCAATCATTCGCCCTTGTTCTATGTGGATGAAACGGCAATACCGATCGCGAGCCGGGCTTTCGGACAGCTCGCGCTCGACTATCTGGTGTCCGGTACCACCGGGTCTCCGCCCGTTACACCGTCCAAATAGTCGATACAGCGGACACCGAGAATCTGACCGTCTCGCGTCGTTCGACGACGTTCAGGCTGTACCGCGCTTGATTTCTGCGGCGCGTTTTACGGCTGCTCGAATGCGCGGGTAGGTTCCACATCGACAAAGATTGCCGTTCATCGCGGCGTCGATGTCTTCGTCGGTTGGATTGGGTGCAGTTTCGAGTAGCGCGGCTGCAGCCATGATCTGCCC
>JBMTZJ010000238.1:0-1565 GCA_049455515.1 Steroidobacteraceae bacterium
CCGGATGGATCACGGCCTTATGCCCGTCGACTTCGAAGGCCTCGACGGCGAAGAGGGAAGAGCAGAGAAGCAGGGTCAGCAGCGCGACGGAGCGGCGGAGGGGCATGCCCCGACTTTAGAAGACTTACTCCAGCTTTCCGAACATAATCCGATCCGTGCTGCCGCCTTTGCCCTGCGTCACGGCGAACCAGATTGAGCCATCGTGCTGACGGAAGGTCGGGTATTGGAAACTGACGGGGGATTCGAACCGATATTTACGCTCCCAAGTCACGCCGTCACGGGAGACCTCTATATTGAAGATGTATCGGCCGACGCCGTGACCATCGACGATTCTGGAGGCCTCCTGCCAGCCGAGGTAGTAGACCCCATCGAACTTATCGAAAGTGGGCTTCGAGTTGCTGCCCTTGCTGACGAAGGGGCGTTCTTCCCCCCGACTCCATGTCTTACCGTCCTTGCTGGTGACGAACCGATAGTTACGATTGCCGCTCTCGCTCCGGCAGATGGCGAGCCAGGTGCCGTCGGGCAGCCGGTTGACGGAGGACTCGGTGAGCCGGGCTTCGGCGGGCTCATTGTAATGTCCGATGATCTCGATCGTATCGCGGGCCTCGTTCAGGGTCGCGAGGGCATTTTGGGCGCCCGGGAAATTGTTGATCGCGAGGATGGTGCGCCCGTCGATCTGCTTGAAGGAATCCAGCAGGTAGAGCCCGAAGGCCTTGGCGGGCTGCTTGAAGCCATGCTTGGCCGCGTCGGCATGGAAGTAGTTGGGCTGAAGGTCGAAAATTCCTTCGCTGGTCTTCAGTCTGACGCGATGGATGTTCGGCGAGAACGTCTGCGTGCGGAGGTCGAAGTCCCGATACCAGGTCTGGGACTGACGTCGCCCGCTCTGGTCCTCGCACGCGAAGAAGCAGCGGAGCGTGTGATCATCGAGGCGGATGATACGAGGGACGAAGCAGGCGCCGGCCGGCAGTTTCTCGTTGGCGAAGGCCTCGGCGGATTTCGCCATCGGAATGGTGCGCTCCACCTGCATGGACTTCAGGTTCACGATCGTGAGCACGCAGTATTGCGCGTTGCCGGCGCCGTGGCCGGGTTTGATGTCGTTGTCGTGTTCGACCACGTAGGCTCGATCGCCCACGAGCGCCAGGTCGGCGTCGTGCGCGCCTTTGACCTGATCAGCGCTGACCTTGATCATCCCGGCCATCACCTTGTCGCCGGCTTGTTTGGCGTCCCAGCCCTCCTTCAGCAAGGAGCCTCCGGAAGCGATGGAGGCGGATAAGGCCAGGCAGGCCATCAACGTTGAGCGGAGGAAGGCGTTCATGGGGTGCTTTAATTCTCAGCGCGAGCGGAAGACTTCGCTGGTCAGGCACTCCACGACGAGGCCGCGGAGACCGAGGCCTTCCTGCTTCACCTTGTCGTAGATGCGGTCGATCGCGAACTCGTCGGCCGGTTCCATCAGGCGTCCGGTGCCATAGGCGAGGAACTGGCGGATGAGGTGACGGGTGAACTGTTCGTTGCGCTTGGCGTGCAGGATATCGCGGAAGCCGGCGAAATCCTGATAGGTCTCGCCC
>JBMTZJ010000239.1:0-1556 GCA_049455515.1 Steroidobacteraceae bacterium
AGCTGAGCGAAGAGCAGGCCGAGGCCATCCTCGAGACGAAGCTCCGTCATCTCGCCAAGCTCGAAGAAATGAAAATCCGCGGCGAGCAAGAAGAGCTCGCCAAAGAGCGCGCCGAACTCGAAGCCATCCTCGGCAACAAGAAGCGATTGCGTAAACTCGTCGGCGATGAGCTCGCGGCAGATGCTGAAAAATACGGCGATCCTCGGCGCTCCAAGATCGTCGAGCGCGAGGCGGCTCAAGCCATCGACGAGACGGCACTGATCGCGAACGAAGCGATCACCGTCGTGCTCTCGTCGGGCGGTTGGGTTCGTGCCGCCAAAGGCCACGAGATCGACCCGAAATCCCTGCAGTACAAAACGGGCGATGCGTTCCAGGCGGCCGTGCGCGGCATGTCGCTGCAGCAGGCGGTGTTCCTCGATACGACGGGGCGCACCTACTGCTTGCCGGCGCATTCGTTGCCGTCGGCGCGCGGGTTGGGCGAGCCGCTCTCGGGTCGCCTCAATCCGCCAGATGGCGCCAAATTCGCCGGCGTGATGATGGGGGACCCCGAAGGGCTATGGCTGCTCGCCTCCGATGCGGGTTATGGCTTCACCGCGCGCCTCAAAGATTTGATCACCGATCGCAAGGCGGGTAAGACCGTACTCAACCCGCCCGAGAATGCCCTCGCGTTGGCGCCCGCATTCGTACCCTCCGAGAAGAGTCTCGTCTGCATCTCCATCGTCGATGCCGACGGCGAGAACGGCCGGCTGCTCGCCTTCCCGGTGAGCGACGTTCCGGAGATGCCGCGCGGCAAGGGCAACAAGCTCTTCAACATCCCGACCGCGCTCGCCAAAGAGCGCGCCGAGGTCGTGATCGGCGCGGTTGCCGTCGAGCCCGGTGGCTCGTTGCTCGTCCATACGGGCGAGCGTTCGATGACGCTCTCGTGGGGCGATCTCAAAGATTACGTTGGTGCGCGCGCTCAGCGAGGCGCGGTACTACCCCGCGGTTGGCGTCGCGTGACGCGGCTCGAGGCAGTGGCGGCGAGTTAAGCCCGCGCGACGATCGCGGTCTTTGACGCGGCACCGGGGATCTCCCGAACGAGCTTCGGGACGAGATAGCCGGGTAGGGTGCGGGTCATTGCGTCGATCAGCTCGAGGCCGCGCGAGTCGCTCACCTCGAAATGCGCGCTGCCGCGTACGCGATCGAGCAGGTGCAGGTAATACGGCAGTACGCCATGCGCATGCAGCGTACGCGAAAGCGTTGAGAGCGTTGCCGCATCGTCGTTCACGCCACGCAGTAGCACGGATTGATTAAGCAGTAACGCGCCGGTTGAGTGCAGTCGAGAGAGTGCCTCGAGCGCATCACCCTGTAGCTCTTGCGCATGATTGACATGCAGGACGATCGTCACGCGCCATGGCAGTCCACGCACCCAGTCGATGAACCCCGCGTCGATGCGCGAGGGCAGCACGATGGCATTCCGGGTGTGGAGACGCAGTGCCGTGAGGTGAGGGATATTTTTGAGCCCGTTGGTGAGCGCGTGAAGGCGCGCATTGCCGAGCGAGAGCGGATCACCACCG
>JBMTZJ010000240.1:0-1492 GCA_049455515.1 Steroidobacteraceae bacterium
GCTCGGCGTACAGCGCCCATCCTTCGGCGTAGGCATTGAATGGCAATACTTTACGCAGAACCGGAACGCCCTCAATCAGTTGTGCGGCCGAGAGTTGAAAATGGTGGCCCGGAGAGCCCTCGTGCACCATCAGCGTCGCCAACCCGTACTTCGGATTATCCGCCGTATTTTTTTGGTTGATGTAAAAGCGTCCCGGCCGGGAGCCGTCGAGTGCCGGCGGATTGTAGTAACCACCCGGCGCCGCGTCTTGTGAATACTCCGGCACCCGCACGATCTCGAGCGGCTGCGGCGGAATCGTCTTGAAGAACTTCGGCGCGACGGCCATGACGCGTGCATCGAAGGCCTTAAGGTACTCGAGCATCTGCGCGCGACCCGCGTCGTCGTTCGAAAAAAGCTGATCCGCGCGGGTGTTGAGTTGATTGACGCGGTCAGCAAGATTTTTTCCCTTGATTCCCTCGGCATCGAGAATCGCAAGCATCTCGGACTCGATCCGCGCCACCTCACTCAAGCCAAGCTGATGGATCTCCTCGGCCGAGAGCTCGGTCGTCGTGTTCGATTTCAGCGCTGCCGCGTAGATCGCCTCGCCGTTCGGGATACGCCATATCCCGGCATCATGATTCGCGGATTTACGCATGTCCTCGAAGAGTCCGATCATCGCCTCGTAGCCGGGGATCACTTCTCGTTGCACGATATTCTTCGCGTCAGCGAGCATCCGGGTACGCTCGGTCTCGGTAAGACCTTCGACCTTCTCGAGCTTCGCCGGCAGCGTCGTCACGAGCGGATTACTCTCCGCGCCACCTTTGATAAACGCGCGCATGCCCGTGAGCGCCTGGTCGATCACGAAATCCGGCGGAACGACACCATTCGTCCGATCATCCTCGACCCGAACCTTGACCTCACGCAGCACCCGACCGAATTCTTTGAGTCGAGATAGGTAACGCTCGGCGCTCCGCTCGCTCTTAATGACATGACCATCGGTCAAGAACTGGGGTAAATCGACCGTCGCACCGGAAATTTGGTTGACCCGATAACCGGAGTGCTCAAATTCTCCCTGGCGGATGATGTCGTCGAGGAACCATGCCGTCACTTTCCAGGTGAGCAACTCCTGACCCGTAAGACCCTCCGGCCCATAACGATCGAGTCCGGCTCGCGCCTCGCGCACACGCTCGAGCATGCGCTCCTCGTTTTCCTTGGTCTGGTCGTCGAGTTTGCCGCTGTGGAAATCGAGCGGCGTATCGTCGATGAAGCCGAGCTGCGTCAGCAGCTGCGGCGAGTTGATCGTCAGCTGCAGTGTGACTTTGTTGACGTAGTTGTTAAGGCCCACCGGAGCGAACCAAAACCACATCGAAGCCCCAAAGACCGCCAGAACGAACAGCCCCAGGAACCCCGCAAGAATCTTTTTGAAAGTCTTCATCGGATACCCGCTCTTTATAGTGGTGGTGGAAAGGGAGGGACTCGAACCCTCGACCCCGGCATTATGAGTGCCGTGCTC
>JBMTZJ010000241.1:0-1491 GCA_049455515.1 Steroidobacteraceae bacterium
ATGTTGTTGATGTAGCGGAAGGTGTGCGCGTTCGGATCCGCGTAGAACGCAGGACCCACGAACGGCGCCACGTCGGCCAGTGCGATCGAAGCGTTGAAGTTGATGGCGCCCGCATTGATCGTGGAGTACTTCGCCTTAACGTCAACGTCGCCACCGGCGAGCGGGAACAACAGGCGCGCCTGAAAGCCCGACTCTTCGAAGAAATCGACGCAGTCGTCGCAACGCAGGTCGAGATTCTTCCACTGACCATCGGTCGTACGCGTGTAGCCGGAGAGTGAACCGCGGGCGGTATCGCCGACGGGGCCTCCGAGATAGAAGTTGCCCTTGAAGCTGCCGTATTCGCCGCCACCGAGGCCGATATCGAACTCGACGGAGTCGCCCGGCTTGCGCGTGGTGATGATCATGGCGCCAGCCAGCGCGTTACGGCCGTACAGCGCACCCTGCGGGCCTTTGAGAATTTCGATCTGCGACACGCCCGACAGCTCCTGGTTGAGCGCGTTGGGGTTGGTCTGCAGCACGCCGTCGATCACGAGGGCGAAGTTGGTCTCCGCATCGCGCGCGGTGTTGATGCCACGAATGTTGACCTGCAAGTCACCGGCTTCCGCCGTCTGAACTTGGGACACGCCGGCCGTCAAGGCGATGAAATCTTGAGGACGCTCGATACCCGCGTTCTTGATCTCAGTCTGGGTGAACGCCGTGATCGTGACGGGGACGTCTTCGATGCGCTCAGCGCGTTGACGAGCCGTGACGACGATTTCTTCGAGCTGGGCCTCTTGAGCGCCCGATTGAGCAGCCGCCAATACGGCGAAGACGCTCGCCCCGACGAGGGAAAGCTTGCGATTGCGGTAAGACATTGATCCTCCGTTTCGTTCCCTGAATGGAGTAGGGAAAAATGCAACGCGAGTCTAGGGCCGACGCCAGCGACAGGCAACGGTAAACCCCTCGCGAAGATCATTTTTTTGTTGCGTCTACGCAACATCTTTGAGGTCTAGAACGGCCGTGTCGATGCACGAACGGGCCGCACCTCGCCGCGTTGCGGCATCATTACTGGACTTTAAAGAGGATCCCGCTCGTGAGCCGAACCCCACCCGTTCCCGCCATCGACATCGTCAGCGGCATATGGACCGAAGAGGCCATCTCCCACCGACCGGGTTGGCAAGACCAGTTTTTCGCCGGAAAGATGAAGTCGAAGACCCGCATGACCGGCGTATCGCTCGACGATCAGCTGGCGCAAATGGCGGAGGCCGGGATCGAGCGCGCGTTTTTGTTTGCACCGAAGGCGGGCCGCAAGGGTTTACCGGGCTCGTTCCACCTGCCCTATGAAGTGATCGCTCGGGCTATCGAGAAGTATCCCGGTCGTTTTTACGGCATGGCCGGTCTCGACCCGTACGAAGGCATGAGCGGTGTTCGCGCACTGGAGGACGCCGTCAAGAACATGGGGTTCATCGGCGCTCATCTCTATCCGCACTGGTTCGACCTACCGCCCGACCA
>JBMTZJ010000242.1:0-1474 GCA_049455515.1 Steroidobacteraceae bacterium
CTTTCTCGAGGCTCAAAAAGCAATGCGTGCGTGCCTGCGCCCGCTCGGCACGCTCAAGCGCAGCACGGACGAGACCCACGCTACGTAGCTCTCCGGAGACGAGCTTCGCAGACACCGCGACGAGATCCATCTCGCCGAACTCTTTGAGCTTTTGGATATCTTTGAACGCCTGCCTCTCCCCGTCAGGACTCTGCGTGCCGGCGAGCGACTCGAGCGTCGGCAGATAATCGGCGGGCTCGACGGCACTCAGCACCGCAATGTCCTGACCGCTGGCGGTCGTCTTGTGGATCGCCTCGACGGCTGCCGCGGCCGCCGCGCCGCCGGCGGCGATTCGCGCCGCCATCGCTTCGTCTTCCACGGGTATGCCGTTTAGGCGCGCAAGCTCGAGCACGGCCGCAGGCGATAAATGATTCACGGTATTCATGGGGATGAACGATGGACTCAACGAAAATGCGGCATCACGTCACTCGCGTACAACGCGGCCTGACGAACCATGGCCTCTTGGCGCGCACCATGAGGATGCGCGACCGGAGAGCCACCGAGTTGATAGACGTGGTCGAGCCCCATCGCGAGCAACTCTCCCAAGCGCTCCCGGCATTTGCTCGGTGGTCCACAAATCGAAAACCAGTCAACGAAACTGTCGGGTACTTCGGCGAGATGACTCCCCGCCTCTTGCGCGTGGTGCGTCATGTCGTAACCCGTCTGCATTTTTGCAGCGAGATCTTTGAGCTGTGGTGGCAAGTGATCGAGCGGCGCATCTTTCATCCCGGCGAAATGAGCGACCATCCCCGAGATCATTCGACCCAGCGCGATGGCACGGCGCTCGTCCGGGTCGCAGACCAAGTTGACGTATGCGCCGATACGAAGCGAGTCCCGCGGTCGGCCCGTTTCGGCGAGTCGCGCGAGGGCTACGTCCATCGCCCATCGAATACGCTCCGGTGCGCTGCCCACGGCGAAGCTGATCCGATCGCCCACGTCGACAGCCATGCGGATGGTCTGCGGTCCCGTACATGCGACGTCGATCACGAGCGGCTCGACCGACAACGAGTCGTACCAGCGCAGGCGTGATGACGTCCCGTCCCGATCGATCGTCTCGCCCCGGGTATAGGCGCGAAGACGCTCGACAAAGGTTCGTAACTGAGCGGTCGTGCCGTTTCTGACGCCGATGTGCGCTGCCGAGGAATCGCCACGACCGATGCCGCAAATCATTCGTCCTTTGGACTCCGCCTGTAGCGTGGAGAAGGCGCAGGCCGTTACCGCGACATCGCGGGTCACTGGGTTGGTCACTCCCGTGCCGAGGCGCAGGGTGCGGGTGGATTGCGTGGCGAGTGCCAATTGCGAAAACGGATCGGGACTGAGGTTCTGAGTGTCAGGGCACAGCAAGATCTCGTAGCCCATCGCCTCGATTTCACGGGCCAAGGTCGCGGTATAGCCCGGCGACGCTTCCATCACGATTCCGAACTCGGTACTCATC
>JBMTZJ010000243.1:0-1469 GCA_049455515.1 Steroidobacteraceae bacterium
GAGGCCTTCTGTTCGCGCGTGCCGGTGGCGTCCGGTACCTTGGCCGGCGTCGGCATCTGGTACGACATCCGCTTGAATTCAGGTGTCTCCGACTCATCGTCGCGCACGCGACGGATCGAGTACTCCGGCGTGTCGATGTTGAGGTTCGGGATGACGATGAGCTCGACGTGGCTCTTGTCCTCGAGCGTCCGCAGCCATTCGCGTTTTTCGTTGATGAGGTACGTGGCCACTTCGACCGGAACCTCGGCGATCACCTTGGAGGTTCGATCTTTACGGGCTTCTTCGCCGATGAGACGCAGGATGGCGAGCGCCATCGACTCGACCGTGCGAATGCTGCCGATGCCCTGGCAGCGCGGACAGACCTCGTGACTCGAATCGCTCAGCGAGGGACGCAGACGCTGGCGCGACATCTCGAGCAGGCCGAACCGCGACAGGCGCCCGATCTGGATCCGTGCGCGATCCATCTTCATGGCTTCGCGCAGACGATCCTCGACGGCGCGCTGGTTGCGCGGCTCTTCCATGTCGATGAAGTCGATGACGATGAGACCGCCGATATCGCGAATACGCAACTGACGCGCAATCTCGTCGGCCGCTTCGAGGTTCGTATTGGTAGCCGTCGTCTCGATATCGCCACCGCGCGTCGCACGCGCGGAGTTGATGTCGATGGAAACGAGAGCCTCGGTGTAGTCGATGACGATCGAACCGCCCGAGGGCAGCTGAACTTTGTGCGCGTAGGCGGACTCGATCTGGCTCTCGATCTGATAGCGCGTGAAGAGCGGAATGTCGTCCGTGTACATCTTCAGGCGACGACCACCCTCGGCCGGCATGAAGCGTTGCATGTACTCGGAGGCGACCGCGTGGGCGTTCGGCTCGTCGACGAGCACTTCGCCGATATCGTCGGAGAAGTAATCGCGCAGGGCACGGGTGACCGGATCGCTCTCGCGATAGACGAGGAGCGGGGAGGGCCGCTCGAGTACGGCTTTGACGATCTCGTCCCACTGGATCTTGAGGTTGTCGAGATCCCACTGCAGTTCTTCGGTGGCGCGACCGACGCCTGCGGTACGAACGATGGCGCCCATTCCCGGCGGGATGACGAGCGCGTCCATGATGTTCTTCATCTGATCGCGGTCTTCACCCTCGATGCGGCGGCTGACACCCCCGGCGCGAGGATTGTTCGGCATCAGAACGAGGAAGCGCCCGGCGAGCGAGATGTACGTGGTGAGGGCGGCGCCCTTGTTGCCGCGTTCTTCTTTTTCGACCTGGACGACGATGTCCTGGCCTTCCTGCAGGACCTCGCGCATGTTGATGCGTCCGCCTGCGGGGTTCTTGAGGAAATACTCGCGGGAGATTTCCTTGAGCGGCAGAAACCCGTGGCGCTCAGCGCCGTAGTCTACGAAGCAGGCTTCGAGCGAGGGCTCGATACGGGCGATACGCCCTTTGTAGATATTCGCTTTTTTCTGTTCGCGGGA
>JBMTZJ010000244.1:0-1467 GCA_049455515.1 Steroidobacteraceae bacterium
TCGGCGGCGGCATCGAGATCGCCCTGGGTTTCGACGAGTGCCTTCTTGCACTCCATCATGCCCGCGCCGGTACGCTCGCGGAGCTGTTTGACGGCTTCAGCAGTAATGCTCATGAACGATCCTCAGCCTCAACCGCGACGACGCGGCGCGCCCGCGGGGGTCGCCTTGCGACGGGGAGCCGACGCGCTCGTCGCCGGAGCGACTTCGCCATCGGCGGCCTCGGGAACGTCGATCGCATCGACCTCGTCCGTCTCGACCGCGGCCGCAACGGAGGGCTGCGGCTTGCGACGCGCCGGCGCAGCAGCCGCCGGGCGACGGGCACGGACCGTGGCTTCGCGACGCGGCTTGCCACGCGCGGCCTTCGGCTTGACGTTGCCCTGCTCGTCGAGCTCCACGAATTCGTCTTCGCTCACGGCGAGCGCCGGCGCCGTGGCGCGGCCTTCGATCACCGCATCGGCAATGCCCGCGGCGTAGAGCTGGATGGCGCGCATGGCGTCATCGTTACCCGGGACGACGTAATCGACGCCATCGGGCGCGCAGTTCGTGTCGACGATCGCGACCACCGGAATCCCGAGCTTGTTGGCTTCGTGGATCGCGATGTTCTCGTGACCGACGTCGACCACGAAGATCGCATCCGGGAGCGACTCCATATTTTTGATGCCGCCGAGCGAGCGCTCGAGCTTCTCGAGCTCACGGCGCAGCATCGTGCCTTCTTTCTTACCGCGCTTGTCGAGCGAACCGTTCGCCTTCATCTCGGTGAGATCGGCGAGGCGCTTGATCGACTGACGCACCGTCTTGAAGTTGGTGAGCATGCCGCCGAGCCAACGCTGGTTGACGAAGGGCATACCGGCGCGGACAGCTTCTTTCTGGATCGGCTCGCGCGCAGAGCGCTTGGTGCCGACGAACAGCACCGTGCCGCCGTCGGAGGCCACCCCGTGAATGAACTTCGCCGCCTCTGCGAACATCGGCTGCGTCTTCTCGAGGTTGATAATGTGGATTTTGTTGCGTTCGCCGAAAATGAACTCTTCCATTTTCGGGTTCCAGAAGCGGGTCTGATGTCCGAAGTGGACACCCGCTTCCAGCATCTGTCGCATGGACACGCTGGGCATAAAGCACTCCTTGTCGGGTTAAGCCTCCGCATATCTCGGTTGCCATCCCGCCGCCCCGAAGGACCTTGGGACACCCAGCAACCGATGTCTCGATATGCGTGTGGGGTTGTTTACGTTGCCAAAAAAGGCCGCGCTTTATACCATGCAGTTCCCGTAAAAACAACGCCTTACGGGCCCCCTTCCACCCCCTCGAACGCGCCATGCCCGTCACCCTCAAGTCCCCGTCGGAACAGCAAAAAATGCGCGAGGCCGGTCGCCTCGCCGGCGAGGTCCTCGACCTCATCGGTCCGCACGTCAAACCTGGCGTGACCACCGACGAGCTCGACCGCATCTGCCACGAGCACATCACCCGGGTGCA
>JBMTZJ010000245.1:0-1466 GCA_049455515.1 Steroidobacteraceae bacterium
TGTGCAGGCGATACCTTTTGTCTCGCGAAAAGCACGCCGATCCAGCCGCCCGTCACCGCACCGGCAACGAACAGCAACAGATAAATGAACTCGATCACGACGGGCCGTTCAGTGAACGTGCTTGCCGACGGCGATATCGAGTAGCGCGGGCAGAAATCGCTTTCGCGCCTCCTCGAAGGACACCGCAGAGAGCGCGAATCGGACGGCGAGCGCCGCAACGGGCTCTCCATCGACCATGATGGGCACTGCGAGGCTCCCCTGCTCCGTCAATCTAAGCGGACGTACGCAGCGCGCATACCCGCGTTCTCGAGTCTGCGCCATTTCGCGATCGAAGGCCGCGCGATCGGCCCAAGGTATAGAGGGGTCGGACGAGCGATTCGGCCAAAGATATTCGAGCACGGTCTCGCGAACGCGCGCGCTGGAGAATGCCACGATGGCGCGACCCGAGGCGGTCGCAAGCACCGGCACCACCATGCCACGCTCGAAATACTCCACGGCGAAGCCGCTCTCGCGATCCGTGGAATCTTCGATGAACAATTCCGGAAACTGCAGACGCATGAGGCTCATCGGCCACTGCACGCGAGCCGAGGAGGCATGCATCGCCATGCGCACCGGCTCGATCCGCTCGATCGCCGCATCGTAGCCATGACTCAAGGTCACGGCTTTCGCCGTCAGTGCGTAGCGGCGATTGGGAAGCCGCTCGACGAACCCGCAGCCCTCCAGCGTTGCGAGGCATCGATTGACGGTCGTTCGCGCCAGCCGGAGTTTTTGGCTGAGTGACGCCGTCGTCAGAGACCCGTGGCGACTCAACACCTGCATCAGCTCGAGACCGCGAAGCAGAACGCGCACCGGGGTCGGATGCCCCGGTAGCGCATTCCGTCGGTCGCCGAGGCCGGCGCCGATCTCATCGTCGTCCGCCAGATCCTCTGCGACAGGTTCGTACATCAGCCAGCGGCACCCTCTTCTTCGCCTACGGTCGGCTCGTCAGACTCGCCGCCCGACACAGCGCCGACATCCATGAAGCCGCGCGACGGGGCGTCCTCGAGCTTACGCCGACGATGGGCATGGGCTGCGAAGCCCGTACCCGCCGGGATGAGGCGACCGACGATGACGTTTTCTTTGAGGCCGCGCAGATCGTCCTTGAGACCGCGGACCGCTGCCTCGGTGAGGACGCGGGTGGTTTCTTGGAACGAGGCCGCCGAGATGAACGACTCGGTGGCGAGCGAGGCCTTGGTGATGCCGAGCAACACCGGTGACAGCGACGCGGCGACCTTGCCTTCTTCGGCCATGCGATCGTTGATGTCGAGCGCACGGGAGCGGTCGAGCTGTTCGCCCTTGAGCAACGGCGTATCGCCCGTGCTCGTCACCTCAGCCTTGCGCAACATCTGACGGATGATGACCTCGATGTGCTTGTCGTTGATCTTCACGCCCTGCAGACGGTAGACGTCCTGGATCTCGCGCACGAG
>JBMTZJ010000246.1:0-1448 GCA_049455515.1 Steroidobacteraceae bacterium
CCGCCGCCCATGACGATCCGCATTCACAACTCGCTCACCGGTCAAAAGCAGACGCTCGAGCCCATCCGGCCGGGCGAGGTGCGCATGTACCTCTGCGGCGATACGGTCTACGACTTTTGCCACATCGGTCATGCGCGCTCGAAGGTCGCGTTCGATATCGTCCATCGATACCTCAGGCATCGCGGTCTCAAGGTCATTTTCGTTCGCAATATCACGGATATCGACGACAAGATCATCCGTCGCGCCGCCGAACTCGGCGAGCCCATCGACACCTTCACCGCGCGTTTCATCGACGCGATGCATGAAGACTACGATCGGCTCAATGTATTACGCCCCGATCACGAGCCGCGCGCCACGCAGTATGTGCCCGGGATGATCGCGCTCACCCAAACGCTCATCGACAAGGGCTACGCCTACGTCGCGAGCGATGGCGATGTCATGTACTCGGTGGGCAGCTTCAAAGATTACGGCAAACTCTCGGGCAAACGCCTCGCCGATCTGCGCGCGGGTTCTCGCATCGAAGTCGACACCGCCAAGCGCGATCCGCTCGACTTCGTGCTCTGGAAAAAAGCCAAGCCCGGCGAACCCGCGTGGGACTCGCCCTGGGGTCCGGGGCGTCCCGGCTGGCACATCGAGTGCTCGGTGATGTCCGCCGAAATCTTAGGTAGCCACTTCGATATCCACGCCGGGGGCATGGACCTCAAGTTCCCGCATCATGAGAACGAGATCGCGCAGTCCTGCGCGGCGACCGGCGATCATTTCGCCAATCTTTGGATGCACAACGGCTTCGTCAACGTGGACGACGAGAAGATGTCGAAGTCGCTCGGCAACTTCTTCACCATCCGCGACGTCCTCGGCTCGGGTCACATCCGTCACCCCGAAGTGCTGCGTTATTTTTTGACCGGCAGCCAATACCGCGGCCCGATCAACTACTCGCTCGCGCAGATCGAGCAGGCCGATGCCTCGCTCGGTCGGCTCTACACCGCGTTGCGCGGCCTCGATGCGCCGCCGGTCAACGCGGCGCAAACGGCGGCATCCGCCAACGGCGAATCGCCCGCTTGGAGCGCGTTCCACGCCGCGATGGACGACGACTTCAACACGCCCGAGGCCATTGCGGTCCTGCAAAACCTCGCGGGCGAGATCAATCGGGCACGCGATGCCTGTGACGTCGCTGGCGCCACGGCCAAAGCCCGCGAGCTGCGCGCCATCGGCGCGGTGCTCGGTTTATTGACGCTCAACGCTGAAGACTGGTTCCGCGCGTCAAAGAGCCAGGGCGCAACGGCGGGTGGCGAGGGCGCTTGGGACGATGCCCGCATCGAGGCAGCGATCGCCGAACGTCAGGACGCTCGCAAGGCAAAGAATTTCAAGCGCTCAGATGAAATCCGCGACGAGCTCGCAGCGGCAGGCATCGTGCTCGAAGATAAACCGGGCGGCGCTACGGTCTGGCG
>JBMTZJ010000247.1:0-1447 GCA_049455515.1 Steroidobacteraceae bacterium
CGAGAGATCCGTCGTGAACATGATCGGCGGATGACGCTTCGTCGGATCGTGCGCATCCGGAACCAGATTCCACGCGCCTTTATCGGTCGGCACCCACTGAATGGCACCTCCCGGGCTACGGGTCTGCTCCCACTCAAAGGCGAAAAGGTTATCGAGGTACTGCGTAGTCCAGGCAATCGGGTTCGCCGACCACGCGCCCTCGAGACCGCTCGTCACCGTATCCGCGCCCTTGCCGGAGCCGCACGTGCTCTTCCAACCAAAACCCTGGGCCGTCACATCGGAAGACGCAGGATCAGCCCCGACACACTTCGAAGGATCGTACGCACCATGCGCCTTACCGAAAGTGTGACCGCCCGCGATGAGCGCTACGGTCTCTTCGTCGTTCATCGCCATGCGACCGAAGGTCTCGCGAATGTCGCGCGCGGCCGCAATCGGGTCAGGCTTGCCGTTCGGGCCTTCCGGGTTCACATAAATGAGGCCCATCTGCACCGCGGCGAGCGGATTCTGTAGCTTGCGATCACCGCTATGGCGTTCGTCGGCGAGGAATTTTCCTTCTGGTCCCCAATAGGTGAGATCGGCTTCCCAATCGTCTTCGCGACCGCCGGCGAACCCGAACGTCTTAAATCCCATCGACTCAAGCGCCACGTTTCCGGTGAGGACCATGAGATCCGCCCACGACAACGCACGACCGTACTTCTGCTTGATCGGCCACAGCAGACGACGTGCCTTGTCGAGGTTCACGTTGTCGGGCCAGCTGTTGAGCGGATTGAAACGGATCTGACCACCGTCCGCACCGCCGCGACCGTCACCGAGGCGATAGGTGCCCGCACTGTGCCAAGCCATTCGAATGAAGAACGGACCATAGTGTCCGTAGTCTGCCGGCCACCACGGCTGCGACGTCGTCATCAAGGCTTCGATATCTTTTTTGACGGCGTTGAGATCGAGCTTCTTGAACTCTTCGGCGTAATTGAACTCCTCGCCCATCGGGTTCGAGGCCTCGCCGTGCTGACGCAGCGGCCGTAGATCGAGTTTTTCTGGCCACCAAAACTGTTGGGCAGCGGCTTTGTCAGCCATCGCAGCAGGCGCCGCATGGACGGAGGCTGCGGCAACCAACGCTGCCGTAGCGACCATCGAGATCATTGAATAACGCATGGAATCGCCCTCCTCGGGTTTTTTCGATGACAGGGAGCATGCTCCGCGATCCGCCACGGGTTAAATCGATTCTGTCGATCCTATCGATCGACTTTTTCTATCGCGGTGCGGAACCGCTCGGGCGAGGCAACAAAAGGCGCAAGATGGCGGATCGTGTCGGTGCAGAGGCCTGAGCACCCCGCCGCGTCACCGACCGTGCAGCGGCGGCATTCGCGAATCGCACCGCCTGACGGAGATCGAGTTTTTCCGCGAGTGCCACGGCGAGGGCGCCATTGAAGACATCTCCCGCACCCGT
>JBMTZJ010000248.1:0-1438 GCA_049455515.1 Steroidobacteraceae bacterium
GAGGCGCGATGCAGCAAGACCTCATCGACGCGCTCAAATGGACGATCGCCGAAGGCATCGCCGATCCGCAGCGCATCTGTATTTTTGGTGCGAGTTACGGGGGTTACGCGACCATGATGGGTCTCGTACAAAACCCCGAGCTCTTCAAATGCGGTATCAACTACGTTGGCGTGACCGATCTTCCGCTACTTCTGCGCACCATTCCGCGTGCCTGGGAGCCGCTGCGGGAGGACATCAAACTCCAGATCGGCGAAGGTAAAAGCGATCTTGCAGATCTTGAGGCGCGCTCGCCGACGCGTTTCGCCGATCGGATCAAGGCGCCCGTGCTCATGGCCTACGGCGCCCGCGACCCGCGCGTCGTCTTAGAGCATGCGCGCATGATGGAACGCGAACTCAAGAAGCACCAAGTCCAGTACGAACTCATCGTCAAGAAAGACGAGGGTCACGGATACGCCAAGTTCGACAACCAAGTCGAATTCGGCGAAAAGGTGGTTGCATTCCTCGATAAACATATCGGAGCAGCCGCAGCGGGATCATCACCCGCAGCAGCATCGTCAGCCGCGTCGTCTGTGAACACGCCGTGAGCGAGCCGCGCGCTTGAGTCAGCGCTCGACGTTCCGTACCTGCGACGGAGCAAACCTCGCCGTCTACGACTGGCCGGTCGAACACGCGAGGTTGAGTGCGCTCGTGGTTCACGGTCTCGGTGAACACGCGGGTCGCTACGAACTGCTGGCGCGCTGGCTTAACGCCAAGGGCGTAGCGGTACGCGCGTACGATCAGTTCGGGCACGGTCATTCCGACGGCTCTCGCGGCGGCGTGTTGCGTGAAGGGCAACTGCCCGAACATCTCGGCGAGCTCGCAACGGCGACCAAAGGCCAGCCGAACTTCGCGGGAAAACCGCTCGTCCTCATCGGGCACAGTCTCGGCGGGCTCGTCGTTGCGTCCGCGATTCATCGAGGACACGTCTCGCCTGCGCTCGCGGTGCTGTCCTCGCCTGCGCTTGCCGTGGCGATGGCCGCGTGGCAACGAGCCGCCGTCAAAGTATTACCCCGCATCGCGCCAAGACTCACCTTGAGTAATGGACTCGATCCGAACATGTTGTCGCATGATCGAAAGGTGGTCGCAGAGTACCTCGCCGATCCGCTCGTACACGATCGCATCAGCGCGCGACTCGGTGCGTTCGTCGCGACCGAAGGCGAGGCGGTGCTCGCTGCGGCACCTCGGTGGATGACACCCACTCGGGTGCTCTATGCCGGCGACGATCGGGCGGTAGACCCTTCAGGCAGTCGTCGCTTCGCAGACACTGCGCCGTCCGACATCGTGAAAGCACACTGCTTTCAGCGCATGTACCACGAAATCTTAAACGAGCCCGATCGGGAGCTCGCTCTCACCGCCCTCGAAACAGCGCTCGCTGACGTGGCATGAGCAGCGCCCAGAG
>JBMTZJ010000249.1:0-1407 GCA_049455515.1 Steroidobacteraceae bacterium
GAACGCATTGCTTTTTAAGCTTGGAGAAGGAGGAGGCGCTGCGCGCCGCTGAACTGGCCGACGCCTTGCTCGATGATGCGAGACGTTTGGGGCGAGAGCCGCGCGCGCCTCTGCTCGGCATCCCGCTCGCACACAAGGACATGTTCGATCGAGTCGGTCGTGCGGCGACCTTCGGTTCCAAAGCGCTCGTGCCCGTCGCGGCTTCGCGAAGCGCAACGGTGTTAGAACGCTTGGACAGGGCGGGCTCAATCAATCTCGGTACGCTCAATATGGCCGAGTTCGCGCTTGGCGCTACCGGACACAACGCCGCTTGGGGAGACTGTCGTAATGCGTGGAACCCCGACTACATCTCCGGCGGTTCTTCCAGTGGATCGGGCGCGGCGGTCGCCTGTGGCGCAGCGTTCGCGAGTCTCGGCTCCGATACGGGTGGGTCGGTTCGCATTCCTGCGTCTGTGCAGGGGGTGTTTGGTCTAAAGCCCACCTACGGCCTACTGCCTCGAACCGGGAGTATGAAGCTTGCGCCTTCGATCGATGTGCTAGGCCCCATCACGCGCTCGGTTCGTGATCTCGCGCTCATTCTCGGCATCATTTCGGGGGACGACGGCGAAGACGCGCAGTGTTCTAAGCGGCCGGTGCCGAACTATGCGGCGACTCTCGGTCGAGGAGTCGAGGGACTTCGTATCGGCTTGCCGAACAATCATTTCTTCGAGCGTCTCGATCCGCAGGTGCGCTCGGCCTGCGAACGCTCGCTCGCGAGTTTCGAGGCTGCGGGGGCGCAACTCGTCGAAGTCGAAGTTCCGTTCGCGGCCCATCTGGCCGAACTCAGTCGTGCCATCGTGTACTCGGAGGCGACGGCCGTACACGGTGAGACGCTGCGGTCCCGCAGTTCGAAGTATTCGCCTCAGGTCCGTGTTCGAGCGAGTACCGGTCTCGCAATTTCCGGTACGCACTATCTCGAGGCCTTGCAGGGACGAATTCCGCTCCTGCAGCGATTCGTCAACGATGTCTTGAGTCGTTGCGAGGTTTTGTTGACGCCCATGTTACCCATTCGTGTACCGCGTCGCGATGAAACGGACGTCGGTGCCGGAACGCGCTTGTGGGAGGTGCTCGGCGATCTCGTACGCTGTACGGCGCCGTTCAATTATTTAGGGCTACCCGCGATCAGTGTGCCGGCGGGGCTAGACGATCGAGGTTTGCCGATCGGAGTACAACTTGTCGGTGCGCCCTTCGGCGAGCCTATATTGCTCGCCGCAGCAGCCGTTCATGAACTCGCTTTGCCGCCACCGAGGCTTGCGAACTGACCTCTGAAGTACGCGAGCGGTGAACCCTCGCGAGCATCCACAGAGACGACCTCGCCGAAGAAAATCCGGTGGGTTCCGACGTCTGTGTGTGTCGTGACTCGGCATT
>JBMTZJ010000250.1:0-1404 GCA_049455515.1 Steroidobacteraceae bacterium
GCCGAGAAAAAAGTGGTGTGGTCGTCCAGTCCGCCCGATCGTTTTACGACGTTCGGCGGCAATACGCGCCGCGACGATTACTGAGTCGTTCGAAAATCTAGGGCGTGCCCGCTGACCGCTCGAGGGCGGCAGCGGCGCGCGCCAGATCTTCCACCGTGTTGACGTCCGGCCCCGGCCGGCAGGTCGCCTCACCCACCTGGATGCGCAGTCCGTGGGCGAGCGCTCTGAGCTGCTCCAATTTCTCGACGTTCTCGAGGGGCGTCGGAGCGAGCGCCGCAAGCCGACGCAACGCACCGACGCGATAGGCGTAAATGCCGAGGTGGCGTCGCGCCACCGTGGACAGCAGATCGAGTCCGTCGGGCCCCACCTGATCGCGAAACCACGGAATCGGCGCCCGACTGAAATAAAGCGCCTGGCCCTGAAGATCGGTGACGACCTTCACGGCATTTTGATCAAAGTATTCGTCGCGATGCTCGATGGGTGTGGCGAGCGTCGCGATATCGGCGCCCGAATGATCGATAAGCAGCATCGCGACCTGCTCGATGAGCGCCGCGGGCATCGAGGGCTCATCGCCCTGCAGATTCACGACGACATCGTGATCGAGCCAGCCTCGACGGGCGGCCACCTCGGCGATGCGATCGGTGCCGCTCGTGTGCTCCGCCGCCGTCATCTCGACCGTCGCGCCGAACGCCTGTGCCACGCTGCGTATGCGCTCATCGTCGGTCGCGATGATGACCTCCTCAGCCGAACACGCCAGCGCGCGATCATGGACCCAGGCCAGCATGGGTTTGCCGGCGATCGTGATCAACGGCTTTCCCGGCAGTCGGGTCGAAGCGTAGCGCGCGGGGATGACGATGCGGTACATCGGCGCTCAGGGCTCAGCGTGCGAGCAGCGGATCGTCGGCCGCAAGCAGCTTGGCTTCCTCCTCGAGCATGACCGGAATGCCGTCTTTGATCGGAAAGGCGAGCCGATCCGCGCGACAGACGAGCACCTGCTGTTCGCGGTGATGGACGAGCGGACCCTTGCAGATCGGGCAAGCCAGGATGTCGAGCAGTCGATGTTCCATGTCAGACAGACTCCGATTTTTTTGAGGCGAGACATAGGGTCTCGATGGCCTCGACCAGACCGCGGGCGCCGTCGGGCCACATCCGGGTCGCGACGGGAATCTCCCAAAAACGCGCATCGGCGAACGACCCGCATTTTACGGCATCCTTGGACGTCATCAGAATCGGTCGGTCGTCACCAAAAGAAAAATCGGCGGCCTGGAACGCATGGTGATCGTCGAAGGCGTGCTCGATCGGCTGAAGCCCGGCCGTCCGCAGCATCTCAAAGAATCGGTTCGGATGACCGATCCCCGCCACCGCGTGGACGACCTGACCGCGCCAGCCCTCGAGGCTCTGCCA
>JBMTZJ010000251.1:0-1381 GCA_049455515.1 Steroidobacteraceae bacterium
AATCGGGTCGACGTGATTTCCGCGTTTGAGACCAGCGGGACGCCACGTGCGGAGACCATCATTCGCAACGTTCGAGTGCTCGCCGTCGATCAACGATCAGACGCAACTGCCGACGGTCCTGTGGTCGGTCGTGCGGTGACCCTAGAAGTGACACCGGCGGATGCAGAAAAAATTGCCGCTGCCCGTCAGCGCGGCAGCCTCCAGCTCACACTGAGAAATCCGTTAGCTCCCTCACCGACCGGGGCGATCGATCCCGAGGAGATCGCCGAGGACACCTCTCGGCTTATCGCGGCGGGGTTTGCACTGTCCCAACTTCCGCAATCGACACCCGTACCGAAGCCGAAGCCTCGCGTGACACTCATTCGTGGCACGACCATCACCACCGGTGTTTCTGAGTAAGGAGTCTTCATATGCGTTCACCCATCATAGTTTTCGCGATCTTGACGTTAGCGTTATCTATCAGCCGCGCTGCCGCAGATCCGGCAGGCGAGAAAATGACGCTCACCGTGTTTCAGTCGCGAACGTTGACGTTGCCGCAACCGGCGAAGCGGGTGTCGGTGGCCGATCCGACTGTTGCGGATATCGTCGTGTTAAGTCCCACTGAGTATTACCTGCTTGGAAAAGACATCGGGATCACTAATGTCGTGGTGTGGGACCGTGACTCTGGCAAGCGCTCCACTCTAGAGGTTGAAGTGACGCATGACCTCGAGAGCTTAAGAGCCCGTCTCTTTCGTTTGATTCCGAGCCAGTCGATCGAGGTGTCTTCGGCGCAGCGATCGATCGTCCTGTCCGGTACGGTGCCGAGCGCCACTGCCATGACCACCGCGCTGCGGGTCGCCGAGAGCTATCTAGCCCGCGTCGGCGCGGCGCGTAAAGGCGGTGCCGAGGACGGTGCAGGTCGGCGCGACGGCGCGGCCGGTGAGGTCATCAATTTGATGCAGGTGGCGGGCGCCCAGCAAGTGATGGTCGAGGTGCGTGTCGCAGAGGTCGCGCGCTCTGAGCTCAAGCGTATGAACGCGCGATTCAATGCCTTTGGTGTACGCGGTAATTGGAGTAGCGGTGCCGTCAATGGCGGTGCGTCGTTTCCAGATGCATTAATCGGCAATACCGGTCTGCGCGCGCCGACACTGGGCACGATCGGCGGCAGCATTCTCAGTCCGACATTCGATGAGTTTTCGCCCAATACGCTCGTGATTCCGAACCAGGGAATCTTCACGAGTTACTTGTCAGACAGCTTCGCCTTCAACCTGGCGCTCGATGCTGCGAAAGAGCAGGGCCTCGCAAAAATATTAGCGGAGCCGACGCTCACGACGTTGACGGGACAGGAGGCGACCTTTCTTTCGGGCGGCGAGTTTCCGGTACCGGTGCCTCAGGGCGACCG
>JBMTZJ010000252.1:0-1371 GCA_049455515.1 Steroidobacteraceae bacterium
CGTAACTTACGCAGCACCATGAGGACTGTCAATTGAAGTCACGAAAATCGAGCCGCGGGTCTCGCCTCGGCAATCGGATACCCCGTGACGATCGTTCACGACACGGCCGCAGCAGCATTGGGACCATGGAAGGCGTGGTTTCGGCGCATCGCTCCGGGTTCGGATTCGTACGGGTCGAGGGGCAAGAGGAGAGTGTGTTTTTGCCGCCTCCGCAAATGGCGGGGCTGACGTCCGGCGATCGTGTTCGCGTTCGGGTTCAGCGGGCGCGTGACGGCCGGCTTTCCGGCGAGATGGAAAAAATTCTTGCCCGAGGCGTCACGGCATTTCTCGGTACGGTCGAAGCAGTCGGGCGTACGTTGTTCGTTCATTCGGTCGATCGGCGGCTCAGTCTGCGTTGTCTCGTTCCACAGGACAAACTCGCGGGCGCACGGACTGGCGATTGGGTTATCGCGCGGATCACGCGATATCCCGATGCACACCGCAGTGCGATGGCCGAGGTGGTTCGACGCCTCGATCCCGAACGACCGCTCGAAATGGCCACCGAAACTGCGATTGCGCGCCATTCGTTGCCGGTCGATTTTCGGCCGGCGGCACTTCAGGAGGCGGAGGCCTACGGCGAACGCATCGATCCGCGCGAGGCAAGGGGTCGGATTGATCTGCGCGGCATGCCGCTCGTGACCATCGACGGCGAGGATGCCCGAGACTTCGACGATGCGGTGTACGCCGAGTCGCATGCGAAGGGATATCGGCTCGTTGTTGCGATCGCCGATGTGAGTCACTACGTGCGTTCGGGTTCGGGGCTCGACGTCGACGCGCTCGAGCGTGGAACCTCGGTTTACTTTCCCAACCGTGTGTTGCCGATGCTGCCGACGGCACTCTCGAACCACTTGTGCTCTCTTGAACCGGAGGTCGATCGCCTCTGTTTCGCGGCCGATATGCTGGTCAGTCGCGGCGGCGCATTGCTTGATTTCAAGTTCTATCCGGCGGTGATGCGAAGTCACATGCGGCTGACCTACCGACTCGCCTTCGAAGCGCTGTTCGAGGGTCGTCCGGAGGCGCGGCGTACCGTCGGCGCGCTCTTGCCGAAGCTATCTCCGCTCGTCGATCTTTACCGCGCATTGTTGAAGGCGAGGCACCGCCGTGGCGCCCTCGATTTCGAGAGTACCGAGCCGGCGTTCGAGTTTGATGCAGAGGGTCGGGTCAGGAGTATCGGACTCTACGGTCGTAACGATGCGCACAAACTCATCGAGGAGTGCATGATCCTCGCGAACGTCGCGGCGGCTCGCCAGCTTAAGGCGGCGAAGGCGGGCGGTCTCTATCGTGTTCACGGCACGCCCGAAGAAAAAAAGATCGATCAGTTGCTCACGCAGT
>JBMTZJ010000253.1:0-1371 GCA_049455515.1 Steroidobacteraceae bacterium
ACTGCGTGAGCAACTGATCGATCTTTTTTTCTTCGGGCGTGCCGTGAACACGATAAAGACCGCCCGCCTTCGCCGCCTTGAGCTGGCGCGCAGCCGCGACGTTCGCGAGGATCATGCACTCCTCGATGAGCTTGTGCGCATCGTTACGCCCGTAAAGCCCGATGCTCCGAACCCGACCCTCTGCATCGAACTCGAACGCCGGCGCGGTGCTTTCGAAATCGAGGGCACCACGACGGTGTCGTACCTTTAACAGTGCGCGATAAAGATCGACGAGCGGCGAGAGCTTCGGCAAGAGCGCACCGACGGTGCGACGCGCCTCTGGACGACCCTCGAACAGCGCCTCGAAGGCCAGTCGGTAGGTGAGCCGCATGTGGCTTCGCATCACCGCCGGGTAGAACTTGAAATCGAGCAATGCGCCGCTGCGACTGACGAGCTTGTCGGCCGCGAAACAGAGCCGATCGACCTCCGGTTCGAGAGAACACAAGTGGTTCGAGAGTGCCGTCGGCAGCATCGGCAACACACGATTAGGAAAGTACACCGAGGTGCCACGCTCGAGCGCGTCGACGTCGAGCCCGGAGCCCGAACGAACGTAGTGACTCACATCGGCGATCGCAACGACGAGTCGAAATCCCTTCGCATGCGATTCGGCATACACCGCATCGTCGAAGTCTCGGGCATCCTCGCCATCGATCGTCACGAGCGGCATGTCGCGCAGATCGATCCGACCCCTCGCCTCGCGCGGATCGATACGCTCACCGTAGGCCTCCGCCTCCTGAAGTGCCGCCGGCCGAAACTCCACCGGCAACGCATGGCGCGCAATAGCGGTTTCGGTTGCCATTTCGAGTGGTCGCTCGGGATCGAGGCGTCGGACCACCTCGGCCATCGCGCTGCGGTGCGCATCGGGGTATCGCGTGATCCGCGCGATGACCCAATCACCCGTTCGCGCGCCAGCGATTTTGTCCTGCGGTACGAGACAACGCAGGCTGAGTCGACGATCAACGGAGTGGACGAAGAGCGTACGCCCGACCGCCTCGACCGTACCGAGAAATGCCGTGACGCCTCGGGAGAGAATTTTCTCCATCTCGCCGGAGAGTCGGCCATCACGCGCTCGCTGAACCCGAACTCGAACACGATCGCCCGAGGTTAGCCCCGCCATTTGCGGAGGCGGCAAGAACACACTTTCCTCTTGCCCCTCGACCCGAACGAATCCGAAACCGGAGCGATGCGCCGAAACCACGCCTTCCATGGTTCCGATACTGCTACGGCCGTGACGTGAGCGATCGTCACGGGGTGTCCGGTTGCCGAGGCGAGACCCTCGGCTCGATTTTCGTGACTTCAATTGACAGTCCTCATGGTGCTGCGTAAGTTACG
>JBMTZJ010000254.1:0-1345 GCA_049455515.1 Steroidobacteraceae bacterium
CTGCGCAGCGACGTCGGGATCGCGTACACACCGCATGGCCGTATCGCGATCGCGATCACCGTCGATGATATGCCCGAGATCGATTATTCCCCCGATAATATTGGCGGGAAGCTCATCTCCGACCTGTCGCAGGTCTTGATCGCCGAGCTTAAATAGTTCTACGACGTTGCAGGTGCCGTTGCCACCCCAGCGCAGCGCCAAGAAGCAGCAAAGTCCAGAGATCGAGCGCGCCCCCGCCTCCACGGGATGCGGTCACCGTAAGCGTCGTGGTTTGTGCAGCGCTAGAGACGAGCCCATCGGAAGCGATGATCGTGATGGTATAGGTTCCGGCAACGGCGTTTGGCCACGAAAATTCCCCGGTCACCGAATTCAAGGTTGCGCCCGTCGGCAAACCTGTTGCCGAATAGCTGAGCGAGTCGTTGTCAGGATCCGTCGCCGAGGCGCGGAAGGTGACGGTACTTCCTGCTGAGGCCGAGACGGGCGGCAGGGCGGCGAGTATGGGCGTGCCATTTGAGCGTACGTCGACGTTGGCCGATGCGGAAAATCCGTCGCTGTCCGTGACGGTGAATCGGAAGCTCATCCTCGACCCGTTCGGCGCGATAAACGTAACTTGCGGAGAGCTCGTGCTGCTTAGCGTTGCCGTCGCCCCCAAGATTTGCTGCCAGCGATAAGTCAGGTTGACGTTGCCCCCGGCCTTCGGGGTCGCATTACCCGTGAGGGTCACCGTCGAGCCGTTCTCGACGACGGACGCATTCGCCCCGGCCGTGACCGTCGGCGTCAGTGCGGCGAGGCGCTGCATTGCACGCGTCGCATCGAGCATTCCCGCGCCGCAAGGGTTATCGATTTTGCCCGCGCAAAACGTACCGGCTGGAAACTCACGGGCGCTCGAAGTCATGAGCAGACGAACACTGTCTACGGTGAGTGTCGGCATCGCCGAGATCAAGAGTGCGGCGACTCCAGATACGTGGGGCGTCGCCATACTCGTGCCGGATTTTCCAGAGTAGGCGACTGCGCCGGGGCTGGTCGTCCCGCTGTTGGTGGTCGAGGTGATCAGTCGCCAGAGCGTACCGGCGGCTCCACTATCGCCCTGCGGTAAACAACTGAGCGCAGACGTCGTACACGACCCGCCGCCTGGCGCACTCAGTGTGGTTCCCGCGCCGTGATTGGCGTAACTCGCCTTATCTCCCTCGACGGTATGCGCTGTCACGGCGATCACGCCGGAGCAATTTGCCGGAGAGCTGATCGTCGCGCGGCTGTCGTTACCGGTTGCTGCGACAACGACGGCGCCTAAGGCTCGCGCCGCCGTGATGGCATTCTGACGACTGCTGGAGCAGCTGGAGCTGGT
>JBMTZJ010000255.1:0-1345 GCA_049455515.1 Steroidobacteraceae bacterium
GTGTCACGTTCGGGCAGGGCGTCGTGACGCACCCGTGGGTATGTGTTGGCGAGGCGGCAATGGTCGGGTTGAACTCGAGCGTGCTGCGTGACGTTGAGCCTTTCGAGAAGATCGCTGGCGCGCATCGCGTCCTCGGCCTGAACGAGCATCGCATCGACGATGCGTATGATCGTTCGCTGATTGGCGGCTCGGCTAAGGCTGCGATGCGATGGTCGAATCTGACGCGGTATCGCGACCAGGTGCGCGCCTTCTGGGATGCGCGTGGGTAGCGTCGTCGTTGTCACGGCGAGCCTGCCAGAGCGTCACGAGTATCGCGCTGAGGCTATCCGTAGCGTCGAGGCGCAGACGCTACAACCCGTCGCGCATATCGTGATGATCGATTATGAGCGAGCCGGCCCAGCAGCGATGCTCAATCGGATGCTGCCCGCTGCGGCAGCGACGGGAGCCGAATGGTTCGCCCAGCTCGCCGATGATGATCTGCTCTTGCCGCACCATCTTGAAACGCTCGTCGCGCACGCGACCGATGCTGACATCGTGTACCCGTACTGCGAGGTCGAGGGACGCGCGTGGAATCCGAACCAATCCTTCGATCCGAATCTGCTTCGCATCCTCAACTTCATCCCGGCGACGACGATCATTCGGACGAGTCTATGCGTCGAGCTCGGCTGGCGGACGGATGCGCGGCACGGCTTCGAGGATCACGACTTCTGGATTCGCGCGCTCGACGCTGGTGCGCGCTTCGTGTGCGTTCCCGAGGTGACGTGGACGTATCGCTTCCACGGTTCCAATCTCTCGCAGCGCGGCTAGTAGACTATAGGCATGGCGATCACGAATGGATACTGCACGCTCTCCGATGTCAAAAGTGCGCTCCGCATCACCGATAGCGTCGATGACACTCTCCTCGAAGGGGCCGTTGAGTCTGCTTCGCGTCTGATCGACGGCTACGCGATGCGTAACTTCTACCAGTCCGGCACCGTGACGCGATACTTCGCAACGCCGGATCCGCTCTACTGCCAGGTCGATGACATCGCCGGGACGGCTGTCACGATCGAATCGAATCCCGCATCGGACGGGACATGGGTAACGTGGGCCGTGACGGACTACCAACTCGAGCCGCTGAACGGCACGCTCGACGGGATCGAGTGGGCGTATGATCGCATCCGCGCAATCGACGAGTACGTCTTCCCGACGGGCAACCAGTTCTACGATGATGGTGAGGCACTCGTCCGCGTGACGGGAGTGTTCGGCTGGCCGAGCGTGCCGAAGGCTATTGAGACGGCGACGATCATCCAGGCGACGCGGATCTTCAAGCGGTACGACTCGCCGCTCGGTGTCGCCGGCTTCG
>JBMTZJ010000256.1:0-1342 GCA_049455515.1 Steroidobacteraceae bacterium
GACGGCTTCTGCGTGCCCGGAAAATCGATGACCGCGCGTAGCGGCCGTTCGAGGACAAAGAATTTGGGGACGGTATCAGCCTCGACCTCGATCGCCACGCGAACGGGCCCCGCCCCCTCGGTCGAGGTCTGGAGGCTCAACGCTCGGAGGGTTTTGCCGGCCGCGTTCGCCGTCTCGGCGACGCCGAGCGAGATCCCCGCAAGCAGGACGAATACGATTACCGCCCGCGAAACGCGGGACATCGACCCGATCAGCACACCTGTCATGGGAGCGGAGAGTACTTGGAAGAAGGCCAATATTTCAACAAAAATCAATGCTCTGCAGCCGAAAACTCAGGTTCCCTTGAGACCCTGAGTACCCACTCCGCTCCGATCGGCGTACGCCCCTCGAATCGCAAGGAATGTCCCGAGGGCGCCCCGTCCAGGAAAATCTCCACATCCGCTTGTGGCAAAGCTCGCTCGCCCCGCTCGGGCCATTCGATCAGCCAGAGCGCCTGCGCGTGATCGTGATCAGCGAGCCCGAGCGGCCCGAGGTCGCGGGGGTCGGACAACCGGTAGAGATCGAGGTGGACGACATGCCAAGGATCGCGATCGTAGATCTCGAGTACGCTGTACGTCGGACTTTTGATCGTCCGCGTTTCGCCAAGTGCTTGAAGCATGCCGCGTACGAACGTCGTCTTGCCAGCGCCGAGGTCACCCCTCAAAAAAATGCGCAGTGATCGTTCGGGTGGCGTCGGTAGCGTACGGGCGAGCGCCGCGCCAAGGCGTTGAGTGCACCCCTCGTCGCGCGACATCAAAGTGACGGATGCCGGGGCGATCACGGCGCCAGTACTTTCGGTAAAGCGGTCGACACCTCGCTCGCGAGGACGCCGCGATCGACCCCCGCTGCAGCCACCTCACCGGCCAAGGCGTGCCAGAGCACTCCGAGCCGCGCCGCCTGCACGGGCGATAACCCTTGTCCGAGCAAGGCAGCGATCACACCCGTGAGGACATCGCCCATCCCTGGCGCCGCCATCGCCGGTGTCCCACGGTCACAGATCCACGGAGTATCGTCGGACACCAAAGTGCCGGCGCCCTTCAGCACCACTGTTGCCGCATATCGATTCGCCAATTCTTTGAGCGAGCCATAGCGATCGCGCTGGATATCGGCCGTCGATTTGCTAAGGAGTCGAGCAGCCTCGGCAGGATGCGGCGTCAGTACACAGCGCCGAGGCAAAGTGATCCCCGGTTGTTCGGCGAGCAGATTGAGCGCATCGGCATCGAGTACCAACGCGAGCTGTCGAGCGCGGGCCACCTCGAGTGTGTTAGCGAAGCTCGCGCGTCCCCACTCGCCGCGACCCAAG
>JBMTZJ010000257.1:0-1341 GCA_049455515.1 Steroidobacteraceae bacterium
TATCGTGTTCACGGCACGCCCGAAGAAAAAAAGATCGATCAGTTGCTCACGCAGTTGGCGGCGCTCGGGATCGATGTCGATCTGCCCGAGGAGATCGAGCCGAGAGACTTACGACAGATCACAGAACGGGCGAGTGGGAGTGCCGACCTTCCATTCATTGAATCGCTCGTGGTGCGTTCGATGCCGCAAGCCATTTATCAGCCGACCAATATCGGCCACTTCGGTCTCGCGCTCGCCGAGTATGCGCATTTCACCTCCCCGATTCGGCGGTATCCCGATCTCGTGGTGCACCGCGCGCTGAAAGCGGTGGTGGATGCGGGTGACCCGACCGGTCGGCGGTATGGCGCCGACGAGCTCGGTGGGCTCGGTCAGGATCTCTCGCGGCTCGAGAAGCGAGCGGATGAATCCGATCGCTACGTCGATGCGTTTTTAAAGTGTAGTTATTTGCGCGAGCGGTTGGGGCAGACCTTCGATGGGCTCATCACGACGGTGGTCGAGTACGGGTGCTTCGTGCAATTGCGGGGTCTCGGTATCGACGGCCTGCTGCGCCTCGATTCGCTCGACGATGACGAGTACGTGATGGAGTCCAATGGTCAGGCGTGGTTCGCCAAACGTCGCAAGCAGCGACTCGGTATCGGTACGCCCGTGCGGGTGGTCGTGACGAGCGCTAACCCCGTCGAGGGCCTCATCGATCTCGAACTCGACGATCCGGTACCCATCGTCGAGGGAAAACAGCGACGTGCGCCGCATCACTCGCCCCGCGAGGGTGCGCGGCAGCGTCGTCGAGCGCGGTAGGATAGGGCGGATGGGTTCCACTGAAACCGTTCATGGTCTTCACGCCGTTCGGGCGCTGCTTGAGCGGCATGCCGATCGCGTGGTCAAAGTATTCGTTGCGCGCGGACGCGACGATGCGCGCATGACGGCGCTGCTCGCGACGGCGACCCAGGCGAAAATCTCGATCGAGCGGGTCGATCCACAGCGCCTCGAAAAAATGGCTAGTGCTGCGGTGCACCAGGGCGTCATCGCGGAAGTGCGTCCCATGGCACCGTGGAGTGAAGACGAGCTCGGCGCAGCCATCGAGCGTGCGACTGCCACGCCCATCGTGCTCGCGCTCGATGGGGTACAAGATCCCCATAATCTCGGGGCCTGCCTGCGTACGGCCGATGCCTGCGGCGTGCTGTCCGTGGTCATTCCCAAAGATCGGGCGGTTCAACTCAATGCCACGGTTCGCAAAGTCGCCGCGGGTGCGGCCGAGACCACGCCGCTCACGGTCGTCACCAATCTCGCCCGCTGTCTGCGCGAGCTCAAGGAGCGGGGACTCTGGGTCGTCGGGGCGGATGC
>JBMTZJ010000258.1:0-1338 GCA_049455515.1 Steroidobacteraceae bacterium
GCATCCGCCAACCGGGGCGGCTCGACGGTCGTACTTCAGATCAGGCGGGGTGGCGAAACCGCCATCGTGCTGCTGCGTTGATCGTGCGCACTCTCGATATCACGGTACTGGGCGGCACCGGCTTCGTCGGTAGCGCGTTGGTCGCACGACTCGCGGGCTCAGGGCATCGAATCAAACTGCCGTCGCGTAATCCGCACGCGGCTCGGCATCTCGCGGTGCTGCCCAACGTCGAACGAATCCGAGCAGACGTTCATGATCCGGAGGCGCTCCGTACCGCGATCGTCGGCAGCGAGGTCGTGATCAATCTCGTCGGCATCCTCAATGAAAAAGGCCGATCTGGGCGCGGCTTCGATCTCGCACATGCTGAGCTCACCCGAAAAACGATCGTCGCCTGCGCTGAAACCGGAGTCACTCGTTACTTGCACATGAGCGCCTTGGGGGCGAACGAAGCCGGCCCCAGCCACTACCTTCGCTCTAAAGGCACGGCCGAGCGTCATGTCCGTGCAGCGCCCGAATCGCTCGACTGGACGATCTTCCGTCCGTCCGTAATCTTTGGTCGTGGCGACTCGCTCCTCAACCGATTTGCAGGACTGCTGCGACTGAGCGGCGGTCTCATGCCCCTTGCCCGCGCCGACGCGAAGTTCGCTCCAGTTTGGGTCGACGATGTGGTCTCGAGCTTCCAAAAGGCCCTGTTCGGTGGCCCCACGAGCAAACAGTCCTACGATCTCTGCGGGCCCGAAGTCATGACGCTCGCGGATCTTGTTCGCTACACCGGCGCGCTGGCCGGAACTCGGGCACACGTCATCGCCCTACCGGATGTGGTGGGGCGACTTCAGGCCCTCGTCATGGATTTCGTTCCGGGTAAACCGTTCTCGACGGATAACTTCCTGTCCTTGACCGTCGATAACGTGTGCCAAGAAAACGGATTTGTCCGCCTCGGCATCGTGCCGACCCCCCTCGCCAGCGTCGCGCCCACGTACATCCGTCCATCGCGCTAACATCTGCGGGTGGAGATCTATCTCGTAGGCGGCGCCGTCCGCGATGAGTTGCTCGATCGCTCGGTGAGCGAACGAGACTGGGTCGTGGTCGGCGCGACCCCCGCCGAGCTCGAATCGCGCGGCTATCGATCCGTGGGCAAAGACTTCCCGGTATTTCTTCACCCGCAGACCGGCGAGGAGTACGCCCTCGCGCGTCTCGAACGCAAAGTCGCTCCGGGCTATCGCGGATTCACCACCGAGTTCTCGCCCTCCGTCACACTCGAGCAAGATCTTGCGCGCCGTGATCTCACCATCAACGCGATGGCCCGCGATATCGCGGGAAACATCATCGATCCTTTTG
>JBMTZJ010000259.1:0-1337 GCA_049455515.1 Steroidobacteraceae bacterium
GCGGCGTGGTGCTCGATCCGATCACCGTCTCGCCGGACACCACCATCCGTCAGGTGCTCGAGCTCACCAAGGCGCGTGGCATTTCCGGTATGCCCGTCGTCAAGGGCAGCAAGGTGGTCGGTATCGTGACGAGCCGCGACCTGCGTTTCGAGACGCAGCTCGACAATCCCGTCTCGTCGGTGATGACTCCCAAGGAGCGTCTCGTGACGGTGCCCGAAAATGCACCGCGAGAAGACGTTCTCCAGCTCTTTCATAAGCATCGTATCGAGAAGGTGCTGGTCGTCGGCGAGGGTCATGAGCTCAAGGGGCTGATCACCGTCAAAGATATCCAGAAGGCGACCGAGCGGCCACGCGCCTGCAAAGATAGCAGCGGACGTTTGCGCGTCGGTGCCGCGGTGGGGACCTCACCCGATACGCCCGATCGCGTGGCGGCACTCGTCGAGGCGGGCGTCGATGCGGTGGTGGTCGATACCTCGCATGGACACTCGCGTGGCGTCATTCAGATGGTCGAGCGTGTGAAGTCTCGCTGGCCGTCGCTGCAGGTGATCGCCGGCAACATCGTCACCGCCGAAGCAGCCCAGGCGCTCGTTAAAGCGGGCGTCGATGGGGTCAAGGTCGGTATCGGCCCAGGCTCCATCTGCACGACCCGTATCGTGGCGGGTGTCGGCGTGCCGCAGATTTCAGCGGTCGCGAACGTCGCCGCGGCGCTCGAGGGTACGGGCGTGCCGCTCATTGCCGATGGCGGTATCCGTTATTCGGGCGATGTTGCCAAGGCCATTGCGGCGGGCGCGCATGCCGTGATGATCGGGGGGCTCTTCGCCGGCACCGAAGAATCGCCGGGTGAGGTCGAGCTCTTTCAGGGCGCGAGCTTCAAAAGTTATCGCGGCATGGGTTCGCTCGGCGCGATGGCTGAGCGTCATGGCTCGAGCGATCGATATTTCCAGGACACGACCACCGAACTCGAAAAACTCGTCCCCGAGGGTATCGAGGGGCGCGTGCCGTACAAAGGCAGCCTCGTCGCTATCCTGCATCAGTTGGCGGGCGGGCTTCGCGCGGCGATGGGTTACACGGGCAGTCACAGCATCGATCAGATGCGGACGCGCCCGTCCTTCGTGCGTATCACGACGGCGGGTGTTCGCGAGTCGCACGTGCACGACGTGACCATCACCAAAGAAGCGCCGAACTATCGGATCTCGTGAGTCGCAGGTCATGACCGCCCGCGACATCCACGCCGACCGCGTTCTCATTCTCGATTTTGGCTCGCAGTACACGCAGCTGATCGCTCGACGTGTGCGCGAGCTCGGCGTCTATTGCGAAATCCATCCGTGGGATGCCGG
>JBMTZJ010000260.1:0-1334 GCA_049455515.1 Steroidobacteraceae bacterium
GCGCCGCCCTTCGCGCCACCGATGGGCGAGAGGGTGCCGGCGAGCGCTGCCGTAGGGTCTGTGGTGGATTGGCCTTGTGCATCGACAGCCCAGCCCTCGGGAATGGGCTTACCCGCTTTTTGTGCCGCCACGATCTTGCCTCGCGCGGCGACGGACAAAGCGAGATCGACGACGAGTGGCGCTCGATCGCCCGGGAGCGGTGTGGCGAAAGCCAAAGGATTTGTTCCGAGCATGGCGCGCTTGCCGCCATGGAAGGCCATCGCCTTCGGTGTATTGCCGAAGACGAGGGCAACCAAGCCTTCCGCAGCCAGTCGCTCGGCGTGTGCGCCCACCTGACCGAAATGATGCGAGTGATAAATCGCAGCCAGCGCGATGCCCTGCGACTTCGCGACCGAGATCAAAGAATCGAGCGCGAGATCGATAGCCGGATACGCAAAACCAAGTCCGGCATCGACACGAACTACGCCGGGTGCAGTACGAATCAGCGAGGGGATCGCCTGACCATGAACTTTGCCAGAGCGAGCCTGCAACGCATACGCGGGGACACGGCTTAATCCGTGAGCCGATTGCCCATCTGCTTCCGCGGCGACGAGCGCGCGTGCCGTCGAGCGAGCGCTCAGCTCGGAAGCGCCATTGGCGCGCAGGGCTTCGAAAGCCAGCGATTCGGCTTCCGCCAGCGTCAGGCGGATGGATGAGTTCACGATGTTCTCCCAAGGCCTTTGTGGATGCGCGGCGCTGAGCGCCGCGACCACTCAGGCGCTACGGTAAAGCTTGGTCATGACGAATTCGACGTGACCCAGCGCTTCGGCGGCCGTGAGTCGGCCGTTTGCCGTGTGAGCGATGCAATCGATGAGCGCATCACCCGCTTGATCGATCGTCATCTCGCGCCGAACGACACCGGAAACATCGACGTCGATGTGCTCAGGCATGAGTCGGACGGTACGAGGATTACCCGTGACCTTGATGACCGGCATGATCGGGTTACCGATCACGTTGCCTTGCCCCGTCGGGAAGATGTGAATGACGTAGCCGGCGGCAGCTTGCAGCGTGCAGCACTCTGCCGCAGCCGACGAGGTATCCATGAAGTAGAGGCCGGGTCCGCGCGCTGGCGCCTCGGCCGGCTCGAGCACGTCGATGAACTTGACGTTTTTGCCGATTTTCTCGAGGTTGCCGAGCGCTTTTTCTTCGATGGTGGTCAGCCCCCCAGCGATGTTGCCCTTGGTCGGTTGACTCTCAGAAAGATCGGAAGTCTTGTGAGCCTCGATGACATCGTCTTGATAGGCCTGCCAAGTCTTCATGAACTTGTCGCGGATCTCCGGTGACACCGCGCGCGC
>JBMTZJ010000261.1:0-1312 GCA_049455515.1 Steroidobacteraceae bacterium
GGCCGACCCGCCAGCACGGCGAGCCAGCGCGAGGGTATCGACTCCACCCCGAATACTGCACCGGCCAGTTGACCGGTTGCCGCACCGTAAACGTCGGCATCACCACCCCGGTTGACGGCGCGTAAGACGGCCTCCTTCCAATTCTTTGCACCACTCATCGATTCTTGGACGATATCGAGGGCCACACAAGCCGACGCGCCACTTTCGACGCTCGGTACTGTATTGAACGGCGCACCGCGAAAGGCGGCGTGGAGCATCAGGGCGAACGCACTGACCGCAGAGAGCGTTGCCTCTTGCCGACAGGTCACGCGCACCATCGGTTCGAGATCGACCATCAAGCGCTGCGCGTCGGCGTAATGCCACATGACGAGTGGTGCGACACGAACGAGCGCATCTGTACCGTCGGCAAGCTCGACCGACGGCTCACCCTCGAAGAGCGCGCGACTCACACTCGCCGTGATACCCAGACATTCTCCTGACAGCGAACCCTCGCCGTCGCGCTGCCATCGTCTAAATCGTTGACGTTGATCCTCGGGGTCGCAACATCCTCGTTCGAGTACGCTGCGGGCCAGGATCAACGCCATCGAAGTGTCGTCCGTCCACGATCCCGGCGCGAGATCGAAGGGACCGCCACCGATCAGATCTCGGACCGGCGAAAAAGCACCGGGACGCGCAAATTGAACGGGCGCCGCAAGCGCCTCACCGAGCGCGAGTCCGAGCAAAGCCCCGCGGAAACGACTGCGCAGGCGTGCGACAGCCGCCATCGCACCGTGATCGAGATCAGGCACGCCGGCATCAGGTGTCACGCGTCACGCGCCTCCGCGAGTGCCGTGGTGCGCAGCCCCGCAAAGTCGAATAGCGCAGGGTCCGCCAAGTGTCCGGCCTCAACCTTGCAGATCGCCGAAAAAATAGATTCGGTGCGTCCCGGATGGGTGCGCTCCCATTCCTGCAACATGTGTTTGATGGTTCGTCGCTGTGCGTTGTCTTGAGAACCGCACAACTTGCAGGGAATGATCGGAAACTGTCGCGCGCGAGCGTATCGCTCGATATCGCGCTCAGGAACGTAAGCCAGCGGACGGATGACGATATGCCGGCCATCCTCCGATCGAAGCTTGGGCGGCATCGCCTTGAGACGACCACCGAAAAAAAGATTGAGAAACAGGGTCTCGACGATATCGTCCCGATGGTGACCCAGCGCAACTTTGGTGGCACCGTTCTCGGCAGCCCATCGATACAGCGCACCACGTCGCATCCGCGAACAAAGTCCGCACATCGTTTTACCTTCCGGAATCACGCGCTTGACGACCGAGTA
>JBMTZJ010000262.1:0-1303 GCA_049455515.1 Steroidobacteraceae bacterium
GTTACCGCAGGTCACTGTTTCAGGCTTTGGAGCGAGGGAGCCCACCGTAGCCTCGCTGCGCAATCGACAGCAGAAATTCTTGAGGCGGACCTTGCGCCTCTCGCGCTTGAGCTTGCTCAATGGGGCGGTATTGAGACCCATACACTTCGATGGCTGGATGCACCGCCATCCGCCATGCTCTCTTCGGCCTGCGACCTTCTGCGTCGTCTCGATTTGCTGACAGATCACAATCAAATCACGGCGCGCGGAAGAGAAGTGGCTGAATGGCCGATGCACCCCCGTCTTGCTCGAATGTTGCTCGAGGCGGGTGAGCGCGGATTGCTCACGATGGGTGCGCGCCTTGCTGCGCTGATGAGCGAGCGCGATTTATTACGCAATTCTGGCGAGCGAGAGACCGATATCATGACCCGTCTCGATGTGCTCGATGATCGGGCTCCGATCGGTGCACACGTCGATCGTAGCTCGCTCAGCAGAGTCCAGCGGTCAGCGATGCTGTTCGAGCGTCGACTGGCTACGCGCAAGGTATCCAAAAAAAGAAAATCTCTCGATGCAGCGGGGCTGCTCGCACTGGCATACCCGGATCGTATCGGTCGCCGACGTACATCGAGCGAAGGTCGATATCTCCTCGCTAACGGGCGAGGCGCTGCGTTCCGTGGAGCCGATCGGCTGTCCCGCAGTGAGTTTCTCGTGGCAGTCGATCTCGATGATCGCGATCGCGAGGCGCGCATTCTGCTCGCGGCGGCACTCGATCGCGATACGCTTCACGAGATCGCGGGTGAACGCCTCGTAAAGGAGAGTGAAGTAACCTGGTCGGCGATCGAGGAAGCAGTCATCGCCAGAGAGGTCGTTCGTCTTGATGCACTGATCCTCGATGAAAAGCCAATTTCGAAAGTGCCACCGGACCAGTCAATTCCAGCGATGCTCGAGGGAATTCGCTCGATGGGCATCGATTGCCTTCCGTGGGATACCGAGTCCCACGCGTTCTGCGCACGGATCGAACTAGCCAAAAAACGCGGGTTACCAGTCGCGAGTCAATGGCCGACCTTCGACAAAGTAGACCTGCTCCGATCGATGGAAGACTGGTTATCGCCCTGGCTAGAGGGGGTGACTCGCCGAGCGCATCTCTCGCGTATTCATTTGATGGAGGCGCTACGGTTCAGGCTGGGTTCGAACAGGCTGCGTGAGCTCGACGAATTATTACCGACCCATATTACGGTTCCTACGGGCTCGCGCATCCGTATCGATTACGAGGACGATCTCGCGCCCTGCGCGTCGATGCGCATGCAGGAGGTCTTTGGACTAG
>JBMTZJ010000263.1:0-1295 GCA_049455515.1 Steroidobacteraceae bacterium
CCTCGCGGACAAATCACGTCTGTGTCCGCCCCGCAATGGGGACGGAGAGGTGGCTCGGCCGGTTCCGAAGACGCTAGCCGAGCCACCTTTTTTTCGGACGAATTGTCCCCCCCGACAGCCGCATCCCTGAGGCTGGCGGATTTGGGGCGGACTCCTCGCGGAGCCCGCCCCATTTTTTTACCTGACGGGGACCGACTTCGCGGAGGAGCGCGCTTTCTTCGGTAAGGTCAGTGCCAGCACGCCATTTTCGTATTTGGCATCTGCTTTCGACGGATCGACATCATGCGCGAGGCTCATGCCGCGCGAGACGGAGCCTGAATAGCGCTCCGTACAAATCCATCGTCCGCCGTTTTTTCTTTCCACTTGATTACCGAGCTGTGCGGCGATCGACACGTAGTTGTCGTCGACGTCGATCTTCACATCGTCTTTCCGCGCACCCGGAATCTCAGCCTGGATGACATAGGCATCGTCATCCTCACGAACATCCATGCGGATTTCGGGCATTTGCGAGTCGTAGAAGAACGGTCGCCGCATAAAGCTGCGTACGACGTCCTCGAAATCGGTCAGTTGATCGGGTATCGAAAGTTTTTTCATCTGTGTTCTCCGGTTGAGTTGAAGACGCCTTGAGTATTTGAGTTCACGCGTCGTCTTTCAGTCGTCTCAAGCACGGTGTGCGCGTAGTGAGAAAGACGGTGAATCGTGCGACATCGCGCAGGGATATGGGTGAGCGTCGTTCTACAGTCTGACCGTTGATGGCGTCGTCATCGACATCCCTAAAAATTCGAGGAGTTGAACATGAAATCCATGAAGAAGTTTTTTAATCGGTTCGTCACCGATGAGCGCGGTCTCGCTGCGGTGGAGTACGCCGTAGTGGCGGGGTTGATTGCTGTGGCACTAGTGGTGGCTTTCACAGCGCTCGGTGACGCAGCAGCCGGTAAAATTGAGTCTCTGACTACGACGCTCAACCTTCCGTAATCGTATTGTTTGTCCGTTCGACTGATGCACCTCGCGGCGCATCGGTCGAACGGTCAACCGGGGACGCCCATGTCTTCGACCCCCCTTATGCAGATGGTCATTCTGATCCCCGCCGTGCTCGTCGCGGCGGTGTTCGACTGGCGGGACCGTCGCATTCCGAATCTGCTCTGTCTCGGCCTCGCGTTGGCGGGTCTCGTCGGCGGCGCGTACGAGTTCGGCGTCGGTCACGTTTGGAGCGGACTTGCGAGCGGTGTGCTCGGCGGCCTTGCCTGCATGCCGATGTATGTCATGCGCGGACTCAGCGCAGGGGACGTGAAGCT
>JBMTZJ010000264.1:0-1294 GCA_049455515.1 Steroidobacteraceae bacterium
TACGCTCCGAAACACTGCGTATGCCGGGTGCACTCTTTCGCAAGGCCGGACTCGGTAAAGACGTCACGGATAAATTCTTAGGCGGCCTCCCTGGCGTCCAGAAAGAGGGTTGCGATGGGCTGATCACCGCTGCGCGATGGATCGTCCATCGCATGCCGCGTCACATCCGTACGGTCTGCCTCGAATATTTTGGTCAGGCACGAGAGGCCATCCCGTCCATTGTCGAAATCATCGATCACATCGGAGCGGCAGACCGAGCACACGGCGTCAAACTCGCGGGGCTCGAACATCTCGATGAGCGTTATCTCAAGGCGGTGGGCTACGTCACCAAGAGCAAGCGCGCACAATTGCCGAAGATGGTCCTAATCGGCGACATCGTTGGCGAGGACGAGTCGGCCGTCGCACGAACCACCTCGGAGGTCGTTCGTATCGCCAACGGCCGCAACGGTGAAGGTTTTATCGCCGTCGGTGCGGATGCACGCAAAAAATTCTGGCTCGATCGGGCGCGCACGGCGGCGATCGCGCGGCACACTAACGCCTTCAAGATCAACGAAGATGTGGTCATCCCTCTGCCGCGCCTCGGCGACTACACCGACGCCGTCGAGCGGATCAACATCGAGTTGTCCATCGCCAATAAGCTGCGACTCGCGGATGCGCTCGAAGAATATCTACGCACTGAATTACGCCCTGGCAAAACCGGTGATGCGGAATTCGATGCGCTGTCCCGCGCCGAGATCCTCGCAGACCGCCCTATGCGCGCGCGTGAACTCGTCGTCGAAGTACGAACGCGATGGAAGCAACTCCTGAACGACCTCGACGCGCCCCTCGACGGTCGGACGGTTTTCGCGGCGCTGCAGGATCGAACGCTGCGCGTCTCCTGGAAGCGCGAGCTGCGCGACCCACTCTCCGACATCTTTGCAGGCGATGCCTTCGCGCCCATCCGGACCGAACTCAATGCCATCCATCAACGCGTGTTGAAGGGTCGTGTATGGGTCGCGCTGCATATGCACGCCGGTGACGGCAACGTTCATACCAATATCCCGGTGAACTCGGACGACTATCAGATGCTGCAGGAGGCCAATGCGGCCGTCGCGCGCATCATGAAGATCGCCCGCGATCTCGGGGGCGTAATCTCGGGTGAGCACGGCATCGGCATCACCAAACTCGAATTCCTCACGACCGAAGAAACTGCAGGTCTGCGCGATTACAAACGGCGTATCGACCCCGAGGGGCGGTTCAATAAAGGGAAGCTGCTGCCCGGTGGTGATCTCAGTCGAGCGTATACGCCGAGCTT
>JBMTZJ010000265.1:0-1290 GCA_049455515.1 Steroidobacteraceae bacterium
CGAGGCTGATCACCTTCAACTTGAGCGTCTGCTCGTCCTTCACCACGTCGCCGGGATGGAGCACTCGGTTGTGCGAAAGCTCGCTGATGTGGATGAGCCCCTCGAGCCCGTCTCGAACGAGCACAAACGCGCCGAAGTTGACGAGCTTGGTGATCGTCCCCTCGACGAAATCGCCGATCTTGATGTCCGCGATCGCGGCATGCCACGGATCAGGCTGCAACTTGCGAATGGAGAGGCTGATGCGACCACGCTCCGTGTTGATGTCGATGACCTCGGCATCGACCTTGTCGCCCACCTTGTAGTCCGCCTCTGGGTTGGCAACCTTCGACCAGCTGATCTCACTCTTGTGGATGAGGCCGTCGATGCCGCCGAGATCGATGAAGAGCCCGAACGGCGCGATCGAGCGAACGCTGCCGCTCACCTTCTGGCCGACGGAGAGGGTGCTGAAGAGCTCGTCACGCTTCTCGCGTCGCTCCTCGTAGTGTGCGACCTTCTCGGAGAGGATGAGGCGATTCCCCTTTCGGTTCACCTCGAGGATCTTCATGCGGAGCTTGCGGCCAACATACGGCTGCAGCTTCTCGGCGATCTCCTGGATCGCATCGCGCGGCGCATCCCCAGCCGGTCGTCGCGGGAAGTCCACGATCTGGCTGATCGGCACGAAGCCGCGAATGCCGCAGTCGACGATGAGGCCGCCCTTGTTGTGGTCGATGACGGTTGCCTCGATGATCGTCCCCGCATCGAGCTGCTCCTGCATCGTGCGCCACTTGCGCTCGAGGCCGGCACGCCGGATGGAGAGGACCACGTGCCCATCTTCCGATTCTGGCTGCATGACGTAGACCAGCACGGTGTCGCCCACGTTGAGGGCCGGGCTCTCTTCGCCGTTGCGGCCGTGAAGCTCGCGGCTAGAAACCACGCCTTCGCTCTTTCCGCCGATGTCGACCAGCACCTCGTCCGAATCGACACGCACCACGGTCCCGTCGAGCACGTCGCCGGACTTCAGGTTCTTGATCGGCGCGCCCGCAAACGCAAGCAGCTCCTCCATGGTGGTTGGCTCTGGACCCGTCCAGGCGCGCGCAGCGGGTGTCGTTGCCGGCGTCGCTGTTGTGGTGGATTCGTGCGTCACAGCCTGGGCCTCCCCACTCACATCGGGGGCCTGCACCTTGACGCTCTTTCGCTTTGCTGGCGCCTTCGCCTTTCGTACGACTGCTTCGCCGCCCTCGACGGGTGCCCCGTTGAGGGACGTGTTCTCCTGGTTTTCAGTCACGTGTATTGGTACTCCTTCAAAACATA
>JBMTZJ010000266.1:0-1278 GCA_049455515.1 Steroidobacteraceae bacterium
AAACCCAGTTCATCGTGAAGACGGTGGGACCGGCGTCGATCGCGGCATCGCCCACGCAAACCTCGCGCATCTTTCCGCCCGGCGCGACGGATTTTTCGAATACGCTGACGCGGAATCCTCGATGCGCGAGATCAGCCGCTGCGGCGAGCCCGCCTATGCCCGCGCCGACGATCGCGACGTGATGTCTCTCGTGACGCATCGAAATCTTTGATTAACTGCCAGAAGGGCGGGCCGTCATTGCTTTGGCCTGACGCTCGACCTGAAGTCGGTAATAGATGATCAGCGCGAGACCTACGATTAGGGGAATCGACCAAAGTCCAGGATGAAGCGCGAGTGTCGGAATCGTGCGTACGGCGCCGAAGGCGAAGAACGCCGTGTACACGGAGATTCCTGCGCCGACGAGCGCCTTGATGTGTTCCTTCAGCCAGTCGATCGATGCTGGCTCCCGCTTGAGCATGAAGGCGAGATTAGAGGCGACGGTTGCGAGGCCGATCGCCGGCATCCCGAGCATGATCGGTTGGCCGATTCGGAGCGCTTGCCACGCGCAGTTGATCGACGCGACGAACAGCAGGACCTGCAAAGTCACGTTGCGCCACTCGAGGTTGCGTCGATGATCGGTTTTATTGGCGAGGCAGCAGTGTCCGTACCAGGCGAGGTTGAGCGTCAGGACGGCGAGACCCAGCATCATCCAGCCGAAAATTCCGCGTATCCACTCGGCATCTTGCAGATGCGGGTGGGTGTTGAGCGGATCGACCAAGGTGGAGAGGCTGATGCCGATGGCGGCCGTTCCGGTGATCAGCATGCTCCAGGTAAATATCCGTCCCCACTGGCGGTGCAGCGGACTGCCCTTGCGGCTCGTCACGGGGATCCAGAAGGAGACGAGTCCGAGGCTGCCCGCCAGGATGTGCAGCACGACGAAACTCTCGAAGACGAGCACGATCTGCGACAACCCAGAAGCTTGCATGGGCCGGATGCTGCGCCCGTCACCTCGGGCTTGTCAAAATGCCGCGCGGTCCCGTTCATTGCCGTGGTCGTTAGGGCGAGGCCTCTTTGCCAGAGGCCGATCCTGGCGTTAGGGTGGCGGCATGTACGAGCCGCCGCGCCCGACGTCCCTTGCCGCGATCGCCGCGCTGTTACGCGTGGCGATCCGTGGTGACGGCGATTTGCTCAGTTTGTTGCCCGCGAAGGCGTACCGTGTCGATGCCGGGTGGCTGGGTTACTCCCGTCGATCGATTCTGATCGTCAATGATCCCGAGATGCTGCGCGAGGTCATGACCG
>JBMTZJ010000267.1:0-1266 GCA_049455515.1 Steroidobacteraceae bacterium
CTCAGCGCATGCACGGCCTGACGCTGCCAGACCTCGAGCTGCACGGGATCGAATCGTGCGGGTGAGCGTACGAGATGCGCAGGGTTGAACCCGGCAGCGAGCTTTTGCAGATCGAGCAGATCGTGCAAGTCACTCGAGTGCCCAAGCCGGAAGAGATGATTGACGAGCGCCTTCGGCAGATAACCCTGCTCGCGCAGCTCACGCAAAGATTTGGCGCCGAATCGCTTGGAGAGCGGCGAGCCGTCGGATGCGGTGATGAGCGAGAGATGGCCGTAGGTCGGCGCCTTGAGTTCGAGCGCCATCGCGATGAGCAGTTGGCGCGGCGTATTCGAGAGATGATCCTCGCCACGCAGCACCGTCGTGACGCCGGTCAAAGCGTCATCGAGGACGTTCGAGAAGAAGAACGCGGCCGACCCATCGGCTCGCTGAACAATGAAATCGCCGATGTCTGCGCACTCGAAGCGCTGCTCACCGTGCACGAGATCAATGAATTCGACTCGGCCGCCCTCGGGCACTTTAAAGCGCAGCGTCGGCTTGCGACCTTCGGCGAGCTTGGCTGCGCGCTGAGAATCATTGAGGTTGCGGCAGGTGCCGGCGTAGCGCGGCGGCCTTCCCGAGGCGAGTTGCGACTTGCGACTGACCTCGATCTCGAGCGGCGTGCAGTAACACGGATAAACGCGCCCTGCCCGCTCGAGTTTGTCGAGCGCTTCGCGATACACCGCGCCGCGCTGACTCTGCGCGACGATCTCGCCATCCCAACCGAGGCCGAGCCACTGCAGGTCTTCCATGAGCTGTTTCGTGAACTCGGGCTTACTGCGTTCGGCATCGGTGTCTTCGATGCGCAGCAAAAAGCGGCCCCCATCGCGATGCGCGAGCAGCCAATTAAAAAGCGCCGTACGCGCATTGCCGAGGTGCAACTCGCCCGTCGGGCTCGGTGCGAAACGGGTGGTGGTATCGGTCATCAGGCTGCCTGCAGCATGAATTCCACCTTGACCGCCTCGTACGGGAACTCGATGCGTCCATCATCCGAGCGACGCAGCACACCCGCCTGCAACAAGGCCTTCACATCACCGTGCACGGCCTTCACGTCACGCCCCACGCGACGAGCTGCCTCACGAATCGAGAGCGGCCCGGCTCCGCACAGGGTTTTGAGCAGCTCCCAGCGCTTGGCCGTGAGCACTTCCCACAGCAACTCCGGCGTGGCGAAGCTGATCCGCGCCTCGCGCTCCGCACGACCGGACTTCATGGTTTTGGAGACTTCGGTGA
>JBMTZJ010000268.1:0-1264 GCA_049455515.1 Steroidobacteraceae bacterium
TGCGCCGCATCATGGAACTCGTTCCGCCCGACCTGCTGTTCAAGTGGGGCCTATTTGATCGGGAGCCGCTCGAGACTTGGACGAAAGGTCGAATCACGCTGCTTGGTGATGCGGCTCACCCGGTCCTGCCGTTTCTCGGTCACGGTGCGGTGCTCGCGATCGAGGATGCGGTCGTCCTCGCTCGCGCGATCGAGGCCTCCGAACGGATCGAAGAGGCTTTTGAGCGTTATGAGCATGCTCGTATCGAACGTGCGTCGTTCGTGGTCCTCGAATCACGAAAGGCGGGGCGAATGTTTCATGCGCCGGACCCTGAGACCTATTCGGAACGTACCAAAGGGAAAGCGGCTGATGAAGGCATCGGTCTCTTCTCGTATAACCCGGTTACTCAGCCGATTTAGCGCGCGCTATCCGGGGAAGCTGTCGATTCCCGAGGCAGATTTTCGTATCCCCGTTTGTGCTCGTGCGGTGACCTCGCCGCTGACCAGATCGAGACAGGCGATTTCCCCCGAGAAGAAATTGCTGGCATACACATATCTGCCTCGCGGCGTACCGAGGGAGGCCCACCCAAACGACCCCAGCGGATAGCTTCGAATCAGGCGACCGGCATCATCGAGCGCATCGACACCCAATCCGGTCACGACGAGTAATCGACCGGCTTCGTCATAGTTCACATCAAAGAACATGCGTCCCGGTTTTTCCGGGGTGACAGGGAGATCCGGCAGCGGTTTTTGATCGACGAGATCCCAACGCATGATCCGCGGACCGGACTCCGACGTGTAGATCAGGGTACGTCCATCGGGCGCGATCACGCTCGATGTCAGGCCTTGGAAGCCACCCATACCACCGTGAACGGGTGTCGCATGCTCGCGCAGCAATCTGCCGTCTTGAGAAAACTCGAAAAGATGGCCGTCGCCGAAACGGCGTGTTCCGGGCATGAACGGGAGCGTCGTCCCGAGAGCGACGCGCGAACGGTCACCGACGAAGTTTTCACCGAGGAAAAAGCGTCCGTCTTGCGCGAACGTGACGTGAGCGAATGAACGACCGGGCCCCTTGAAATTGTCGCGACGCCGACCGTCCGGTGAGTAACGAATCATCTTGTATGCGAAGGCATCGAACGCCCAGAGCGTACGGTCTGGTCCGAAGCGCAATCCTTGAACGATATGCGTGGTGTCGTCTAGCCAGAGGGTATTCCGGAGCTTCAGATCGCGATCATAGTGAAGTATGCGACCTCGCCCACGATGGTCGTCCGATGGATCATTGAGCA
>JBMTZJ010000269.1:0-1247 GCA_049455515.1 Steroidobacteraceae bacterium
GGGTGGGCGGGCCCCACACCTGCACGTGTGGCATCGCGAGCAGGCCCTCGAGCAGCGGAGCAAACACGTCGCGCTCGTGGGTAGCGATGTTCGCCATGCCCTCTTCCAACAAGAATCGCGCAGCGGCCTCGGTGGCGGCAATGTTTTCAAGATTTGGTGTTCCGGTCTCGAAACGTCGCGGGCCAATGTTTTCGGCGGGGCGAACTTTGGCAACAGGTAGAGCATTGAGCAGGTTGGGTTCGATGCACATGACTCCGGCGTGCGGCCCATACCACTTGTAGGGACTGGTAGCGAGCACGTCGCATCCGAGTTCGCGAACACTTACGGGCATGTGTGGCACGAGGTGAACAGCGTCGACGAACACGCGCGCGCCGACGTGACGCGCCAATGCGATTACTGCTCGAAGATCTGGCATGGTGCCAATCAGATTCGATGCGCCGGTGACGGCGACCCATTTGGTGTTCTGTGTGATGAGATCAGCGAGGGCCCCCATGTCGAGACGCCCGTCGGGTATCGAGAATGGCGCTAGTACATGCTCGGCACCCGAGTCTTCGCACGCGATGCGCCACGGCGACACATTGGCATCGTGGTCAAGTTGGGTTCCGACCACTCGGTCTCCGGGTTGCAGCGTTCTCGCGATGGCACGAGTCAACGCAAAGGTCATCGTCGTCATGTTCGCTCCGAAACACACGCCGCGCGGGTCGGCATCGAGCAGTTGACCGACCACCACACGAGCACGCTCGAGCAACGCATCAGTTGCGTGTGCCTGGGCAAATGCGCCATGGGTATTGGCATTGTTGCCACCGGCCGACCACTCACTCGCTGCGCGAATCGCGACGTCGACCATCTGGGTGCCGGCAGGCCCGTCGAAGCGCGCCCATTCGCCCATGGCGCCCGGAAAGCGCGAGGGGGAGAGTTGCGCGCGCGGGTCAGTCACGGGTGTCGCACTCACCCTGTACAGCGGCTTACTTCGCGCGCTTGGCGGCTTTGGCGAGACGCTTCTTGGTGCGACCCACGGGTGCCAGATGTCGGTGATCAAGGTCGCTCACCTCGACACCGTTGCCGAAGCGCACCCAGTACCGCTGCCACTGAAACCCATTGGCGAGAATTACGCGACCCTGACTGCCCAGAGGCACCTCGGGCAATTCCACCGTGGTTACGACAGTGTCACCGATGCGCAGATCAAGCTGGCCTTCGTGGGGTTTGGCGAGGGAGTGCGGCTTCCAAAACGGCATGCACTCAGTATG
>JBMTZJ010000270.1:0-1244 GCA_049455515.1 Steroidobacteraceae bacterium
ATCTGGCGCGAACCCTGGATGACGATTTCGCGCGACACCTACATCTCGCGCACGCTCGCGGCGTTTGGCTGGCAAACCTGGTCGTCACCCAAACCCGAGCGGTATCCCGAACTCCAACTCCCAGACTGCAGCGGCGCCATCGATCGCGTGCTACTCAGCAGCGAACCGTACGCTTTTCGTGAAAAACATGTCGCCGAAATCGAGCACGCCCTACCCGGCGTACCCGTCGATCTCATCGATGGCGAGATGGTCTCGTGGTACGGACCGCGTGCGATCGAGGGTTTGCGTTACCTCGACGCATTCACCGCTGCGCGTCACACGTTACGACGGAACTGACCCCCGACGGCGTAGAGCGCGCGGGAAATCTGTCCGAGCGAAGCCACGCGCACCGCATCCATCAACGACTCGAACACATTACCGCCGCGCGCTGCCGCAGCCTGCAATGCCGCGAGTGCCACGGGCGATTTCTCGGCGTTGCGTTGTTGGAAGTTACGAACAGCGTCGACCTGACCCTGCTTCTCTTCTTCAGTCGAGCGAATGAGCTCGACCGACGCGTGCTCGGCTGACGCATCGTGCTCGGACAAGAACGTGTTAACCCCGATGAGGGGTAAACGACCATCGTGCTTAAGAGTCTCGTAATGCAGGCTTTCTTCCTGAATCTTGCCGCGCTGATACATGGTCTCCATCGCACCGAGCACCCCACCACGCTCGCTGATCGACTCGAATTCTTTGTAGACCGCCTCTTCGACCATATCGGTGAGATAGTCGATCAGCAGCGAGCCCGCCCATGGGTTGTGGTTCTTGTTGAGCCCGAGCTCGCGGTTGATGATGAGCTGGATGGCGACCGCGCGCCGCACACTCTCCTCGGTGGGCGTCGTGAGCGCCTCGTCGTAAGCGTTCGTGTGCAGCGAGTTGCAGTTATCGAAGAGCGCGTACAGCGCCTGTAGCGTCGTGCGCGTATCGTTGAACTGAATCTCGCGCGCGTGTAGCGATCGCCCCGAGGTTTGGATGTGGTACTTCATCATCTGACTACGCGCATCTGCACCGTAGCGATCGCGCATCGCCCGCGCCCAAATGCGTCGCGCGACGCGACCGATGACCGCGTACTCGGCATCCATGCCGTTCGAGAAAAAGAACGAGAGGTTCGGCGCAAAATCGTCGATCTTCATGCCGCGCGCCAAGTAGTACTCGACGATCGTGAAGCCGTTCGAGAGCGTGAACGCGAGCTGACTGATCGGGTTCGC
>JBMTZJ010000271.1:0-1242 GCA_049455515.1 Steroidobacteraceae bacterium
CCGCGCTCGCCATAGTTATGAGAGGCCTGCAGCAGGGCCGTGGATTTCCCCGCGTTCATGGTCGAGTAATAAAAATAAAGTTTCGCCACGAGCGCTCCGGTCTTAACCCGCCACGATGCCGACGACGCAACCCGTCATGCACGAGCCCAAGGTCGCAGCGACGAAAGCCGGCCAGGCGAGCGAGGCGAGATCGCCTCGGCGCTCGGGCGCCATCGTACCGATACCACTGATCTGGATACCGATGCTCGCGAGGTTCGCGAAGCCGCAAAGACCATAAATGGTGATGAGGCGCGATCGATCGGAGAGCGCCTCGGGCGGCACGGTCGTCAGCTGAATGAACGCGATGAATTCATTGAGCACGCTTTTGACACCGAGCAATGACCCTGCCGTCGTGGCCTCCGACCACGGAATGCCCATCAGCCAAGCGATGGGTGCAAAGATCCATCCGGCAATACGCTCGAGCGTGACCGCTTCCCCGCCGATCGCCGGTAGGAAGCTGACGATGCTATTGGCGAGCGCCACGAACGCGGTCAGCACGATGAGGATCGCGATGATGTTGAGGAAGAGTGCGAGACCGTCGCTCGTACCGCGAGTGATCGAGTCCATCGCGCTCTGATAAATGCGCGGAGATTCCTGAAGATCCTGTGAGCTCCCCGAATCGTCGGGCAGCATCATGTGGGCGAAGAGGACCGACGCCGGCACCGACATGATCGACTTCGTGATGAGATGGCCGAGCACGCCATCGAACTGCTCGCCGAGCATCGCCGAGTAAATGACCATCACCGAGCCTGCGATCGTCGCCATACCGGCGGTCATGACGAGCAGTAACTCGTAGCGCGACATGCGTGCGAGATAGGGACGAACGAGCAGCGGTGCTTCCGTCTGCCCCAAAAAAATGTTCGCTGTCGCGACGAGGCCCGATGGGCCGCGAGTACCGAGCGCACGCTCGAAAACCCATGAAATCCCGCGAATAACGGCGGGCAGGATGCGCCAGTACCAAAGCAGTGCCGAGAGCGCCGACATTACGATGACGAGCGGTAACACTTGAAACGCAAAGGTGACGACGGCGTTCGGGTTCGTGACCGTGAAGGGCGTGTCGCCACCGCCTACGTAACCGAAGACGAAGGCCGAGCCTTTGAGGGTTGCCGCGCCGAGTGCTCCGACCGCTTGATTGAGGTAGAGCAGGCCTTCTTTGATGATCGGCGCTTTGAGCAGCAGCGCGCAAATCACGAACTGCAACAC
>JBMTZJ010000272.1:0-1218 GCA_049455515.1 Steroidobacteraceae bacterium
TCGAGTCCGCGCTCGATCGACTCGCAGTCGGCATCGGAGAGCAAGCCCTGTTCGTTCAGCATTTGAGCATGAGCGATGGAGGCCCGCGCATCGTAGGGAACGAGACGCTCATCAAGCGCATGATCCTCGCCAGCCGTGAAGGCGAGCACGCGCTCATCGAGGGGCGCCCCTTTGTCCCAGAGCCGGCTCATGACTTCGACGCGTCACCGGCCGCCAACTCGGCCGGCGCCAGTTTGCCAATGTCCTCTACGATGAGCGTGCCTGTTCCCTCGTTGGTGAACACCTCAGCAAGAATTGCATCAGGCGATTTGTAGGAGATCACATGCACGCGCTTCACGCCGCCCTGGATCGCGCTTTCGATGGCTTTTGCCTTGGGTAGCATGCCGTCGACGATACGTTTTTCATCGCGTAAACGCTTGAGTCCGGCGAGATCGGTATAAGAAATGACTGACGAGGGATCTTCGACCCGCTCTAGGATGCCGGGCGCGCCCGTGCAGAGGACGAGCTTTTCAGCGCCGAGTGCGGCGCCGATCGCAGAGGCGACCGTATCCGCGTTGATGTTCAACAAGGTTCCGGACCCGTCGCTCGAAAGCGGTGAGATCACGGGCATCAGCCCGTTGTCGAGCAGTTTTCTTAGAACGTCGGTATCGATGTAGTCGATATCACCGACGAAACCGTAGTCGATCGTCGAGTCACCCGTTTGCATTTTGACCGGTGCACGTTTGTGCGCCTGTACGAGGCCAGCGTCGACTCCGCTCAAACCGATGGCCCGAATCTCGAGTTCTCGGCAGGCGGCGAGGATGCGTGTGTTGATGAGACCCGACAGCACCATCGCCGTGGCGTCGATAGAGCGTGCATCGGTGATGCGACGACCTTCGACCATTTGCGTGGGTACACCGAGTTTCTCGGTGACTTCGGTCAGCTGTGGTCCGCCCCCATGTACGAACACGACGCGGATACCCAGTGAATGAAGAATTGCGATTTGCTCGATCAAGCCTCGCGTGGCGTCCGGATCGCCAAACACGCCGCCGCCCGCCTTCACGACGAAGGTTTTACCTTTATAGAGTCGGATGTAGGGCGCCGCACTGCGCAACGCCCGGATAACGGCGGCTGGGTCGGCTCGGTGCATGATCATCGTTCGACTCCTCTATTCGAAAGCATGCGGTGCAGCACCGCCATCTGTGCAGGCAAACGGTTGTATGCCTCGCGTTGAACCAC
>JBMTZJ010000273.1:0-1218 GCA_049455515.1 Steroidobacteraceae bacterium
CGCTGCTCACCTTGCCGACGATCATCATCGCCTCGCGCGCGGCGCTCAAAGCCGTCCCGCCCTCGATACGCGAAGCGGCGCTCGGCATGGGCGCCTCGCGTCTGCAGATGGTGATGCACCATGTGATGCCGCTCGCCATGCCCGGCATGCTGACGGGTGCCATCATCGGCATGGCCCGTGCGCTCGGTGAATCGGCGCCGCTCCTCATGATCGGCATGGTGGCGTTCATCGTCGATGTGCCCTCGGGGTTCGTCGACCCGGCGACGGCGTTGCCGGTACAGGTGTTCCTGTGGTCGGATCTCCCCGAGCGCGGCTTCGTCGAGCGCACTTCGGGTGCGATCATCGTGCTGCTGCTGTTCCTCATCGTGATGAACGCGACGGCGGTCATCTTGCGCAATAAATTCGAGAAACGTTGGTAATCGCCATGAACACTACGGCCAAAAGAATTCCGGTGCCCGAGGGCACGAAAACCATCGGTGACGTGACCGTCCCCGAGCCCGTGTTTTCGTGCCGCGACGTGGACGTGTTCTACGGCGACAAGCACGCGATCAAGAAGGTGAACATCGACATCGGTCGCAAGCAGGTGCTGGCGATGATCGGCCCCTCGGGCTGCGGCAAGTCGACGTTCTTGCGTTGCCTCAATCGCATGAACGACACCATCGTCGGTGCGCGAGTGGAGGGCATGATCGAGCTCGACGGGCAGGATATCCACGACAAGCGCCAGGACGTCGTACAGCTGCGCGCGCGCGTCGGGATGGTGTTTCAGAAGCCGAATCCGTTCCCGAAATCGATCTATGAAAACGTCGCCTACGGGCCGCGTATTCACGGACTGGCCGCCGATCGTGCGGAGCTCGATGAGATCGTCAATATCAGCTTGCGTCGCGCGGGCTTGTGGGAGGAGGTCAAAGATCGCCTCAATCAACCGGGCACCAGCCTCTCGGGGGGTCAGCAGCAGCGCCTGTGCATCGCGCGCGCGATCGCCGTGAACCCGGAAGTCATCTTGATGGACGAGCCGTGCTCGGCGCTCGATCCGATCGCCACGGCGCGCATCGAAGATTTGATCGACGAACTGCGTGAGAGCTATGCGATCTGCATCGTCACGCACTCGATGCAGCAGGCCGCGCGCGTCTCGCAGCGCACGGCGTACTTCCACCTCGGTGATCTCATCGAGGTCGGTGAGACGAACAAGATCTTCACCAACCCGCAAGCGAAGCTGAC
>JBMTZJ010000274.1:0-1209 GCA_049455515.1 Steroidobacteraceae bacterium
CGACCTATCCGAAAGGCGAAGTCACGGTGCAGAGCGCAGCAGGCGCGCAGCGCTTCGACGTGTGGATTGCCGATACGGCCGACCGTCAGCGACAAGGCTTGATGTTCGTTCGTGATTTGCCCGCCTCGCAGGGCATGCTGTTCGTCAACGAAGCTCCGAGGCTCGCCTCGTTTTGGATGAAGAACACCTTCATTCCACTCGACCTCTTATTCTTTGACGCCCGCGGCAGATTAATTGCCGTGTTCGAGAACGCGACGCCGCTCTCGTTGGACCCCCTCGGCCCCGATGTGCCCGTCAAATGGATTTTAGAACTTCGAGGGGGAGAGAGCGGACGACGGGGCCTGAAGCCCGGCGATGTCCTACAGGTCACGGTACCTCGCAAACCAGCGAGCGCCAACTAAGCCAAACGATCGAGCGCGCCACTACTCGAGCGCGCGCATCACCCGCTCAAGATATTCCGATTGCAGGCGTCCGCGCGTGACAGCCTCGAAGTTATCCGGCACGAACCCATCCACCTCGCCTTGATCGACGAGTTCGCGACGGGCGAGTACACGCTCCAGGGCATCGAGGCGCGAACGAGTCACTGCGAGTTCCGTCACGAGCGCCAACGTCACGCCGTAAAGCCGATCGAGCATCGGATCGTCGGTGAACTGAGGGGCTTCCGGACGGCGCCCTGTTTCTGAGGCGGGGGCGTGCTGGATGGGGTCAGCGATCTGCGGGAGGGAGTGATCCATATCCGTGCTATCCAATTGCGGCGATTCCTTTCGCCGCCTGCCACGCACCTACGACATACCACGAGGGCGCTCGTCCGAAATCTTCGTTCTGGATGACCGACTGCGATGGGGGCAAGGCCGAGCATCGCGACTCGAACACGTTGTGGGCACCAAAGCCCGCTTTGACGAGTAGCGCGGGCAGGTCGGATTCGTGCAAGGCACTCCAGAACGGCTCGTTATTGAAACGACCGTCCCAGTCACGCATGAACTGCTCGAACGGATCGAGCCCGCGGTACGGAGGCTGCTCGAGGTGAACCGTGAGGCCACCGGCGCGTAACAATCGATGAGCCTCGGAAAAAAAGCGCGGCAGAGCTTGCCGTGAGGTCTCGTGCAGCACCATCGTGGTGAAGACGAGATCGCAGGAGTTCTCTTCGACCGGTACCGACGTCGCGTCGGCTTGCATGAAGGTGATATCCGAAACACCCAGCGATCGGGC
>JBMTZJ010000275.1:0-1209 GCA_049455515.1 Steroidobacteraceae bacterium
CGACCTATCCGAAAGGCGAAGTCACGGTGCAGAGCGCAGCAGGCGCGCAGCGCTTTGACGTGTGGATTGCCGATACGGCCGACCGTCAGCGGCAAGGCTTGATGTTCGTTCGTGATCTGCCCGCCTCGCAGGGCATGCTGTTCGTCAACGAGTCTCCGAGGCTCGCCTCGTTTTGGATGAAGAACACCTTCATTCCACTAGACCTCTTATTCTTTGACGCTCGCGGCAGATTGATTGCCGTGTTCGAGAACGCGACGCCGCTTTCGTTAGACCCCATCGGCCCCGATGCGCCCGTCAAATGGATTTTGGAACTTCGAGGGGGAGAGAGCCGACGACGGGGCTTAAAACCCGGCGACGCCCTTCAGATCGCGACACCTCGTAAACAAGCGAGTGCCGACTAAGTCAAACAATCGAGCGCGCCACTACTCGAGTGCGCGCATCACCCGCTCAAGATATTCCGATTGCAGGCGTCCGCGCGTGACGGCTTCAACGTCGTCAGGCACGAACTCATCGACCTCGCCCTGATCGACGAGTTCGCGACGGGCGAGCACACGCTCCAAAGCATCGAGGCGCGAACGAGTCACTGCAAGTTCCGTGACGAGCGCCAGCGTCACGCCGTACAGGCGATCGAGCATCGGATCGTCGGTGAACTGAGGGGCTTCCGGACGGCGCCCTGTTTCTGAGGCGGGGGCGTGCTGGATGGGGTCAGCGATCTGCGGGAGGGAGTGATCCATATCCGTGCTATCCAATTGCGGCGATTCCTTTCGCCGCCTGCCACGCACCTACGACATACCACGAGGGCGCTCGTCCGAAATCTTCGTTCTGGATGACCGACTGCGATGGGGGCAAGGCCGAGCATCGCGACTCGAACACGTTGCGGGCACCAAAGCCCGCTTTGACGAGTAACGCGGGCAGGTCGGATTCGTGCAAAGCACTCCAGAACGGCTCGTTGTTGAAGCGACCGTCCCAGTCACGCATGAACTGCTCGAACGGATCGAGACCGCGGTACGGAGGTTGCTCGAGATGAACCGTGAGGCCACCGGCGCGTAACAATCGATGAGCCTCGGAAAAAAAACGCGGCAGGGCTTGCCGCGAGGTCTCGTGCAGCACCATCGTGGTGAACACGAGATCGCAGGAGTTCTCTTCGACCGGTGCCGACGTCGCGTCGGCTTGCATGAAGGTGATATCCGAAACACCCAGCGATCGGGC
>JBMTZJ010000276.1:0-1205 GCA_049455515.1 Steroidobacteraceae bacterium
ACCCCAGTGATCTCGCAGCTTTCGGGCTGGCTCACCGGCCAAATGCTGTCGATCGACCCGCAGGTCGAGCGCGCCGCCATAAAAGCGCCGACAACGCTCGAGATCGTCTGACGCCAAGACGAGACCCGAAAGCGGACCACACAACACAGGCCGGCCGTCCTGTCGCGGCGTCATCGGATCGAGCGGCGCAGCGGGCTGGGTCATCGAATCATTCCTCCGAACACGTCCCGAAAACTAGCATGCCAACGGATACACTGGGCGCCTATGGCGAACCGTCGTGTTTTTCTCTATACCTCTCTCGCCTCGGCAGCCCTCGCGAGCGCAGGATTTGGATTTCCTGTCGAGGGCACCACAGCGCAGTCGCTGCGTCGCCCGAGGTTCAAAGACGATCCTTTCGTTCTCGGCGTGGCCTCCGGATACCCCGTCAGCGATGGCATGGTGCTTTGGACGAGATTGGCGACGCATCCGACGACGCCCGAGGCGAATCACGGGAGGGACGACCTCGAGATCCAGTACGAGATCGCCGACGATCCGAATTTTACGAAAGTCGTGCAGTCGGGTGTCACGCGAGCCGAAGCGCGCTTTGCACATTCCGTCCATCTCGAAGTGCGCGGACTCGCTCCGGGGCGCGAATTCTTTTATCGATTCAGGGCGGGCGATTTTCGAAGTCCCGTCGGACGAACGTGGACCGCGCCGATCGGTGAACGGCGCACTCCGCTCGCGATCGCCGTCGCAAGTTGTCAGCACTACGAACAAGGGTATTACCACGCCTACGCCCACATGCTCGATCGTGGTACCGATCTCATCGTGCACGTCGGCGATTACATTTACGAAAACAACACGGGCTCTCCCGCCCGCCGCCACGACACCGGCGAGTGCAAGACACTGCATGATTACCGGCTTCGTTACGCGTGGTATCGCAGCGATCCGCTGCTGCGCGCGGCGCACGCCCACTGCCCGTGGCTCGTCACTCACGACGATCATGAAGTCGATAACGATTACGCAGGCCTCGTCGCTGAACACCCGGACGGTCAGGAAGGGTTCGCTGCGCGACGCGGGGCAGCGTATCAAGCGTATTGGGAGCATATGCCCCTGCCGCGATCGGCCCTCCCGCGACGCGGGGAAATGTCGCTCTACATGACGCGTACGCTCGGCGACCTACTCGCGATCCACATGCTGGATGAGCGTCAGTACCGATCGCCTCA
>JBMTZJ010000277.1:0-1203 GCA_049455515.1 Steroidobacteraceae bacterium
GCAGCTTCGCATGACGATCACCGCGCGATTCGAGGTAGTCCGAGAGCCATCCTCCCGAGAAGGCGCCGAGCAACCCGCCGCCGAGCGCGACGGTACCGATCACGACGGCCGCTTCGGGGATCGTCGCGCCGTACTGCCGTTGGTAAAGCGCCGGCGTCCAGGTCATCACTGCGAAGGCCGTGATGGAGGTGGTGCCGTATCCCGCAAACACGTAGCCGTATCGAGACAGATTACGTTTTAAGTGTTGCCAAACCTCGGCGACGGTCGAGCGCGTGAACCCTTGAGGGCGCGGCGGCTCGCGGACGAACAGCATCAGCGCGGCGACCGGTAGGCCGATGGCGCCGACGATCACCATGACGAGTCGCCAACCGGCGAGCTCGCCGAGCAGTGGCAAGGTGATCGCGCCTTGAGCAAACACCCAGCCGATCACGGCACCGCCCAATAGGAAGGCCATGCCCGTGCCCGCCGTGACGCCTGCGCTGAAGATGCCAATGGCGAGAGCAAGTCGTTGGGGCGGGAAGTAGCCCGCGAGCATCGAGTAGGCCGACGGTGAGAGCGTCGCCTCGCCAACACCCACGCCAACCCGATAAAAGAAAAGTTCCCCGTAGGATCGAGCCGTGCCCGCGAAGGAGGTCATGAGGCACCAGAGCGTGACGCCGGAGGTGATGATCCACTTTCGGCTGTATCGGTCCGCCCATCGGGCGATCACGAGACCCATGCCGCAATAAAAAATGGCGAATGCGGCACCAGCGAGTAGGCTGAAGGCGGTGTCCGAAATACCGAGGTCGGCTTTGATCGGTTGTACGAGCAGCGAGAGTATCAATCGATCGATGAACGAAACGCAGTTGGCGAGTGCGAGCACCGCCACCACGAACCAGGCATAGACGGGCTGGAACTGCGTGGTGTTCCCGAGCGTCGCTTCGGAAGCATTCGAAGTGGTCACCCTGTTTTCTACCTGTTTTAAAGAGCCCGGGGTCGGAGTATATCTGCCGAGCGTCGTTCGGCGAGTCCAGAGTCAGTTCGGGGGTACGTCATGCGTTGGCTCGGGTGGTTGATCAAAGCGCTGTTGAAAGGGTTGTTGGGGTTGGTGCTTGCGATCGGCGTGCTGCTCGCGATCGGCGCCGTCGTTTATCGCGACACGCCCGCTGCGGAGGTCGAGGCCAAGTGGGCGACGCCACCCTCCAAGTTCATCGTCATCGACGG
>JBMTZJ010000278.1:0-1201 GCA_049455515.1 Steroidobacteraceae bacterium
CCTACGACATCTCGTACCTGCGCTGCATACCGAACATGGTGCTGATGGCGCCCTCCGACGAAAACGAATGTCGGCAGATGCTCTACACCGCGACGACGCTCACGGGCCCCTCGGCGGTGCGATATCCGCGGGGCATCGGCAACGGCACGCCCGTCGTGCGCGAGATGTCGGCGTTGCCGGTCGGTCGCGGGGTCGTCCGTCGTGAAGGACAAAGTGGGCTCGCGATCCTGGTGTTCGGTACGCTCCTGCACGCCGTGCGCCCGATTGCGGAGCGACTCGATGCGACGGTCGTCGACATGCGCTTCATCAAGCCGCTCGATGTCGCACTCGTCAGGCAAATCGCGAGTCGTCATCGCGCCGTCATCACGGTCGAAGAAAATGCCGTTCAAGGTGGCGCAGGTTCGGCGGTTGCCGAGGCGCTCGCGGAGGCCGGTATCTCCATTCCCATGCATCTCATCGGTATTCCCGATCGATTCATCGAGCATGGCAGTCGCGAGGACTGCCTCGCCCTCGCCGGCCTCGATGCCTCGGGGCTCGCGAAGCACATCGACGGTTGGTGGCAGGCGCAGCGCAACCTCTCCCGCACGGGTACTTGAGTCATGACTTCTGCGCGGGTTCAGGCAGTGGAGGACGTCCAGTCGCGCGCGGATACGCGCCAGCTGCCGATCAATAAAGTCGGCATCAAGGACATCACGCATCCGGTGAAGCTCCGCGATCGTTCGAGCGGCGAGCAGCACACCGTCGCGACGTTCAACATGTACGTGAACCTGCCGCACGATTTCAAAGGCACGCACATGTCGCGCTTCGTCGAGATCCTGCATGGCGAGCGCGAGATTTCGGTGGAAAACTTTCGGAAGATGCTTGGCGAGATGACGCGCCGCCTCGAGGCGGAGTCGGGTCATATCGAGATGAGCTTTCCGTTCTTCGTCATGAAGAAGGCCCCTGTATCGGGCGTCGAGAGCCTGATGGACTACCGCGCTACGCTCATCGGCGAGCAACGCGGCACGGCTGCAGAGTTGTGGGTGCGTGTGGTCGTACCCGTCACGAGCCTCTGCCCCTGCAGCAAGCGTATTTCGGATCGCGGCGCGCACAACCAGCGCTCGCACGTGACGATCACGGCGAAGTTACGCGAGCACCTCTGGATCGAAGAGCTCATCGACATCGCCGAGTCTGAAGCGTCGTGCGAGGTGTTCGGCATCCT
>JBMTZJ010000279.1:0-1194 GCA_049455515.1 Steroidobacteraceae bacterium
CTCACCCTCAGCGGGGGCAGCGTCGTCCCGGTAGGGCGATATCCACCCAGACGAGTCGGTGATCGGAGCTGAGTTCGGCGTCGTCGTTGACGATCGCGAATTCCGGGTCTTCCGCGGTCGGCCAGAAAACTCCCGAAGCGCAGACTTCAAAATCTTTCGAAGGCAGGACGTAATCGACGCGGAGATTACCGACGGAACGTTCGCCGTCAGAGAAATCTGCCGTATCGAGCGCAGGGTTCCCCTGATGCCGCAGGTTTGCGCCTCCCTGCCGACGAGCCGCTTCGATGCCGCCTCGGCTGCGAGGGGCTAGCGCACCGATCGCCGCATCTCGATGAACGCGTGGGTGTTCGAGCAACTGCCCGATCGCCCCTTTCACACTGCCACCATCCGCCGGATCGGCATTGAGATCACCGGCGATCATGAATGAGGCACGCTCATCGAGCCCGCCTCGACGACCGCTGTCATCGACGAGATAGCCTGCGCGTCGCGGGTCGAGATAGTCGGCCCACAGCCGAATCTCGTCGTGATTACGTCGGCCGTTGCGATCTTCCGGCCCGTCGAAGCCGGGCGGCGTAGGGTGGCTCACCAAAAAATGTAGCGCTCGAGACTCGCCCTCACGGGCAGGCAGTCGAATCACCACGTCCCAGTGGCTCTTTGAAGAGAGCGGTAACTTGGCGAGCGCCTCGTCGGTGTACCAGCCTGGTGGAATCATCGCTCCGGGCATATCACGCCAAAGAAAAGAGCGGAACGTCCGGGTCGCCTCGAGATCGATGGGGAATCTCGACATCACCAGCATGCCGTACTGTCCCGGGAATATCCCGAACCCGAGCGCATCGCCACCTCCGCTCACTCTGCCGTCACGATCGAGATCGAGCCCACTCGGCACGCCGGTATTCGACGGGGCGATGAAATAGTGGGGATAGCGCAGTGGTGCGCCACCGCTTTGAGAGACCTCGAGGTAGTTTTTCTGAAAAAGTGCTGGCGAGTTCGGGTCGTAGTCGAATTCATTGATGAGCAGAACATCCGGGCGGATCTTCTGCAGCACGGCAGCGATGTTTCGGGGTTGACGAGACTCGCCGTTCGCGAGCTCACGCGCCAGATCGCCTTCGTTGCGCCTAAAGAAACTGACGTTCCAGGACGCGATACGCAGAGTACCTTCGGCGACCGGAGATGGCGTCGGAGCCGCTTCCGCAA
>JBMTZJ010000280.1:0-1177 GCA_049455515.1 Steroidobacteraceae bacterium
TCATGGCCGAGGCGAAGTACATCACGCAGTTCCTCGACCGCGACACCCGTCCGGATTTCGCAGGACCCATCGTGGGACCCGCATTCCAGAGCTGGTTCAAGAACCCGAAGGATGTCAACAAGATTCTCGAGAGCCTGCAGTCGCAGTGGGACGCCCTGCCGCCGCTCTGAGCGACGGAAGGTCGACGCACATCGACGGCATCTGCCCTAGTGGCGTTTGCCTCGGCGGCTGAGATACGAGGATCATGAGTACGACGGCGGCGAGCCCCAAGCGGCCTCGCCGCCGTCGCGCTTTTTCCCGCAGTGATCGCCTGACGCTCGGGCTGTTCGTAGGCGTGCCCACGGCGGTGCACCTGCTTTTGGTGTGGATTCCCGCCACGCTCACCATCTATCTCTCGTTCACCTACTGGACGGGCATCAACTATTCCGACATCACGTGGGCAGGGTTGGCGAACTACGACAACATCTTCACCAAGACACCGCTTTTCTACGACGCGGTGCGAAACAACGTGATTTGGCTGGTGTGGTTTGCCTTGATCGCGACACCAGCGGGTGTATTGCTCGCGTATCAAATCGACCGTCAGATTCGCGGCCACCGCTTCTATCAGTCGGCGTACTACTTCCCGGTTGTGTTGTCGCTTGCCGTCACGGGCATCATCTGGAACTTCATGTTGCGCTCCGACGGCTTCATCAACGGCCTCATCGGTCGCGACATCAGCAACGCCGTGTCGTTCTTCGGCAACTACGACATCAATATCTACGTGATCATGGTGATCGCCTCGTGGCGACATATCGGCTACATCATGCTCTTGTATCTGGCGGGCTTGAAGGCGATCGACCCGACGCTGCGTGAGGCCGCTGCCATCGACGGTGCGACCGAATGGGAGACCTTTCGCAAGGTGGTGCTGCCAGCGATGCGACCTGTGAACATCATCATCGTGGTGATCACGATCATTGAGTCGCTGCGCGCCTTCGACATCATCTACGTGATTTATGGGACCAGCGCAGGTCTGCCGATTCTCGGCGTGCTCGTGTTTCAGAACATCGCCGGCGAAGGTGCATCGATGAAAGGTGCGGCCTATGCCGTGATTCTCTTCGTCTTGTCAATCGGACCGATCATCGCGTATCTGCGGCAGCAGTTTCGAGAAGACGTGTCATGAGCCGCCCGCTGCTTACCA
>JBMTZJ010000281.1:0-1176 GCA_049455515.1 Steroidobacteraceae bacterium
ATCTGCGCCCAATGAATTCCCCGCGCGTTTTGCTGTTGTCAGGCGTCGTAGCCGGAGTGTTGGCCGGTGTCGCATTGGCGCGCTGGGTATTTTTTGTAGAGTCAGCCGATCCGGTAGTGGCGACGCCGATCACGACGCCGCCGAACGCGGCTGCACCACCCACCGGTGCTGCCTCGACGCTGACGCAGCAACTGTCGGCTGCAGAGCTACGCCGGCTCACCGAGGTATTTGCGCAAGTCCAACGTGAGTACGTCGACGAAGTTCCCGATGACAAGCTGGTCGACAGCGCAGTACGGGGAATGCTTTCGGGACTCGACTCTCATTCGGCTTATCTCGATCGCCGGGAGTTCGAAGACATTCGCCGAGGCGCCGCGGGTAACTATCCCGGTATCGGCATTGAGGTCTCCGCTGAGAACGGATTCATCAAAGTTCAGCGACCCCTCGAAGACTCGCCTGCCGCTCGGGCCGGCATACGCGCGGGTGATCTCATCTTGCGCATCGATGGTGAGCCGATCGGCGTCAATGTCGCCGATGCGATTGAACAGATGCGCGGCCCTGCAGGGTCCTTAGTTCGCTTGACCGTACGCAGGGCGGCCCGAGATGAACTCGTCGACGTCGTACTCGAGCGGGCAAGGGTGGAGGTACACAGCGTCACGGGATCTCGCCTCGATTCACGCTACGCTTATCTGCGCATTGCCTCGTTCAGCGATACGACACCAGCCGATTTCAGGGCGGTCATCGCGCGTTTGCGTAGCGAACTTCCCGAGCTCAAGGGGGTCGTGATCGATCTACGCAACAACCCCGGCGGCGTACTCGAGAGCGCAGTGGCGGTCGCCGATGCGATGCTCGATCAGGGCAACATCGTCATTGCCCGAGGCCGCGCGGCCGATGCGCGTTTTCGAATGGATGCGGAGCCGGGGCAGGTACTGACAGGTATCGAGATTGCTTTGCTCGTCAACGGAGCATCGGCCTCTGCGGCAGAAATCGTCGCCGGGGCGCTCAAAGATAATGGGCGTGCCCTGCTCGTTGGGCGACGAACCTATGGCAAAGGCTCAGTGCAGAGCGTTATCCCGCTCAGCAACGGGCATGCGATCAAACTGACGACCTCGCGGTACGCGACACCTTCCGGAACGTATATCAACGAGCAGGGGATCGCGCCTGACGTCACGCTCGCCG
>JBMTZJ010000282.1:0-1176 GCA_049455515.1 Steroidobacteraceae bacterium
CTCGTTGACGCCATCTTCCATCTCGCCGAGTTCTTTCTGAATGGCCTTCATCTGCTCATTCAGGTAGTACTCGCGCTGAGATTTTTCCATCTGCGCCTTCACGCGACCGCGGATGCGCTTCTCGATCTGCAGCACGTCCATCTCGCCTTCGATGGCGACCAAGATGTGCTCGAGTCTTGCGCGCACATCGAGTATCTCGAGCACACGCTGTTTGTCTGAGAGCTTGAGCGCCATGTGCGCGGCCACGGTATCGGCCAAGCGCCCGGCATCTTCGATACCGGCGAGCGCCGTCAGCACCTCGGGCGGCACCTTTTTGTTGAGCTTTACATACTGCTCGAACTGCGACACCACCGAACGCGAGAGCACCTCGAGTTCTTTCTCGTCGTACTGGTCGACTTCGAGCGCGGGCGTGATCTGCGCGGTGTAGAACGGTCCGCCGAGGAGCTTCTCGACGCTTCCACGATCCACACCTTCTACGAGCACCTTCACCGTGCCGTCCGGGAGCTTCAAGAGCTGCAAGATCGTCGCGAGTGTGCCGATCTGGTAGAGATCTTCCTGCTTCGGGTCATCGACCTCGGCCTGGCGCTGCGCGACGAGCATGATGCGCTTGTCGCCCTTCATGGCCGCCTCGAGCGCGAGGATCGACTTCTCCCGACCCACGAAGAGCGGGATCACCATGTGCGGATAGACGACCACGTCCCGCAGCGGCAGGACGGGGATGTTTTCAATGCTGGGTTCAGCGGCGACAGTCAGGTCGGACATGGCAGGCAAGCCCCTCGAAAGGCAGAACGAAGCGCGAGTACGCCTCTAGTCTACGGTTTATGGGGACGAAAGGCCTGTGATACAAGGCACCCAACCGGATCAGTCGGGGTACCAAAGCCTCAATTCGTCAGGGGGTCTTGCTTAACCCGCTCCACCCGAGACCTTCCTCGCGGGCGGCTCCTCGGCGGGAGCCTCGGTCTTGAAGACTACATAGGGCTTGTTGTGCCCTTCGATCACGGACTCATCCACCACGACCTTCTGCACGCCCTTGAGCGACGGCAGGTCGTACATGGTGTCGAGCAGGGTGCCTTCCATGATGGTGCGCAGGCCGCGGGCACCGGTCTTACGCTGCATGGCCTTGCGGGCAATGGCGCGCAGGCCGTCTTCCCGGAACTCGAGCTCGACGCCTTCCAT
>JBMTZJ010000283.1:0-1176 GCA_049455515.1 Steroidobacteraceae bacterium
ATCTGCGCCCAATGAATTCCCCGCGCGTTTTGCTGTTGTCAGGCGTCGTAGCCGGCGTGTTGGCCGGTGTCGCATTGGCGCGCTGGGTATTTTTTGTAGAGTCAGACGATCCGGTACTGGCGACGCCAATCACGGCGCCGCCGAACGCGGCTGCACCACCCACCGGTGCTGCCTCGACGTTGACGCAGCAACTGTCGGCTGCAGAGCTACGCCGGCTCACCGAGGTGTTTGCGCAAATCCAACGTGAGTACGTCGACGAAGTTCCCGATGACAAACTGGTCGACAGCGCAGTACGGGGAATGCTTTCGGGACTCGACGCTCATTCGGCTTATCTCGATCGCCGAGAGTTCGAAGACATTCGCCGAGGCGCCGCGGGTAACTATCCCGGTATCGGCATCGAGGTCTCCGCCGAGAACGGATTCATCAAAGTTCAGCGACCCCTCGAAGACTCGCCTGCCGCTCGGGCCGGCATACGCGCGGGTGATCTCATCTTGCGCATCGATGGTGAGCCGATCGGCGTCAATGTCGCCGATGCGATTGAACAGATGCGCGGCCCTGCAGGGTCCTTAGTTCGCTTGACCGTACGCAGGGCGGCCCGAGATGAACTCGTCGACGTCGTACTCGAGCGGGCAAGGGTGGAGGTACACAGCGTCACGGGGTCTCGCCTCGATTCACGCTACGCTTATCTGCGCATCGCCTCGTTCAGCGATACGACACCAGCTGATTTCAGAGCGGTTATCGAGCGTTTACGCAGCGAACTTCCCGAGCTTAAGGGGGTCGTCATCGATCTGCGCAACAACCCTGGTGGGGTACTCGAGAGTGCTGTGGCGGTCGCCGACGCGATGCTCGATCAGGGCAACATCGTCATCGCGCGAGGCCGCGCAGCCGATGCGCGCTTTCGAATGGATGCGGAGCCCGGGCAGGTGCTGACAGGTATCGAGATTGCTTTGCTCGTTAACGGAGCATCCGCCTCTGCAGCAGAAATCGTCGCCGGGGCGCTCAAAGATAATGAGCGTGCCCTGCTCGTCGGACGACGAACCTATGGCAAAGGCTCCGTGCAGAGCGTCATTCCGCTCAGCAACGGGCACGCGATCAAGCTGACGACCTCCCGGTACGCCACGCCTTCCGGAACGTATATCAACGAGCAGGGGATCGCGCCTGACGTCACGCTCGCCG
>JBMTZJ010000284.1:0-1175 GCA_049455515.1 Steroidobacteraceae bacterium
GGGCGAGCGCATCTCGGTCGATCTGAACTCGGGTCGCTTCTCGAAGGTCTACGGTGTCTCGCACACCAACCCGTACACCAATATCGACGGCGTGGCGCGCACCGTGTCGCTCACATATCGCGACGTGACGCAGTTCGTGTCGGCCTCGTCGGACTTCTCCTCCGAGTCTTTCGCGATCGGCGTCGACTACGGTTATCCGATCACGGAGTTCCAGGGTCTGCGTATCGGCTTCTCGGCCCAGCGCTCCTCGCTCATCACGGGCGAGGGCAGTGCGGAGCAGGCGCGCTCGTGGGTGCGTACCAACGGCGACTACCGCGTGCAGATTATCCCGGAGCAAGATTTCGGCGGTGGTTTCGTGATTCCGGGTACCACGCTCGATACGACGCAGTTCGACGCGTTCGATCTGACGGTCGGTTGGAGTTACGACAGCCGTAATCGTGCGCTCTTTGCCGATCGCGGTATGCGTCACTCGCTCGCCTTGAGTTATGCGCTGCCCTTTAGCGACGTGCAGTACGCGACGATCAACTACGACTATCTGCAACTGATTCCGATCGTCGGTCGTTGGACGGCCGCACTCGCAGCGGAAGTGGGTTACAGCCAGGAGCTTGGGGACACGACGGCGCCGCCGCCGTTCCGCAATTTCTTTGCCGGCGGTCCCGATACCGTGCGTGGATATCGCGAGAGTCGCCTCGGTCCGAAGGACAGTTTCGGTAACCCCTATGGTGGCAACCTCAAGGTGACGGCGCGGGCCGAGCTCATCATTCCGACACCGGAAAAATGGCAGACCTCGGCGCGTGCGACCGTGTTCTTCGACATCGGTAACGTGTTTTCGACCCGCGGTTTCTATCAATTCACGGGCATCGACGGGGTCAGCCCGGTCGATTACAAGTTCAAGTATGATAGGTTGCGTCAGTCGACGGGCGTTGCGGTCCAATGGCTCGCGCCGCTCGGTGTGTTCCGATTCAGTTATGCGCTGCCGCTCAATCCCTTCCGGGGCGATGGCGTGAGGTTCCCGGACGAGGAAGAGCGGTTCCAGTTCACGATCGGTCAGGCGTTCTGACGCGATTATTTTGAGAGGTTGATCCGACGATGCGTAGTTCTTTCAAAGCGATGATTCCGGCGGTGGTGGCAGTGGCAGCGCTGATGGCGGCCCCGGCGATGGCCGAAATCAAAAT
>JBMTZJ010000285.1:0-1172 GCA_049455515.1 Steroidobacteraceae bacterium
GTCTTCGCACCGGCATTGCTGCCGAACGCTTCGGCGGACAGACCAACGATACGCTTGGTATCGAGAACTACATTTCAGTGCTTGAGACCAACGGTCCGAAATTCGCGACCGACCTCGAAGCGCACGTGCGTCACTACGACGTCGAGATCATGAATCTTCAGCGTGCCGATAAGATCACGCCACCGGCGAAGCCAGGGGATCTCGTCGAGGTCACGATGAGCCATGGTGGCGTACTGCGCTCGCGCTCAGTGATTCTCGCCACGGGCGCGCGCTGGAAGAACGTCAACGTACCGGGCGAGCAGGAGTACCGAAATCGCGGCGTCGCTTACTGCCCGCACTGCGATGGTCCGCTTTTCAAAGGGAAACGCGTCGCCGTGATCGGCGGAGGCAACTCCGGCGTCGAGGCGGCCATCGACCTCGCGGGTGTCGTCGGACATGTGACGGTCGTCGAGTTCGCCGATCAGCTCAAGGCTGACGCCGTGCTCGTGTCCAAGCTCAAGAGCATGTCCAACACGACGATCGTGCTCAATGCCCAGACCACGGAAATCCACGGCGACGGCAAAACGGTCACGGGTCTCACCTACAAAGACCGCGGCACCGGTGATTCGCATCAGCTCTCGCTCGAAGGTGTGTTCGTACAAATCGGTCTCGTGCCGAACACCGAGTTTTTGAAAGGAACGATCGAGCTCTCGCGCTTTGGCGAAATTGTGGTCGATCATCACGGCGCCACCAACGCCCACGGCGTCTTCGCCGCCGGCGATGCGACGACCGTACCCTACAAGCAAATCGTCATTGCGGCAGGCGATGGCGCCAAGGCTGCTCTCGGCGCATTCGATTATCTGATCCGAAGCTCAGCGCCGGCCGCAGCCTAAATCTTTGGCGGCCGGTAACGAACGCCTCCGTTAGGGCGTTGAGGGCGTCAGCCGAAACAGCTGGCCCGCGGACTCCGAAAGCACGTATATCGCGCCGTCAGCCCCCTCACGGACGTCGCGGACTCTGCCGAGCCCGCTGATTCGTTCCTCGCCCGTGACGGTATCACCGTCCAGGGTGAGACGAATCAACATCTGCTCACGCAGAGACCCCAAGAAAAGACTGCTGCGCCACTGCGGGAAAAGATTGCCCGTGTAGAACGTGAGACCCGAAGGTGCGATGGATTGCGGCAGCCATATCTT
>JBMTZJ010000286.1:0-1151 GCA_049455515.1 Steroidobacteraceae bacterium
TGCGCACGATCCGACGAAGCGTCATCCGCCGATCATGTTCACGACGGATCTCTCGCTGAAGTTCGATCCGGAGTACCGCAAGATTTCTGAGCGCTTCCGCAAGAACCCTGATCAGTACGCCGACGCGTTCGCGCGTGCCTGGTTCAAGCTGACGCATCGTGATCTCGGTCCTCGTGCTCGATATCTCGGGTCGCAAGTACCGGCGGAAGTCCTCGTATGGCAGGACCCGATTCCGGCTGTCAATCACGCGCTGGTCGATGCTTCGGATATCGCTCAGCTCAAGTCGCGTATTGCGGCCTCGGGTCTCGGCACTGCGGAGCTCGTTCGCTCGGCTTGGGCGTCGGCTTCGACTTTCCGTGGCACGGACATGCGCGGCGGTGCAAACGGCGCTCGCGTTCGTCTCGATCCGCAGAACACTTGGGCGGTGAACGACCCGACAGAACTCGCGAAGGTCCTCAAGCAACTCGAGAACATTCAACAAGAGTTCAATAAGGCGCAGAAGTATGGCAAAAAGATTTCGATGGCTGATGTGATCGTGCTGGGCGGTGCCGTCGCTATCGAGCAGGCTGCCAAGCGCGCGGGCGTCGACGTGTCGGTACCTTTTGCGCCGGGCCGTATGGATGCCGCGCAGGCCCAGACGGATGTGGTGTCGTTCCGACCGCTCGAGCCGACAGCCGACGGCTTCCGCAACTTCTACACGGCAGCGAGCTATCTGTCGCCCGCCGAAGCGCTCGTGGACCGTGCCAACTTGCTCACGCTGACGGTTCCCGAGATGACGGTGCTGGTTGGTGGAATGCGCGCGCTCGGCGCTAACCACGGCAAGTCTGCTCACGGTGTGCTGACCTCGCGTCCGGGTACGCTGTCGAACGACTTCTTCGTCAACTTGCTCGATATGCAAACCGCATGGCGTAAGTCTTCGACCGAGGGCGTCTACGAAGGCGTCGATCGTGACTCCGGAAACACCAAGTGGACCGCCACCCCGGTCGACCTCGTTTTTGGCTCGAACTCGGAGCTGCGCGCAGTGGCTGAGGTCTATGCCGCAAACGACGGTCAGCAGAAGTTCGTGAAGGACTTCGTGAAGGCTTGGGACAAGGTGATGAACCTCGACCGGCTCTGATCACTCCAGTTCGGTAACGCCGGAAAAGACGGCG
>JBMTZJ010000287.1:0-1112 GCA_049455515.1 Steroidobacteraceae bacterium
CTGAAAGGCATCGAAGATCGCGTGAATGCGGACGGGCACGGTTTGCTCGACGTCTGGATGAGCCATGGTGATCAGGTCGTCGGATTACCGACCGGATTTTCTATGATCGCCTCGACGGGCGACGTCCCCATCGCAGGAATGGCCGACGAATCTCGGCGTTTCTATGCTCTACAGTTCCATCCTGAGGTCACGCATACCAAACAGGGCGAGCGGATCTACGCGCGTTTCCTGCACGAGATCTGTGGCTGCGCAGCGAGCTGGAACCCCGGGAACATCATCGACGATGCGATCGAGCGCGTACGCGCGCAGGTGGGCAACTCGAAGGTGCTGCTCGGACTCTCGGGCGGCGTCGACTCCTCGGTAGTCGCTGCGTTGCTGCACAAGGCTATCGGCGATCAGCTCGTCTGCGTCTTCGTCGACCATGGGTTGCTGCGGCATCGCGAGGGCGATGCCGTCATGGATATCTTTGCCCGTAATCTCGGTGTGCGCGTCATCCGCGTCAATGCCGCGCAGCGTTTCCTTGGAGAACTCAAAGGCGTGAGTGACCCCGAAGCCAAGCGCAAGATCATCGGCCGACTCTTCGTCGAAGTGTTCGACGAAGAAGCCAAGAAACTCGCAGGCGAGGGTGCCGCGGAGCGCGTCGAGTTCCTCGCGCAGGGCACCATCTACCCCGATGTTATCGAGTCTGCCGGCAGCAAAACCGGCAAGGCGCACGTCATCAAGAGCCATCACAACGTGGGTGGCTTGCCTGAGCACATGAAGCTGAAGCTCGTCGAGCCGCTACGCGAACTCTTCAAAGATGAAGTACGCAAGATCGGCGTGGAGCTGGGGCTGCCCGCCGAGATGGTCTATCGGCATCCGTTCCCGGGGCCTGGGCTCGGCGTACGCATCTTGGGTGAGGTGACCGAGGCAGCGGCTGAGACCCTACGCCTTGCTGATCATATTTTCATTGAGGAACTGCGAAAGGCGGGTTGGTACGACAAGACGAGCCAGGCCTTCGCCGTGTTCCTGCCCGTGAAGTCGGTCGGCGTCACGGGCGACGGTCGTCGTCACGATCCCGTGATCGCGCTGCGCGCGGTCGAGACCATCGACTTCATGACGGCACACTGGGC
>JBMTZJ010000288.1:0-1099 GCA_049455515.1 Steroidobacteraceae bacterium
GGACACCTCACCGGCTCTCATGTCGCTCGGTGTCACGCCGAAACGCTCGCGAAACGCCTTTGAGAAATTAGTCGGGGTGGAGTAGCCGAGCGCATCGCTAATCGCCGATACGGGTATCGATGTGTTGGAGAGCATCTCCTGTGCGCGTCGGAAACGCTCTTCGCGTAACCACTCAAACACCGCTTGCCCGCAAAATGCACGAAAAGCCTCGCTCAGTTTTCGGCGATTGCTCCCGACACGGAAGGCGAGCTCATCGAGCGACGGAGGCGAGGCAATCGATTCACGAAGTAATCGCTGGGCGACGACGACCAACACCTCGTCCGGCGTCGACAAGGTGCGGCCGACGGTCGCCGCTGAGGACTCGACCAGCGCTTGCTCGCACAGGCGGCGTGAAGCCAAGCCGAGATGAACCCCTACGCGGGCCAAAACTTCCGTTTCATTGAAAGGCTTGGTGATGTAATCGACCCCGCCTACCCGAAACCCCTCGAGACGCATCGATATGTCCGTCGCGGAGGTCAGAAAAATGACGGGAATGGATGCCGTATTCGGATTGGCTTTGAGGCGTTCACAGACGGCGAACCCATCGGTCCCCTCCATATGAATATCGAGCAAGATCAACCCAGGCTCGAGCGTGACAGCCTGGCGATACCCCTGCTCCCCGGTTCGCGCGACGCTGAACCGAAGATCGCGCAGGGTCATCAACTCGAGTAAAAGCCGAAGGTCCGTGACGGAATCATCGATCGCCAGAATATCGATTCGCGAACGCATCAGGGCTTGGACTCCGAGGCGAGCTCTTGAAGCGTCTCGAAGTCGAGGTCGGCGACAGAAGCCTCCACCCGATCGGCAAAGCCGGAGAACTCGGGCGATCGACGCCGCAAACCCCGAGTCCATTCGCGCATGGCGGTCACTTCGCCGAGCTCGACCATCTCGCGTAGCACCGCAAGCTCGGCCGCTGCCGGACGCAATCCAGGCGGAGAGTCGGTGCCGCGGGCGACTGGTGGTAAATGAGTCCACCGCAAGCCGAGGAGACGACCGATTAGGATCAAGAATTCATTGTGATTAACCGGCTTCAAAAACTCGGCCGCGAAGCGCGCTTCGC
>JBMTZJ010000289.1:0-1067 GCA_049455515.1 Steroidobacteraceae bacterium
TGCGCCGCATCATGGAACTCGTTCCGCCCGACCTGCTGTTCAAGTGGGGCCTATTCGATCGGGAGCCCCTCCAGACTTGGACGAAAGGTCGAATCACGCTGCTTGGTGATGCGGCTCACCCGATCCTGCCGTTTCTCGGACATGGTGCGGTGCTCGCGATCGAGGACGCGGTCGTCCTCGCGCGCGCGATCGAGGCCTCCGAACGGATCGAAGAGGCGTTCGAGCGTTATGAGCATGCTCGTATCGAACGTGCGTCGTTCGTGGTCCTCGAATCGCGAAAGGCGGGCCGAATGTTTCATGCGCCGGACCCCGAGACCTATTCGGAACGTACCAAGGGGAAAGCGGCCGATGAAGGCATCGGCCTCTTCTCGTATAACCCGGTTACCCAGCCGATTTAGCGCACGCTATCCGGGGAAGCTGTCGATTCCCGAGGCAGATTTTCGTATCCCCGTTTGCGCTCGTGCGGTGACCTCGCCGCTGACCAGATCGAGACAGGCGATTTCCCCCGAGAAGAAATTGCTGGCATACACATATCTGCCTCGCGGCGTACCGAGGGAGGCCCACCCAAACGACCCCAGCGGATAGCTTCGAATCAGGCGACCGGCATCATCGAGCGCATCGACACCCAATCCGGTCACGACGAGTAATCGACCGGCTTCGTCATAGTTCACATCAAAGAACATGCGTCCCGGTTTTTCCGGGGTGACAGGGAGATCCGGCAGCGGTTTTTGATCGACGAGATCCCAACGCATGATCCGCGGACCGGACTCCGACGTGTAGATCAGGGTACGTCCATCGGGCGCGATCACGCTCGATGTCAGGCCTTGGAAGCCACCCATACCACCGTGAACGGGTGTCGCATGCTCGCGCAGCAATCTGCCGTCTTGAGAGAACTCGAAAAGATGCCCGTCACCGAAACGGCGTGTTCCCGGCATGAACGGGAGCGTCGTACCGAGTGCGACGCGCGAACGGTCACCGACGAAGTTTTCACCGAGGAAAAAGCGTCCGTCTCGCGCGAACGTGACGTGAGCGAATGAACGAGCGGGCCCCTTGAAATTATCGCGGCG
>JBMTZJ010000290.1:0-1042 GCA_049455515.1 Steroidobacteraceae bacterium
GGCAAAGTTCGCCGTCACGCCCGTCGCTGCCGCTGCGCAGGCGGTGATCTCCGGCACATGACGATGCGCCAGCGTGTTATAGGCATAAAGGTCGCTGTGTCGCATCGGGTGATGAGTGCCATCGACCGGTTTACGACCGGAACCCGTACTTCCGGTGACACCACTGACGAAGAGCGTAGGGGAGACGAGTCCGAGCGAGAGCAAAGGCACGCTCGCAAGCAGCGTCGCTGTCGCGAAGCAACCTGGATGGGCCACATGTGGTGTAGGTGATTTGGGCAGATGCTCCGGCAGCGCACAGGTGAAATCCTTGAGTCGCGACGGCGCACCGTGCGCATGTTTGTAGGTGGCGGCGTACGCGTCCGCGGAGGCATAGCGGTAGTCCGCCGAGATATCGACGACGCGCGGTACGGTGCCCGCAGCTTCAGCGGCGCGTAACAGCTTGTCGATGAGGGCTGCACTCACACCGTGCGGTGCAGCGGAAAATACGGCGCTCTTAGGGAAAGACGTGATGAGCGTCTCGATCTCGGTCTCGGAGATAAAACGAAGATCGCCGAGCAACGGCGCGAGATGCGGGAACGCTTTGGCGACGGATTCTCCGGGCTGCGAGTCGGACATGACGCCCGCGATATCGAGCTGCGGATGACTCGCGACGAGACGAAGCACTTCGCCTGCGACGTATCCCGTACCGCCGAGGACGAGTGTCGGTATCTTGATCACGAGACCGCCACCGCCGGGAATCGAGCGCCGAGACCGATGGCGTCGATGACGCAGTCGCCGAGTGCAGCACCGTCGGCCAGCGCGTTGAATGCGGCAACCTTCATCTGCTCACGGATGATATCGACGCCGACGGCGTTATCAGTGGATGGCCCCGTTACCGCACAGGGTTCGATACCGAAGCGCTCGCGCAAAAGTTTGACGCCGCCCCAAGCGGCGACCGGATCATTCGCCGATAACACGACGCCGGTTAGCGCCTTGCGAATATCCGCACACTCGAGGATCGAGTCGACGCCATACGTTCCGAGGATGCCGTCTCCGAGCTCGA
>JBMTZJ010000291.1:0-1040 GCA_049455515.1 Steroidobacteraceae bacterium
ACGCCTGCGGCGGTCGTCTCGACACCGTTTGCACCGATTCCGCGGGCGCTGTTCGGAATCGAAGGAAAAGACCATCTTGCGGCTCCGGAATTTTCCGAACTCATCGAGATGAATCTGACCCACCACTTTCGAGTGGCACGCAAAGTCTCTTTATTCAAAGGCGCGCGCCTCATTTTGACATCGCCCGACGTTCCGGCAGGCGGCACGCTCGCGCAGTTTGCGATGGCCAACTTCGTCAAGACGACGCTCCACGCGTTCACGGCGACTCTCGGCGTCGAAAACGAACGACTGCCGACGGCCGTGCCGGTGAACCAGGTCAATCTCACGCGTCGTATGCGTAGTGAGGAGCCGCGAGACGCTGCAGAGCAGGCGGAGGAATACGAGCGCTACGCGCACGCCGTGTTGCTCGCCGCGGCGCCGATCGTCGAGGCGCAAGAGAGCCGTTATCGGGCGCGTATTTATCGAGGTCTTGCGATCACGGTTTAGGCAAGATTGCGCGCCATGAAGATCGAAGTCGTACCCGTCACGGCCTTTCAGCAGAACTGCAGCATCGTCTGGTGCGAAAGCACTCTGCAAGCAGCGGTGGTCGATCCGGGGGGTGAGCTCGACCGTATCCTGGACGTGGTTCGGCGTCATGGCCTGACCCTTCAAAAAATCTTGATCACTCACGCGCATCTCGATCATGCCGGGGCGACGGCAGAACTCGCCGAGCGTCTTTTACTCCCGATCGAGGGGCCCCAGGCGGACGATCAATTCTGGATCGACCAGATGCCCGCGCAGGCCAAGATGTTCGGCTTTCCGCCCTCGGATCGATTCACTCCCGATCGATGGCTGGTGGACGGCGATCGGGTCAAAGTGGGCGAAGTCGAGTTCGAGGTGCTGCACTGTCCCGGACATACGCCCGGGCACGTCGTGTTTTTCCAGCGCGAGTCACGCTTCGCGATCGTCGGTGACGTGATCTTCGCAGGATCCATCGGTCGTACCGACTTTCCTCGGGGCAATCACGATCAGTTGTTGCACTCGATCCGCGATCACCTCTT
>JBMTZJ010000292.1:0-1038 GCA_049455515.1 Steroidobacteraceae bacterium
TCGTAGCCAATGTGACGATCGAGCCGACGCATTCTTCGGGCGTGCAGTACACGTATGTGCCGGTGAGCGCTATCGTCGAGGGCGAGGGCCGAACGGCGAGCGTATTCGTTATCGACGGGACGATAGCGCGCAAACGACTGGTGCGTGTGGGATTTATCCGCGATGAGCAAGTCGCCTTAGCGGAGGGTCTCAAGCCGGGTGAACGCGTGGTCACCGAGGGCGCCCTGTATCTCGTCGACGGTGAGCGAATACGCATCGTAGACGGCGCGACGGGTGCCGCCACGGCTGCGAGCAAGGCTCGTTAAGATCTCATGGCGACACCCATTCTCGAATTTCCGATTCGACGCTACCAGTTCACGCTGGTGGTTTTTTTCTGTTTGGTAGTCCTCGGCCTCTACAGCTTCGTATCCGTGCCGAGAGAAGAAGATCCCTCTTTCAAGATTTCCGGATTCGAAATCACCTCGATCATGCCGGGCGGAGACCCGAAAGATCTGGAACGGCTGATCGCAAAACCGCTCGAGGATCGACTTGCCGAGCTCGATAACGTCAAGCAACTCGAGAGCATCGTGGCAGACGGTGTCGCGTTCACCATCATCGAATTTCAAGCGTTTACCGACCCCGATCGAAAGTACGAAGAAATCGTCAGAGAGCTTAATTCTCTGAGGCCCAGCTTTCCGGCGGAGGTTCGCGAGATCCGTATCCGCAAGTTCAGCCCGGGACTCGTCAACATCGTGCAGTACGCGCTCATATCGGACGACGCACCGTACCGGGAGCTGCAGGATCATGCGCGCACGCTGAAGGACGCACTAAAGGGCGTGCCAGGTGTACGCACATCAGAGAGCTGGGCTTATCCGCCGCGAGAACTGCGCATCGAAATCGATACAGGCCGGCTCGCCGATCTGCGCATCACGCCGACGCGAATCATCCAGGCGATCGAAAGCGAAAACGCCAACATTCCGGCGGGAGTCGTAGACATCGGGCCGCGAAGTTTCTCGGTGAAGGCGACTGGCTCCTATCAAGACCTCGAACAAGTTGGGG
>JBMTZJ010000293.1:0-1014 GCA_049455515.1 Steroidobacteraceae bacterium
GCGGCGTGGTGCTCGATCCGATCACCGTCTCGCCGGACACCACCATCCGTCAGGTACTCGAGCTCACCAAGGCGCGTGGTATTTCCGGTATGCCCGTCGTCAAGGGCAACAAGGTGGTCGGGATCGTGACGAGTCGTGACCTGCGTTTCGAGACGCAGCTCGACAATCCTGTCTCGTCGGTGATGACACCCAAGGAGCGTCTTGTGACGGTGCCCGAAAATGCACCGCGAGAAGACGTTCTCCAGCTCTTTCACAAGCACCGTATCGAGAAGGTGCTCGTCGTCGGCGAGGGTCACGAGCTCAAGGGGCTGATCACCGTCAAAGATATCCAGAAGGCGACCGAGCGGCCGCGCGCCTGCAAAGACAGCAGCGGACGTTTGCGCGTCGGCGCTGCGGTGGGGACCTCTCCCGATACGCTCGATCGCGTGGCGGCACTCGTCGAGGCGGGCGTCGATGCGGTGGTGGTCGACACCTCGCATGGACACTCGCGTGGCGTCATTCAGATGGTCGAGCGTGTGAAGTCTCGCTGGCCGTCGCTGCAGGTGATCGCTGGCAACATCGTCACCGCCGAGGCAGCTCAGGCGCTCGTTAAAGCGGGCGTCGATGGGGTCAAGGTGGGCATCGGCCCAGGCTCCATCTGCACGACCCGAGTGGTGGCGGGTGTTGGCGTACCGCAGATTTCAGCGGTTGCGAACGTCGCCGCGGCGCTCGAGGGCACGGGCGTGCCGCTCATTGCCGATGGCGGTATCCGTTACTCCGGCGATGTTGCCAAGGCCATTGCTGCGGGTGCGCATGCGGTGATGATCGGCGGGCTCTTCGCCGGCACCGAAGAATCGCCGGGCGAGGTCGAGCTCTTTCAGGGCGCGAGCTTCAAAAGTTATCGCGGTATGGGTTCGCTCGGTGCGATGGCCGAGCGTCATGGCTCGAGCGACCGATATTTTCAGGACACGACCACCGAACTCGAAAAACTCGTCCCCGAGGGCATCGAGGGGCGCGTGCCGTACAAAGGCAGCC
>JBMTZJ010000294.1:0-1000 GCA_049455515.1 Steroidobacteraceae bacterium
GGGGGTGTTGCGGCTATCATACGCGCCCTTTTTGGCCCGTTAGCGCGGAAGAAATCATGGGCAGCTACAACACCAGCGAATTCAAATCCGGTCTCAAGATCCTCATCGACGGCGACCCGTACGTCATCGTGGAAAACGAGATGGTGAAGCCCGGCAAGGGTCAGGCCTTCAACCGCGTGCGCGTGCGCAACCTCAAGACCGGTCGTACGGTCGAGAAGACCTGGAAGTCGGGTGATTCGGTCGAGGCCGCCGACGTCGTCGACGTCGATATGCAGTACCTCTACCAAGACGGCGACTTCTTCCATTTCATGGTGCCCGACAACTTCGAGCAGCACACCGCGAGCAAAGAAGCCGTGGGTGAGGGCGCTCAGTGGCTCAAAGATGGCGTCACCTGCATCGTGACGCTCTGGAACGGCATTCCGCTCGTCGTGACGCCGCCGCCGCACATCGAAGCGACCATCGTCGAGACCGATCCCGGCGTGCGTGGTGACACCGCGACCGGCGGTCAAAAACCCGCCAAGCTCGAGACCGGCGCCGTCGTGCGTGTCCCGCTCTTCATCAATCAGGGTGAAGTCATTCGCGTTGATACGCGAACGGGCGAGTACATCTCTCGCGCGAAGCAGTAAGACTAACGCGGTCGCTTCTGCTCAAAATTCCAGGCGTGCTCGACGATCGTTTCGAGCGCAGGATATTTGGGCGTCCAACCGATTGTTGAGCGCGCCGCCGTAGCGTCAGCGACGAGTCGCGGCGGGTCGCCCGGACGCCGCGCTTCTTTGACCACCGTGAACTCGCGACGTGTCACGCGCCGCACGGTCTCGATCACCTCGAGGACCGAGAATCCATCGCCGTTGCCGAGGTTGTACTGTTGGCTCCCTGCGCCGCCGAGCAGCGACTGCAGCGCAAGCCAATGCGCTTCGCACAGATCGACGATGTGCACGTAATCACGGATGCAAGTGCCGTCCGGCGTGTCGTAATCCGAGCCGAACACCGCGATCGACGG